>CAYMQV010000134.1:0-595 GCA_964392395.1 uncultured Gemmatimonadaceae bacterium
CCTGGTTGTCGCTCGCGCTTGAGCCGCTCCGCGTGCAGGATGGCGCGGACATCGGGCTGGTGACGATCGGCGGGTGCGATGCCGCGGTGCGCGAAGCCGCCGACATTCTGCGCGCCCAGGGCATCATCGTCGACGTGATGCGCATCCGCGCGTTCCCGTTCGGCGTCGAGGTGCGCGACTTTCTCGGGACACATGAACGCATGTTCGTGATCGAGCAGAACCGTGACGCGCAGCTCAAGTCGCTGCTGACGATCGAACTCGGGGTCGCTCCAGCGTCCCTGACCTCCATTCTCGACTACGGCGGCATGCCACTCACCGCGCAAGTGGTCGTGGGTGCCGTGACGGCCCATCCGGCCAGGGTGACTGCATGACGTCGATCGCCAAGCCACCGGTACGACATCCCGGCTCGCGCACCAACGGGCGCGGGCTGACGTTGCGCGACTACGAAGGTGCGATGTCGACACTCTGCGCGGGGTGCGGTCATGATTCCGTCACCGCCGCCCTGGTGCAGACGGCATGGGAACTCGAGCTCGAACCACATCGGGCTGCCAAGATGAGCGGCATCGGCTGTTCATCGAAGACCACGGCGTACTTC
>CAYMQV010000134.1:605-13041 GCA_964392395.1 uncultured Gemmatimonadaceae bacterium
GGTTCAACTCCGTGCATGGACGGATGCCGTCCGTGACCTCCGGCGCCAGCGCCGCCAACCGCAACCTCACCTACATCGGCATTTCCGGCGACGGCGATTCGCTTTCGATCGGGCTCGGTCAGCTGTCGCACGCCATTCGCCGCAACGTGAACATGCTGTATGTGATCGAGAACAACGGTGTCTATGGCCTGACGAAGGGCCAGTTCTCCGCCTCGGCCGACATCGGCTCGACGTCGAAGAAAGGCGAGTCGAACGAGCAGGCTCCGATCGATCCGGTGCTGCTCGCGCTGACGCTCGGTGCGACCTTCGTGGCGCGCTCCTTCTCGGGCGACAAGAAGCAGCTGGTGCCGATTCTCAAGGCCGGCATGGCACACAATGGCCTCGCGCTGGTGGACGTCATCTCTCCGTGCGTCTCCTTCAATGACCATGAAGGCTCCACCAAGAGTTACGCCTTCACGCGCGAGCACGAAGTGGAGGCGGTGCACGCCGATTTCGTGCCGCTCCAGCGAGAGATCACGGTGCCGGAGTCGGACGCCGCCGTGCGGGTGGTCACGATGCACGACGGAGCCACAGTCAGGCTCCGATCCACCGCCAGCGACTACGATCCAACCAATCGTGAGTCGGCCTACGCTCATGTCCGCGACTGTCAGTCACGACATGAGATTGCGACGGGCCTGCTGTTCGTCGACGAGAGTGGGAAGGACATGCACGCGATGATGCGCACCGTACCAACGCCGCTGGTTGACGTGCCGTACGAAAAGCTCTGCCCAGGCAAGGCGGCGCTCGACAAGCTGATGCAACGGTATCGGTAGCGGGCGATCCGCGATGAGCGAAGCTGACGACGCTGAGGCGCTGCAGGCACTGTTGGCGGACTCGCCGACCACGGCAGAACATCTGCTGCCGCTCCTCCAGCGCGTGCAGCAGCGCTTCGGATTCGTCTCACCGATGGTGATCCGGCAGGTCTCGGCGGCATTCAACCTGTCGAGGGCCGAGGTTTATGGAGTGGTCTCCTTCTACGGTGATCTCCGCGAGTCACCGGTCGGCGAGCATGTCGTGCAGCTGTGCATGGCCGAGGCCTGCCAGGCCGTGGGCTGCCGCGCCCTGGCACGACATGCGGAAGCGACCCTCGGTGTGGCACTCGGTGGCTCCACGCAGGATGGACGTGTGCACCTCGAAGCGGCGTTCTGCTTCGGCAACTGCGCGCTTGGCCCGACGGTCCGCATTGGAGACCGCGTGCACGGCGCCGTCAGCGAAGCCCGCTTCGACGCGTTGATGGCGTCACTGCCGACACGTCGATGACCGCCCGCATCTACGTGCCCAACGATACCGGCGCACGGTCGGTCGGCGCTGACGACGTCGCGGAGACGATCCACCAAATGATTCGGACGCACTCGCTCGATGCGGTCGTGGTGCGGAACGGATCCCGGGGGGCCTATTGGCTCGAGCCGCTGATCGAGGTCGACAGCGTCGATGGGCGGGTGGGATTTGCGGCCGTCACGCCTGAAACGGCTGCGTCGCTGTTCGAATCCGGCACGATGCCGTCGGTGTCACACCCACTGTCGATCGGACTGGTCGAGTCGCTTCCCTGGCTGCGTGACCAGCAGCGACTGATGTTCAGCCGCGTCGGCATAATCGACCCGCTGTCGCTCGACGACTATCGGGCGCATGGTGGCCTGAGCGGACTGGAACAGGCCCTGACGCTCGGACCGCAGGCCATCGTCACCGAGATCAAGACCTCCGGTCTGCGCGGTCGGGGTGGAGCGGCCTTCCCAGCCGGCATCAAGTGGCAGACGGTCCACGATACGGTAGCCGACCAGAAGTACATCGTCTGCAACGCGGACGAGGGCGATTCCGGAACTTTCGCCGACCGGCTGTTGATGGACGCCGACCCATTTCAACTGATCGAAGGGATGGTGATTGCGGCGATCGCCGTCAGCGCGACCGCCGGCTACATCTATCTGCGCTCCGAGTACCCGCACACGATTCGGATCATCGAGCGCGCACTGGTACTCGCGCGCGATGCAGGAATCATCGGCACGTCGGTACTGGGATCAGCGCACGCCTTCGACATCACGCTGCGGGTGGGCGGCGGCTCGTACATCTGTGGCGAGGAAACCGCGCTGCTCGAAAGTCTCGAGGGCAAGCGTGGCGTGGTGCGCGCCAAGCCACCGTTGCCGGCTCTCGCCGGGCTGTTCGGAAAGCCGACGGTGGTGAACAATGTGCTCACACTGGCGGCAACCACCGCCATTCTGGCGCGCGGCGGCGCCCACTAAGCCGGCCTCGGCCTGGACCGCTCGACTGGGACGATGCCCTTTCAGCTCGGGGGCAACGTCAAGCGCGGCGGGTTGGTCGAGGTTGCGTTTGGGATCTCCCTCGCCGAGCTCGTCGTGGGCTTCGGTGGTGGCACCCGCAGTGATCGTCCGATCAAGGCCATTCAGGTTGGGGGGCCGCTCGGTGCATACCTTCCAGCATCCCAGTGGCAGACGCCATTGGGCTACGAGGCGTTTGCGGCGGTTGGCGCGATGCTGGGCCACGGCGGGGTCGTGGTGTTCGACGACACGGTCGACATGGGTGAGCAGGCAGAGTTTGCGATGGCCTTCTGTGCGCACGAATCGTGTGGCAAGTGTACGCCGTGCCGGATCGGCTCGACGCGTGGCGTCGAGGTCATCGGCCGGCTGCGGCGCGGTGAAGCGTCGGAGAAGAACTGGCAGCTGCTGGACGAGCTGTGTGAAACGATGGAACTCGGTTCGCTGTGTGCGCTGGGCGGGCTGACGCCGATGCCGGTGCGGAGTATCATGGCGCACTTCGCTGGGGATCTCCTGTCGTCGGCGCCATCGCGTGCGCCAGGTGAGGTAACGGTATGATCGACACGCCCATGGACGCCGCGCGACGCCGCCGGGATCTGGGAACGCCTCCGGTCGCATCCGCACAGCGCGTCCGCCTGACGATCGACGGCACCCCGGTCGACGTTCCCGCCGGGACGTCGGTGATGCGCGCTGCGCGCGACGCTGGGATCAACATCGCAAAGCTGTGCGCGACGGACTCGTTGAATGCGTTTGGTTCGTGTCGGTTGTGCGTCGTCGAGATTGCCGGCCGCAAAGGGCTGCCAGCGTCGTGCACGACGCTGGTGGACGAGGGGATGGTCGTGCGCACACAGACCGAACAGGTCGCACGCGTCCGGCGCAATGTGATGGAGCTCTACATCTCCGACCACCCGCTGGACTGCCTCACCTGCGCGGCGAATGGCGACTGCGAGCTGCAGGACATGGCCGGCGCCGTTGGCCTGCGCGAGGTGCGGTATGGCATGGATGGCGCGAACCACCTGACGGCGGCGAAGGACGAGTCCAATCCGTACTTCACCTTCGATCCCGCAAAGTGCATCGTCTGTTCGCGTTGCGTGCGAGCGTGCGAGGAGATACAGGGCACCTTTGCCCTGAGCATCACAGACCGCGGGTTCGCCGCCAAGGTGAGTGCGGGAATCAATGAGTCATTCCTGGAATCCGAGTGCGTGTCGTGCGGCGCGTGTGTGCAGGCCTGCCCGACGGCGACGCTGACCGAGAAAACGGTCATCGACGCTGGCCAGCCCGACCGGGTGGTGAAGACCACCTGCGCCTACTGTGGCGTCGGGTGTTCGTTCCGTGCGGAGATGAAGGGCAACGACGTGGTGCGCATGGTGCCGGACATGGACGGCGGTGCCAACGAAGGGCACTCGTGCGTCAAGGGTCGCTTTGCCTGGGGGTACGCCAGCCACCGCGACCGCGTCCTGGCGCCGATGATCCGCGACCAGATCACGGATGAGTGGCGCACCGTGAGCTGGGACGAGGCAATCAACCACGCCGCGACGCGATTCCGTTCGATTCAGGCACAGTACGGACGCGGGGCCATCGGCGGCATCTCCTCCTCGCGCTGCACCAATGAAGAGGTGTACGTCGTCCAGAAGCTCGTGCGGGCGGCGTTCCACAACAACAACATCGATACCTGTGCCCGCGTCTGCCACTCGCCCACCGGCTATGGCCTCAAGCAGACGTTCGGCACGTCGGCAGGTACGCAGGATTTCAGGTCCGTGGAGCAGGCCGACGTGATCGTCGTCATCGGTGCCAACCCGACCGACGCGCACCCCGTGTTCGCTGCTCGAATGAAGCGACGGCTGCGGCAGGGCGCGCAGCTGATCGTGATCGATCCGCGTCGCATCGATCTGGTGCGCAGTCCGCACATCCAGGCGGCGCACCATCTGGCGCTCAAGCCCGGCACCAATGTCGCGGTCATCAACGCACTGGCGCACGTGGTGGTGACCGAAGGGCTGGCAGACACGGCGTTCGTAGGCGAGCGCTGCGATGTCGCCTCCTTCGAGCAGTGGCGCGAATTCATCGCGCGACCGGAACACTCGCCTGAGGCAACCGAGATCTTCAGCGGTGTTCCGGCGGCAGAGCTGCGGCGTGCCGCGCGACTCTACGCCGGTGCACGCAACGCGGCCATCTACTACGGCCTTGGTGTCACCGAGCACAGTCAGGGCAGCACCATGGTCATGGGCATTGCCAATCTGGCGATGGCCGCGGGACAACTCGGCCGCGACGGTGTCGGCGTGAGTCCACTGCGGGGGCAGAACAACGTGCAGGGCGCGTGCGACATGGGATCGTTTCCGCACGAGCTGCCCGGTTATCGGCATATCTCCGACGGCGCCACTCGTGGCACCTTCGAAACGGCGTGGCGCGTCGCGCTCGACGAGGAACCGGGCCTGCGCATTCCGAACATGCTGGCGGCAGCAATTGCGGGGCAGTTCCGTGGCATCTTCATTCAGGGCGAGGATCTGGCGCACTCCGATCCCGACACAAGGCATGTCACCGATGCGTTGCGCGCGATGGACTGCGTGATCGTCCAGGATCTGTTCCTGAACGAGACGGCGAAGTTCGCTCATGTCTTCCTGCCCGGGACGGCCTTTCTGGAGAAGGATGGGACGTTCACGAATGCCGAGCGACGCATCAATCGTGTCCGGCCGGTGATGCCGCCGCGGACGGGCCAGTTCGAGTGGGAGACGGTCTGCCGACTGGCCACCGCGATGGGCTACCCGATGGCGTATGCCAACGCCGCCGCGATCATGGACGAAATCGCGGCGCTGACCCCGACCTTCGCCGGTGTCTCGTTCGCGCATCTGGATCGGGTCGGCAGTGTGCAGTGGCCCTGCACGGCGGCGATGCCGAGCGGCACGCGCATCATGCACGAAGACACCTTCGTTCGCGGCAAGGGGCGGTTCATGCTGACGCAGTACGTGCCCACGGACGAGAAATCGAACCGGCGGTTCCCGCTGCTCCTGACGACCGGGCGGACGCTGACACAGTACAACGTGGGGACGCAGACGCGCCGGACGAAGAACGCGACCTGGCACGCAGAGGATGTCCTCGAGATTCACCCGCACGATGCCGAGGTGCGAGGAATCGGGACTGGTGACGGTGTACTGCTCTCGAGCCGGAAGGGCGCCATCACGCTGCACGCGGTCGTCACGGAGCGCGTTCCCGCCGGCGTCTGCTATACGACCTTTCACCATCCGGATTCGGCGTCGAACGTGATCACCACCGAGTTCTCGGATTGGGCAACGAACTGCCCTGAGTACAAGGTGACGGCGGTCGAAGTCCGACCGGTTGATTGACGTGACCGTGACCGATGCCGGTGAGTCGCTGGTGCGCAAACCGAGCGAGCGAGCGACGATCCGGCTCGGTGCCGTCAACGGCGGGCCGGCGTCCGTGCAGGTGGCCGCTACGTGGGGCATTGCGATCGAGTGCCCGATCGCCATCACCATCAACGGTGATCCATGGACCGTCATGCTGGCCACGCCGGTCGACGTTGAAGATCTGGCGCTCGGGCTGGCGTTGACGGAGCGCGTGGTGAGCAACGTCGCGGCGGTAGAACGGATCGTGGTCTCGTCGTTCCTGAACGACATGTCGGTCGACCTCCATGTTGCGGCGGATCAACTCGCCACGACCGCGATCCGCTCACGTTCGCTGGCCGGGAACTCGTCGTGCGGGTTGTGCGGACTCGAGTCGCTGGCCGATCTGCATCGTGTCGCCGAGAGCCGCGCATTCGCACGCGGCGCCAGAGTCGGTATCGGCGAGGCGACGGACGCCCTCATCTCCGACGAAGCCGTGCTCGATGCGTTCGCGGCGTTGCCGTCGCACCAACCGATGAATCGCGAAACGCATTCCGTCCATGCGGCCGCGTGGTGTGCACCGGACGGCACGATCATTCTGGTGCGGGAGGACGTCGGGCGGCACAACGCGCTCGACAAGCTGATTGGCGCCCTGGCGCGACGTCAGCAGCTGACGCAGCCCGGCTTCATCGTGATGAGCAGTCGGTGCAGCTATGAACTGGTCTACAAGGCCGCCGCGACTGATACGATGCTGCTGGCGACGATCTCGGCGCCCACCAGCATGGCGCTGGAGTGGTCGCGGGCGCTGTCGCTGCCGGTGGTCTGCAGGATCGGAGGGGCAAGCGACGGACGGGTGGTGCACTTCGATCGGGCCGACGGTGATGCGCGCTGAGGACCTCGTCCGCATGGCGAATCAGATCGCGCAGTTCTTCGCGCCGTATCCCGAGCCTGAGGCCATCGCCGGCATTCGCGATCACCTCGCCAGGTTCTGGGATCCCGCGATGCGCCGCGAACTGCTCGTGATCGCGGCGGAGCAGGAGCGGCGCGGGGGGACGGAGCCTGCAATCGACGCTGCAACACAACTTGGCACGCTGGTGCTGCAGGCGGTGCTGACGGACGCTTCCGCCACAGGCCGCTGATCGATGTTTTGTCCTGGACACGCGGAGCACGCGTTTCCATCGCTCGCCTCGGATCGCCGATCGGTGTGCGCCGCTCAGATCATCGACACGTACTCTGGCGAGAACATCGCCGCCGTCACCGCCGCGTCCAGGTCTGGCGGGGGCTCGTTTCGCGCGAGTCCGCGTGCGAATGCGATCCGCGCCACCGCCACCGCAATCGCATGCGACACTTCACGAATGCGCGACAGGCTCGGATAGAGCCGGCCCATCGCCAGATCATCGGCCGTCACCAGATCGGCCAGTCTCCGCGCGGCTGCGGCAAACATCTCCTCACTCACGCGCGAGGATTCACTCACCAGCACGCCCAGCCCCACACCGGGGAAGATGTAGGCGTTGTTGCCCTGACCGGGCACGTGGGTTCTGCCCCTGAACGTGACCGGCGCGAACGGGCTGCCGCTGGCAAAGATGGCACGACCATCAGTCGCTGCATACGCTTCCTGCGCAGTACACTCGGCCTTCGATGTCGGATTCGACAACGCCAGCACAACCGGACGCGCATGAAGTCGCGCCATCGCAGACAAGACAGGCGCCGTGAACATACCGGGCGTACCGGACACGCCGATGATCGCATGCGGCCGCAGCGTCTCGACCGCCTCGAGCAGACTTCCGATTGCACCGTGTTCGTGCGCAAAGCGCTGCTTGTGCTCCGGAAGGCCGGAGCGCGACGACTCGACCAGCCCCTGCGAGTCCACGAACCAGCAGTGGGTGCGCGCGTCGGCGAGCGACAGCCCTTCCTCGACCAGTGCCTCGACCACCAGATCACCGATCCCGATGCCTGCCTCACCCGCACCGAGAAACAGCAGGCGCATGTCGCGCAGCGGCACACCGGTGACGCGAGTCGATGAATAGAGTCCGGCCAGCGCGACGGCTGCGGTTCCCTGAATGTCGTCGTTGAACGTGCAGATGCGATCCCGCCACCGCGCCAGCAGGCTGAACGCGTTGTGGTTTCCGAAATCCTCGAATTGGAGACATACGCGGGGAAAACGCGCCTGCACCGCCAGGATGAACTCGTCCAGCAACTCGTCGTAGGCCGCACCGCGCAGCCGCGGCTCACGCAGACCGAGGTAGGCGTGGCTCTCCCGGAGTGTCGTGTTGTTGGTTCCGACGTCGATCGTGATCGGCAGGCACTGGTGGGGCGGCACACCGGCGCACGCCGTGTAGAGCGTGAGCTTCCCGATCGGGATGCCCATGCCGTTCGCACCGAGATCACCGAGGCCGAGGATACGCTCGCCATCGGTCACCACGATCATGCGGACATCGTCCGCCGGCCAGTTGGCGAGCACCTCGCCGACACGGCCGCGATCTTCGGCCGTAATGTACAACCCGCGACTGCGCCGGAAGATGCGCCCGAACTCCTCGCACGCCTGCCCCACCGTCGGGGTGTAGAGCACCGGCATCAACTCTTCCAGATGATCGATGACGAGGCGGTAGAACAGCGTCACGTTGCGATCATGCAGCGCGACGAGATACGCGTACTGCTCGATCGGAGTCGCCTTGGCGCGCACACCGGGCAGAATGCGCGCCAGCTGCTCATCCTGTGACATGACGCGTGGCGGCAGCAGACCACGAAGGCCGAGTGCGTCACGCTCGGCGTGCGAAAACGCCGTGCCCTTGTTGAGCACGGGATCATTCAGGATTTCAGCGCCGCGCTTGGAACGACGTTCAAGGGGACTCACGGTGATTCCTCACTGGTGGCATGTAATCGCGCTGCATGAGAGAGCCGTTCCCCGATGACACTTGCTCACGAACGGTGGCCTGGGTCTCCACGCACCCGTCAGAAGCGGGCAATCACCCAGCCGGGAACGATCGCCAACAGCACTGTCGCCGCCAGACAGAGAGTACCGGCCATGCGCGCCAGACTGCTCGCGCGAAATTCCGCCGGAACCACATCGTCCTGGCGCATGAACAGCAGCAGCAGCACGCGCAAGTAGAAGTAGATACCGATGTAACTCCCGATCAGGCCAAGGACCGCATAGGTGGTATGGCCAGCCGCCACCACGTTGCGGAACACGAGAAACTTGGCCACGAACCCGGGGAAGGGAGGCAGGCCCGCCAGCGAGAGCATCGAAATGCCGATGAGCCCGGCGGCCAGGGGATCACGCCGATACAGCCCCCTCAAGTTCTGCAGGTCATCCCGTGCGTCGTCGTGCACATTCTCGGGCAGAAGAGCAAAGGCGAGCAGGTTCACCACCGAGTAGGCCACGACATAGAACACGACCGCAGACTGACGGCTGGCCCCATCACCAAGGAAGGCGTAGAACAGATAGCCGGCATGCGCAATCGACGAGTACGCGATCATGCGACGGAAGCTGTTCTGCCTGATCGCCGCCAGATTCCCCCAGACGATCGAGAGCAACGGCAAAACGAGCAACAGGTCAGCCACCGGTCCACTGGCGTTGACGACTCCGAACACGCGCACCGCAGCCAGGAGCACCGCCCCCTTGATCAACGTCGCCATGTAGGCGGTCACCGGCACACTTGCGCCCTCATAGGCGTCGGGTGCCCAGGCGTGAAACGGGACGATCGCGGCCTTGAGGAACAAGGCCACCAGGATCAGCACCGTGGCGGCGCGCGACATCGCGTCGCCGCTGGAGAGTGCCCGCCCGAATGTTTCCACGCCCATCGAGCCACTCGCGCCGTACAACAGTGACACACCCATCAGAAACGTTGCCGAGGCCGCCCCGCTCAGCACCAGATACTTGAACGATGCCTCCGCGCTCTGCGGTCGACGGAATGCCAGCAGTACCAGTGCGTAGACCGGTACCGAGAGCAACTCGAGCCCGACGAACATCACCAGGAAACTGTCCGACGAGGGAAGCAGACACATTCCGTACAGTGACGACAGCAGCAGAATCGAGAACTCGCCATCCGCGAACTCGGTTCGCGACATGAGCAGCACCGGTACCGCGAGCGCCAACAGCGCTCCCTTCGCCATGAACACCGCTGGTGTCACCGAGAACAATCCCGGAAATGGCGCTGGCGGCGCGAACCCCAGCTGGGCGAGGAACAGCGCCGCTCCAGCGGCGGCCGACACTGTCAGCACCGCCACCCAGAGCGCAGCGCGCGCGCCCCGGCCCAGCACCTCCAGCAGGATCAGGGCAACGATCCCGACGAGCAGAAAGTGCTCCGGCAGCATGGCAATCAGCGCATCCTGACTAGGCATGACGCACCGCCCGGTTGATCGTCAAGCTGCTCATGGCGCCTGCTCGGGCAGACGCGACGTCTTCACCAGCGACTGATACTCGCGAGCGGCATGCTCCGTCTTGCGCATCACGCTGTCGGGAAACAGGCCGAGGGCGAAGATCGCGATCACCAGGGCGCCGAGTATCCCCCGCTCTCGCATCGACAGATCGGACAGCGGCTGGTGCGGCGCGGTCGTTGGCCCGAAGAGAAAGGTCAACGCGAATCGCAGCATGTAGAGCGCGCCAAGGATCACGCCAAGCACGGCGACGCTCGCCAGGATCAGCGGATAGCTCTGACCCGCAACGTGCAGCGGCCACGCCGCCGCGAAGGCGCCGAGCAGTGCCAGAAACTCACCGGTGAAGCCACTCGTCGTCGGCAAACCTACCGATGCGAGCGTGAAGATCATGAAGAACACCGAGAAGACCGGCAACAGCCGGGCAAGGCCGCCGTAGTCGCCGAGTTCGCGGGTGTGACACCGCTCGTAGATCATGCCGACCAGCAGGAAGAGCCCCGCCGCAACCAGACCGTGGCTCACCATCTGCATGATCGCGCCCTGGACACCCACCAATTCAAGGCTGAGCAAGCCGAGCATGACGTAGCCCAGATGACTGATCGACGAGTAGGCAATGATCTTCTTGATGTCCGTCTGGACGAGCGCCAGACAGGCGCCATAAACGATGCTGATGACGGCCAGCGTCATGAGCGCCGGCGTGAAGGCCCGGGCCGCATCGGGAAAAAGGGGGAAGCCAAGCTTCATGAAGCCGTACGTTCCCATCTTGAGCAGAACTCCGGCGAGGATCACCGAGCCGGCGGTCGGCGCTTCGACATGTGCATCGGGGAGCCATGTGTGCAACGGCACCATTGGCACCTTGATGGCGAACGACAGCGCAAACGCCCCGAGCAGCACGGTCTGCACCGAGAGCGGCAGCTGCGCACGGTAGAGATCAGCGAATGCAAACGAGGTGACACTGCTGGTCTGCGCCAGCGCCTGCACGAGGTAGATCAGCGCGGCCAGCATCAGGATGCTGCCGAACGCGGTATACAGAAAGAACTTCACCGTCGCGTAGACGCGACGGGTGCCACCCCAGATGCCGATGATCAGGAACATCGGGATCAGCATCGCTTCCCAGAACAGGTAGAACAGGAACAGGTCCTGCGCCAGAAACGCCCCCATCATCGCGAACTGCAGCAGGAGCACCATCGCGTGAAACAGCGGAACATCATTGTCGATCGAGCGGTGTGCCCCGAGTACCACCACGGGCCCGAGAAACGCCGTCAACATCACCAGCAGGACATTGAATCCATCCATCCCGATCAGGTACGAGACTCCCCACTGGGGAATCCACGGCAGATTGGTGACGAACTGCAGGCCGGCCGCGCCGGCATCGAAGCGCGTGTACAGCCACGATGCCAGCACGAACTGCACCGTCAGCACGCCGACCGTCAGCGAACGTGCCAACCGATCGTTCCGGCGAGCGGCAATCAGGAGCAGCACTCCGATCACCGGGATCCAGAGCATCAGGTTGAGCACGAACGCCTCATCCATGGCGCCAGCTCCACACCAGAGCCCCGACGATTCCTGCCATCACGAACAGCGAGTAGAGATGCAGACTCCCCGTCTGGAGACGGCCAAGCAAACCAGCGGAACGGAGCGCCAGTGCCGCCATGCCATTCAGCATGCCGTCCAGCATGAAGCGGTCGCTGCCTCGAAGCAGTACCTGCTCCGACATCCACACCAGCGGGCGCGCGAGCAGGCGCTCATAGAGCTCATCGACGTAGAACTTCGCCGACAGCAGACGATGCAACGGCAGGAGCGCCCGCTTGACGCGCTCCGGACGCTCGGCGGAGCCCCCGAACATCAGCGCGGCCAGTGCCAGGCCGGAAAATGCCAGCACGATCGATACCACGAGCAACGTCCGCTCGTAGTGCTCCCGCTCCGCGACGATCGCCGGCAGCGGCACCTGCGCTTCGAGGAAATGCGGAATCGAGAAGTACCCGCCAACAGCGGAGAGCAGCGCCAGGAGCATCAACACACCAGTCATCGAGAGCGGTGACTCATGCACATGATGCTCGACCGCGTGGTCCATGCGCGACGGGCCGAGGAAGGTGAGCCACAGCAACCGGAACATGTAGAAGGCCGTCATCAGCGCCGTGACCGCCGCCACGCCCCACAGCCACGGTGACCCGCCTCGACTGCTGGCGAATGCATACCAGAGGATCTCGTCCTTGGAGAAGAAGCCGGCCAGTCCGGGAATGCCGGCGATGGCCGCCGTCGCAATCACGAATGTCCAGAACGTGATCGGAATGCGCGTGCGCAGGCCGCCCATCTTCCGGATGTCCTGCTCACCCCCCAATGCGTGAATCACGCTGCCGGCGCCGAGGAACAGGCACGCCTTGAAAAACGCATGCGTGACGACGTGGAAGATTGCGACTC
>CAYMQV010000135.1:0-13020 GCA_964392395.1 uncultured Gemmatimonadaceae bacterium
ACCGATCACCAATGCGCATCGAGAACGACCGATCGAGCAGCACCACCACGTCGCGACGCCGGACGTCCACGCCCGCCGCGACGGGACGCGGCCCGAAGACCGGGCGCGCAAAGGCCAGCGCCAATGCGATCACTGCCAGCGCTCGCAGCAGAAACAGCAAGGGATCACGGAGATTCCGCCGCGACGTGAACGGCGCTGGTGTCCGTTCGAGAAACATCAGCGAGGGGAACGCGATCGGGTCGCGCCGCTCGCGCTGCACGAGGTGCACCAGCAGCGGGATGGCCACGGCAGCCAGGCCGAGCAGCAAGAGCGGCGCGAGGAACGGCATCAGACGGCGGTGCGCAGAAACGCGCGCCGGAGCAGAACGTCGAACAACACACGGTCGAGCGGCTGCGACGTATCCACCAGACGGTAATCCACGCGCCCGCCGCCAAGCTTCGCACGCATCGCCGTCACATGTGCGTCCATCGCCGCCACGTAGCGCGCCCGAATCCTGCCCGGGCTCACCGGCAGTCGCTCGCCACTTTCGAGATCTCGAAAGGTGGTGGAGTCCTCGAACGGGAAGGTTCGCTCCGCCGCGTCGAGCAGCTGGATCACGATCACGTCGTGGCCTGCACCCGTGAGCGGTCCAAGCGCACGCAGGACGTCGGTGGCCGGCTCGTACAGGTCCGACAGCAAAAGAAAAATCCCTCGTCGCGGCTGCGATTGCGCAATCTTAGAAATTGGTCTGGCGAGCGACCCGGTGCCACTGGCCGTCGCTCGCTCGAGCGCGTGCAGCACGTTGGGTAAATGCCGCGCCGACGGCGGCACGATGTCGCGGACATCCTCAGCAAAGGTCACCAGTCCGACTCGATCACGCTGCCGACGGGAGAACCATGACAGCGTGGCTGCCACCAGCTTGGCGTAGGCCAGCTTGGTGATCCCGCCATGCGCAAACCCCATCGAGGCCGAGACGTCGAGCAACACGGTGAAGTTGGAGTTCGTATCCGCCTCGTACGTCTTGAGGTACGTGCGTTCGGTGCGCGCGAACACACGCCAGTCCACGTGCCGGATGTCATCCCCTGGCACGTACGGCCGATGCTCGGCGAAGTCGGTCGAGAAGCCAAGGTGCGGCGACCGATGCAGTCCCGAGATGAAGCCCTCCACCACCCAGCGTGCCACCAGCTCCAGATTGCCGATGCGCGCGAGTGCCGCCGGGTCCAGGGTGAGCCGTTCGCTCACGCCCGCCCCTCGAATGGACGCAACGGCACCCTGACGTTCACCTGAGGCCTGCGCTCGGACGCGGTACCGCCGCCAGCAGGACGTCCACCAGCTGATCGGTGGTGACCCTTTCGGCCTGCGCGTGAAAGTTGAGCAACACGCGGTGTCTCAGCACCGGCGCTGCCAGCGCCGCGATATCGTCGAAGCTCACGTGATAGCGCCCATGCATCAGCGCACGCGCCTTGCCGCCGAGGACCAGAAACTGCGCCGCGCGCACCGAGGCACCGTAGCTCACCCACTCCTTCACCTGCTTTGGCGCCATCGGCGAGTCGGGTCGCGAGGCGCGCGCGAGGTGCACGGCGTATCGCGCCACCGCGTCAGCCACCGGTACCCGTCGCACCAGCTGCTGATAGGCGACGATGTCGGCTGCCGTCATCACGCGCCGGAACTCGTGACGCTGGATGGCCGTCGTCTGCTGCACCACCTGCAGCTCCTCATCCTCCGTCAGGTAGCCCATCACGACCTGAAACATGAACCGGTCGAGTTGCGCTTCAGGCAGCGGGTAGGTGCCCTCGAGCTCGATCGGGTTCTGCGTCGCGAACACGAAGAACGGGGCGTCGAGTGGATAGGTGCGCCCCTGCACCGTCACCCGCCGCTCCTGCATCGCCTCGAGCAGCGCCGCCTGCGTCTTCGGTGGCGTGCGATTCACCTCGTCGGCCAGCAGAATGTTCGTGAACACCGGCCCGGGCACGAAGGTCATCCGGCGGCGCCCGGTCTCGGCATCCTCCTGAATGATGTCGGTGCCGGTGATGTCGCTGGGCATCAGGTCGGGCGTGAACTGCACGCGCGAGAACTTGAGGTCGAGCACCTGCGCCATCGTGTGCACGAGCAGCGTCTTGGCCAGACCAGGCACACCGACGATCAGGCAGTTGCCGCCCGCGAAGAGCGCGATCAGCGCCTGCTCGACCACCACCTCCTGCCCGACAATCAGCTTGCGCAGTTCGGAGAGGATGGCAGTGCGACCGTCGCGCAGGCGATCGGCGAGTGCGACGTCGTCCAGCGCCGTCAGCGAGGTGGTGGTGAGATCAGCGGGCATGGTCAGTGAGTGAGCGCGTACACGACGTAATTCACGGCGAGCTTGTACGCTTCGTTGGTGAGCGAGATCGGGAGCAGGCCCTGATCGGAGAACTCCATGTAATCACCGATGTCGTTGTTGAAGTTGGCGATCATCACCAGCCGCCTCGATGGATCGTTGTCCTCGTACGCCCCCCAGAATTCCGACTTGATGCCGAAGTTCGGGTGCGTCATCTCGAGACTCTCGATCCGGAAGAACGAATCGAAGATCGGGTGCGACTTGTCGATCTGGACCGGCACCAGGTTCGGGAACGCGGTGCGCCACTGCTCCTCGAAGTTCCGCCAGTGCCGTCCGGCAAAATCGTCGAAGATGATGAACCCGCCCTTGTTCACGTAGGCCTGCACACCGGCCAGTTCCTCCGGCGTCATCGTCCAGAAACCAGGCTCCGAGACGTATGCCACCGGGTACTCGAACAGTTCCTTGTCCGCGAACGAGAGAATGTTGCTCCCCTCGAGCCGCGGCTTCATGGTCGACACTTCGTCGAGGATCTTCATCAGGTGCGTCTCGGCCGTCGGGTAGTCGTGATCCCATTTCAGGTCGCGGCCGCCACCAAGCGGCTCGAATTTCACCCGCAGGAACGTGAAACGACCGTCGTACCGGACGTTCGGGTTCGGCGTCTCGCCAGGCGACGATCGCCGGAATCGCTGCGCTGAGAGCGTCAGCAGCGGCAGCGAGAGCAACGCACAGAGCCACCAGCGGGCGCGACGAGTCATGGAGTCTTCCCGGAAGCACGGAGAGAGAGCAGCAGGTCTTGCGCTGCCTCGAAGTTGGGGGCCAGGTCGAGCGCACGCAGCACTTCGCGACGCGCCGCGGTCCGGTCACCCGAGGCGGCCAGTGTCAGTGCCAATCGATACAACGCGTCGGCGCGATCCGTTGGTCCCAGGGCGATCACCGCTCGGCGGGCGCGGATCGCCGCCGGCCAGTCGCGCCCGGCGAAGGTCAGCTCGGCAAGCTGCATCTGCACCTTCACGTCGAAAGGATCCGCCAGCGCCGCGCGCCCGAGCGCCGCCATGGCGCCTGCCGAGTCGCGCGCCGCCTCGAGCAGCCCCGCGAGGGTGATGTTCTCGTCCACCGCGTCACCATTGCGGGCGGTGATGGCCGCCAGCGCGCCGCGTGCGCCGGCGGCATTCCCAACGGCGGTGTGAGCGGCAGCCAGAAAGTGGTAACCGCTGCCAGGTTCCGCCCACTCCGGAAAGAGCGTCACCGCCCGTTGTGCAGCGGCAATCACCTGCGGCCACTGTTTCTGTTGCATCGCGCTGGCGGCGGCGGCGAGTGCATCGCGCAGCGGTCCGGCCAGCGCCGTGATCGATTCACCGTCAGCACCGGTGCGAACCTCGCCGCGTACCGCCATAAACTCACGCGCGAACTTCGTCCTGAACCAGCGATCGAAGGTCCCGTCCAGCGCCGCCGAGTCGAGGCCGTACACCTGCTGCATCAGCTGGGGTGTACGCTGTCCGACGCGATACCCACTGAGCAACGCACGGATACCGGCCATCCCCTTCCGCTCCTCGAGCATCTCGAAGACGTACGCCGCCAGCGCGTACGACAGGATGACTTCCTGACCGTACCGCGGATGCACGAAGCCATCGTTCAATCGACTCACCGGCTGCAACCGATTCGCGCTGTAGGCGGCGATCAGCATGGGGGTCACGCCCCCGCCCCACTCGCGGCGCGCGCGCCGTTCTTCATGCACCGACAGCCCTTCCGACACCCACCGCGGTACGCGGTTGTCGGTCGCGCCGAGCGTGACGGTGTGCGCAAACTCATGCCAGAGCACGGAGCCCCAGTTGAATTCACCACGATCGCGCGCGGGCGGTTCATCGACCACCAGCACATTGCCAAATGCCACGCCAAGCGCCCCGAGCCCCGCCAGGCCCACGGCGCGCACGCTGAAGTCAGCGTGGCTGCGGTAGAACTCGACCCGTACCCGCTCCGATGGCTTGAATCCGTAGCGCGTCGTCAACGCCGCGTACGCTTCCTCGGCCAGGGGGCCAGCATACAGCGACATCACGTCGGCATCACCGGGTTCGAGCACCAGATCGAAGTGAGCGGTGGCCACCGTGCGCGCCTTTGCGTACGCGTCGAGCAGGTCGAGGGTGTTCTTGACCCACACATCGAATGGATCGAGGGCAAAGGCGCGCTCGAGCGTCGACCGCGCGGTCGTCACCTGCCCGATGCGGAGCAGATTGATGCCGAGCAACGCCTGCGCCCGGGCATCACGCGCATCGCGTGCCACACCAGCGCGGGCGAACTTCACCGCATCGCCATACAAGCGATTGCGCGCCGACACTTCAGCCAGTTCGACTTCCGCCGACGCCGATCCGGTCAGTCGCCGGTGCGCGCGCTCGAGCGCCGAGCGATGCCCGGCGGTGTCCAGCGCCAGCCAGCGTGCGGCGGCAATGGCCACCCACGGGCCAGGCGCGGTGCTGTCGGTGACCAGCCCTTTCCGTGCCTCGACCACCGCCACGTCGTACTGCTCGGCATCGATCAGGCGTCGTGCTGCGAGCGCATGTGCGTCAGCGCTGGCAGGGTTCACGCTCAGCAACTGCACCAGTGGATCCCGAGGTGCGCGCTGGCCATCGAGCGCGTTCAGCCGCACCAGTGCCGCGAGTGCCCGCGGCTGACGCGGGTTCACCACCAATATCTGCTGCAGCGTCGTGCGCGCATCAGCAAAGTTGAACTTCTCGAGAAACATTTCACCCAACTCGACTCGCGCATCGAGTCGGGTTGCGTCGAGTGCCAACGCACGGTCGTAGAAGCGTAATGCATCCTTGTAGCGCTGCGCGTCGGTGCGACCGAGCAGGCGCGATGCCGCCGCCATCGCGTGGAACTCGCTCGCCGTTCTGGCACCGCCACGTGCATCGACTGCGACCACCAGCCGGTTCAGCCGGACCAGCGCACTGTCCGCGCCGCCCCGGTCGCGTTGCAACCGCAGCCGCTCGACACGCGCGTACAGTGAGTCGGCGCCGCGCGCCGCGGTGTTCCACGCCTCGTCGGACTCGTCGAGTCGTCCCATCATTTCAAAGGCGCGTGCAAACGCCGGCGAAACGTCGGGATGCCCGCGCCACTTCGCCGCGCGCTGCAAGGCCTCGGCCGGCTTCCCTACGTCTACCAGCGACTGCACCAGCACGCGGGCGTTGCCCGGCGTCGCTGCAGCGCCGTTGAGCGCCTGCTCGGCGGCAGCGATCGCCTGCTCGTACATCCCACGCTGATAGAGCGCCGCCGGCGAACCCGACGCGGCCGTGCCCGCGGCCGCTGGTCGCGCCGCTTGCGCCAGCATATCGGGCGCGGCCACCGCCAGTGCTGCGCCACCACGCATCAGCGACAGCAGCAGCATCAGCCGATGCCTGCGGGCGTTCATGGCTTCACCACCGCAGGCGCCGCACGGAGAGCGCGGGTTCGCTCGGCCAGTTCCACGATCAACGGCTCGAGCGCCTGCAGATAGGCATCTTCGCTGAGCGTACTGCGCCGGGCACGCAGTGCGTCGATGCGCGCCTGCACCTCGGCCCGTGCCGTGAGCGCAGCGGCAGTGGCAGGACTCGATGCCGCCGCCGACAGGCTCGCGGTCGAGGCGAGATGGAATGTTCGCGCACGGCCGCCTTCGGCGCCGTCGACGAGCAGCGGATGTTCCGTCGGCAGCAGGCTGCCCTTGGTGAACACCTGCTCGACCTCGTGCTGCGCGTACGTGAACGCTTCGAGCAGCGAGACCCGACCGTCCTTGTCGGTGTCGCCCGCGTCGGTCGTGAGCGCGCGCACGAATGGACCGGGAAAGAGTGTTTCATTCTGCTCGCGCGCACTCTTCGTGGCCGTGATGACGATGCGGCGAGGTCCCGCCAGTGCCGTCGCGAACTCGCCGCTGGCGCTGCCCGTCTGTATGAACGCGATCGTCGGCGCGGCGGCCGGCGCCAGCACGCGCGCGAAGTCTGCTGGAGTCATGTCTGGACCAGGCAGGTTCACCCGAGTTTCCCCGCTCAGCGACGAACCATGCGCCAGCACGATCACCACCAGCCGGTCGGCCACGGTGAGGGTCCGCGCAATGCCACCCAGCACTCGCTCGATGGTCGCCTTGCTCGACCGGCCCTGCACACGACCCACGTCGCGTGTCGAGTCCTGCTCGAGGACGATCACCCGCGCTGGCGGAATGCCGAATCGCTGGGTGGCCGCCGTCGCGAGGGCCATCGCCATCCCATGCCATTCGGTGCCGATTCGCGGCTCCCCGCTGACACCGGCGATGACGACCAGATAGGTGGCACCGGCATCCTGCGCGCCCAGCGGTCGTGCTTCCGACGCGATCAGCACGAGCAGGCCGAGCGCGCGCAGCACAGGTCGTGCCACACTTTGCACCGCGCTCATGTCAGGCCCCGGCGGCGGCGAAGTACCCACTCGGCACCGAGCAAGGTCAGCAACACGATCAGCACCAGCGGCGCGTCCCAGAGGTCGAGTCGTCGGATCTCGGTCGCACCGCTGGAGCTGTATGCCAGGTCGCGCGCGACCTCTGCCGCACGATCTGGCGTGTACGTTCGTCCACCCGTCTCTCGAGCCAGCTGCTGGAGCAGGCCATCGCGACGCTCGGCGCCGAAGTATTCCTCGACCGGCTCCGCCACGCGCACGTACGCGGCCTGCGAGAGCGTCGTGTCAGTGCCGGATACGGCGCGCACGCGCACCTCCTGCACACCATCGCCGGCGGGCACGAACGAGGCGGCGTATTCGCCATCACGATCGATTGCCCAGTCGAATGGAATCTCCTGGCTCGCGCCGCCCGGTGCTCCGACCGTCGCGCTCACGGTCACGCCATTGCTCCGCAGGTAGCCGCTGTCGCGAACGATGGCGCGCAATGGCACCGCGTCGCCCGATCCGCTGAATTCATCCGTCACCGCCTCCACGCGATCAGGCACATCGTTCACCAGCCAGCGCAACATCTGGCGCCAGAGCAGCTCATGCGTCGAGTCATTCACCGCGATGTCCGCGTGCATCTGCCAGAGCCAGTCGTCCTGCGCACCCAGCGCCATCACACGGCCACGTCCGTAACGCTGCGTGACCAGCATAGGGCGCGTCAGTCCGCGATCGCCGATGCGACCCTGCAGCAGAACCGTCGCCCCGGGTTTGGCGCGCGTCAACAGATTGACGGTGGTGAGCGGCGGAAGCGTGCGCCAGCGAAGCGCGACCAGGGAGTCCGTACTCGCGACCTGCAGGGCCGGATGCCGAAGGCCGTCGGGAGTCGGCACCGCTGTGACCGGCACCAGCCGCTCCTCCTCGCCGCGCGTGCTCACCTCCATGTCAACCGGTACCAGATCGGCCAGCGCGGTGCCGACGTATCCCCCTTCTGCGAACGCCTCGCGCCCACCGAGCATCAGCAGCCCGCCGCCACGTTCGGACACGAAATCGCCGATCATCCTCAGCTGGTCGCCGGTGAAGAATGACGCCTCGATGGAGCCGAGCACGATCGCGCGGTAGCCGAACAGCTCCGCACGCGACGTCGGAAAGCCGTTCACCAGTTCGAGTGAGTCGCTCACACCGAGTCGTAGATACTTGTCCTTGGCTGAGCGGAGGAGCGCGACCAGTTGCAGCTGACGATCGCCATCGACGGCACGCCGCGCGAACTTGAGTTCGGGGCGCGGCTCGCCTTCCACATACAGGACCTTCTCGCGCCGGTCACGCACCGTGAGCAGTGCGCGACGCACGTTGTTCTCGGCAATCAGCTCACCCTTCTGCACCGGCACACGCACCGTGAGCAGTCGCGCTCCCGGCTCCGATGTCGGGACACGCAGGCGCACCGGCGTGGACTCGGCATCGCGCGACAGTCGGATCGTCGCACTGGCGACGATGCGTCCCGAGTCTTCGACGACGATCGGCAGTGACACATCGCCGAAGCCGCGATGCGTCACGACGACGTCGAGCAGGACCGTCGCGTTGCGCAGCGCCAGCCGAGGCCCGCCGAGTTCGGAGATCTCGATATCGCGGGCAAAGCGGGTGCTGCCGATGCCGATCGTGTAGACCGGTACCCCGCGTGCGCGCAGCGTGGCCAGTTGGTCGCTGAGGGAGGGTGTGCCGTTGCCGCCGCTGCCGTTCTCTGCGCCGTCCGACAGCACGACGACGCCGCTGAGCGGTGTACCGGCGAGTTCGTCTTCGACACGTGTGATGGCGCTGAGGATTCGTGTCCGGCCGCCGTCAAAGCCAAGCGCTGCCACGCTCGGCACTCGCCCGGTGGCGCTGGTTCGGTAGACGCGCACCTGATAGCGTGCCGCGAGTTCGCGCAGCAGGCTGCTGTCGGATCCGCCGGCAAGGGCGCGCACCGTGGTCGCGCGCGAAGCTCCGTCGACGTCGGCGATGCGCATGGAGCGGGAGTCGTCCACCAAAACGGCGACCACGTTCCGCTGCTCGAGCGACTCGGCGACGACCAGCACCGGTCGGCAGAGGCACCAGGCCAGCAAGGCCACCGTACCGAGCCGGAGCGTGGCGAGGGTCGCACGGTCGAATCGGGTCAGCGCGCGGCCCGGTCGGCCCAGTGACCAGAGCGCGAGCGCGACGCCGATGACAGCCAGTGCGAGGATCGCCCAGACCGGAATCACCGGGTCGTAGGCGAGGGTCCCGCGGGTGAAGGCGGCCGGCCGGTACTTGAGGAGGAACTCGACGACCGCATCCACGGGGGTGGGGTGACCTCGGGGTGGACGGGATGAGTACGCAGAGGGATAACGCAGCGACCCGCGCGGTTGTTCGGGCCATGGCGTCAGACACGCGATCCCACGGGATGTTGCCGTCCGCTGGTGGTGGCGCCGACTCCGTGATTTCCGGCGATCCAGCGACCACCGGTCAGCCGCGCACAGCGGCTGCGCTCAGTACGCGTACCCGAAGATGATATCCATCTCGTTGGTACTCGCCAGCCCGAACGTCACCGTCCGCGACGTCGTGTTGTTCCACGTCACCACCGACACCAGCCCGTCGCCGGGCTCGAGAACGATTGGTGTCGTAAAGTTCACAAAGCCCGGGTGCTCCCAGTCGGTATTCGTGTAGACGGTGGTTTCGCTGCCGTTCGCGCGCCTGACCCGGATCTCGAACTTCTCGCCAAGCGCGTGCATGTGGGACGTCACGCCAAGGACGGTCGTGCGCACGCTGACGGGGAAGAACTTCGTCAGGGTCGTCCGCACACCGGGTGGCAGCTGAATGCTCTGGTTGGCGTAGTTGAGCGTCCGCGCCACCGTCTGGACATCGGCGCGATCCGCCGTGTACAGGTTGGCGTACGCTTCACCGGACAGGTTTGCCGGCGAACGATTCACGTAGTGGACGTTGAGATCCAGTGCCGCATTGGCCGGCAGTCTGAGCGCGACTCCGGGCGGAAAGCGGTAGTCGAAGTCCGGGGTCATGGCGCCGGCAAAGAACACATGGCACGCCATCGGCAACATGTTGAACAGGTTGAAGCTGCCGTCCGGATTCTTGATGTCGCGCACGGCATTCGCCACGGGGCGGCTGTCACACGGAAAGGTCGTGTTGGTCTCGTCGAACGTATACAACAGCAGGTGATGGCTGCCGGGCCGCATCCGCGACTGGATGCGCGTGACGTACAGATCCGAGGCGTTGCCGAGTCTGCGGTACACGAACAGCTCGCGTTCGCTGGCGGGGGTCACGGCGAAAATGTCCACCTTGAGCTGCAGCCCGCGTATCGCCGGCGCGGCCAGCGGCTCGAAGGTCGCCGACTGCGCACGGGTGTCGGCCAGCACCATCGTATCCACCACGTTGCCCGCGCGAGGCGCACCGGCGTCGATCCAGCGGCGGATGTATTCGAGCTGTCCGGCGGACACGCCCTGCGTGGTCCCCATCGGCATCAGGTTGCCGTAATCGACGCTGTGGTGGCCCGGGATCCAGGCGAGCTTGTGATAGAACAGTGAGCTGTCGCTCTTGAACGCCTTGATCCGTGGCATGCCGATGCTCTTCGCCAACGCCTGCACCGAAGCCACGCCCACGAGTTGCTGATACGACGAGTCTGCGGTCAACACGAGCCCCGACTGCCGAGCGTTGGTGTTCCCCGATTTGTGACAGGCGGCACACTGCGGATCGAGGATTTCGCGCTGGATTCGCGCGAACGACGCATCGGACGTGGCGATCAGCGGAATGCCGGTGGACGAGACGCTGTCGCCTCCACCGCAGGCGCTGGCGCCTGCCAGAAGGAGCAACGATGACACAATCCGGCGCATCACTACCTCGGCGACAAGGAAAACAAAAAGTCACAGATGTCAGAAGTATTTCTCGCTGACGGCGAAAAGGGCAGTCCGTCCAGGCCACCGATCATCACCTGAGAACATACATCTGATTCAGCAGAACTCGGCGACCGTCGCCTCTCACTACACCAGTCCTGCGAGCAAACGGACGACCTGCCCCGCCCCCATTGTCGGGTCGAGCGCCGTCGTCGCCATCCCGGCGATCACCCGTGTGGTGTCGTGATCCACACGGTCAGGCACCGACCATGACACTCCTCCGGCAACCGTCACATACGCCGACAACGTGTGATGCCCAGTGCCCGGTCGCTCGCCGACGACATGAACGATTCCACATCGCTCACGCCGTCCGGCGAACAACACCTCACCGATACGGTAGCCCGCGCGGACGCGCCCGGAGTGGACGACCATCGTCTCGGGCGCCACGCGCCATCCACTGCCGACCAGTCCGGAGCGCAGCCCGTCGAGGAATGGCGCAAGCTGCGCCGGCTCCATGATCGCGAGCGCATTCAGTCCGTCCGAGACGACGATCTGGAGATCGTACGATTCGCCACGCACGCCTCGGAACGCATCCACCACATGGTGCGAGCGCTCCGAGAGCTTCTCGCCAGTCGTCGGATGCAGAATGTACTCCTCGCGAGTGCGCGAGCAGCTTTCGAGCGCCACCGCACCGGGAATCGTGGCCACGAAGTCATCGGGCAGCGTGGCCCAGAACGCCAGCCTGGCGTCGTCGTAGATGTGACGAGTCTGAAGATCGAGCGCAGGCGCGAGATCACCAGTGCGCTCACCATGCCCCTCGGCAATGAACACGCCCCTGGCGCGCACCTCAGCCATCTGCTGCGCCCCATTTGCTCGCAGCAGCGCCTCATCGCGTGTGTCACCGCGCCGGCGCTGATACGCGATATAAACGTGCATTGGATCACCGAAGTGTGGTCCGGCGTTGCCGTCAGCATCGAGCACACCGAGTTCTTCGAAGAAGGCCTGCATCGGTGGATTGACCTTGCGGCTGAACTGCTCGCGCAGCCGCACGTGATCCTGGAATCCCGTGGTCAGATAGCCGAGCATGGGGTCGATCTTTGTGGGCAAGGCCATCAGATACGCCGGACAGGCCGGCATGATCTGCTCCAGACACCAATCGAGGTCGTCGAGCGAAATGTCCATGTGCAGCGTGGCACAGACATCGAGACCGATCGTCAGCCCGTGCAGTTTGCCCATCACCAGGTCCTCGAGGCAGCAGCGCACGAGTTGTTCCTTCGTACGAAACACCTCCGGCCCAATGAAACCTGCCACGTCATTCACGATCACCCAGGGCCGCGTCACCTCCCGCGCCTTCGCACCCGAACCGGCACGGCGCGCGCCATCGACGACCTTCGTCAGAGCCCGGACAAAGCCATACTTCCGTGACTCGTGGATGAGCATATCCACGCCATGCCCGTGGCCGTTCGTGAAGTCTGCCCCCTGCCCCGTCTCGAAGTAGAGCGCAAATGGCCCGGTGCGCGATTCCGCGTGCTGCACCATCTTCGCCACCGTCACATCGAACGTCTGGTTCGCCGCATCACTGCCCGCAACGCTCTGAAACCAGAGCGCTGTGCTGCCGGGATCCCGTCGCTCCACCGCGGCCTGCAAGTCGATGTGTGCGAGAACGCAGTGCGGCAGCACGGCACTCAACCCGAATGTTTCGATCACATCCTTGAGGGTGTGCTCGATGCGCGCGACGGACTCGACGTCACTCGAGACCGGGTTCGTGCCGAGCAGCACGTCGCCCACGCCGTAGCTCCAGCCACAGAAGACCTGCCACCGAATGTCATCGGGATGATCGGTGGGCGAGTTCGGCTGAAGTCGCGCACCGAGCTGACCCGCCGCGCCAATCCGACCGCCGGGGAGCGAATACGACAGCTTCGCACTGACGTTCACGAGCTCATCATTCGTCAGCAGTTTCACCACGCACGCAATCGCCTCACTCGGCAGATGCTGCGCCCGGTTCGTGATCGTGCCGGCGTCATCGTCGAGCAGATCGCGCACCAGCGCACCGAACGTGTAGGTCTCGCCGGACGCCATCAACACCGGATCGAGATTTGCGATCAGCAGTGCGGAGAGGGTATCATCGAGTAGCGGCGCAGCGAAGAGGACGCTGTTGTTGAAGTCGTCCACCACCGTGGCCCGCAGCAGCCGTCGCGCCCGTGCGCGCGTCGCCTCGTCCGGCGCAGCGACGCCGATGGCGGCGTCCCCTTCCTTGAACTGGTTCGCGGCGCCAAGCCAGCGCGCGACGTCCGCGCGAGCGACGCTCCCTGTCGTTCGGAGCAGATAGGCGAAGAGGTTCTCTCCTTCGAATGGTTCGGCGATCTGACCGCCGCCCGCGAGCGCGTGAGTATCGGGGAGAGTCTCTTCCACACGTACCTCGCAGTGGAGATCGATGCGTCAGATCGGAAATGGCGGAGACGGTCCGAGTCCGCACAACCTTTCCGCAGTCTAGTC
>CAYMQV010000136.1:0-5208 GCA_964392395.1 uncultured Gemmatimonadaceae bacterium
GAAGATCGAAGCGGGGAAGACGATGTTCGTCGAAGGATCGGCGACGGGCACCGGGCTCGAAGCGCTGAAGACGGCGCTCAAGACCGGGGTGCAGGTGACGGGGCTGGTGTCGAGTCCGGAACGCGCGGCGGCGGTGCGCACCCTGGGCGCGACGGCCACCCTCGATCGCAAAGATCCCCGGTTTGCCGAGCTGTTCACCGTCGTGCCAGAGGATGACGCGGGAACGCGCGCGTGGCTGGCGGCGGGTGAGGTGCTGTGTGCAGAGTATCGCGCGCAGAATGGTGGGCGACTGGCTGACTATGTCGTGTCGCATGCGGGCGAGACGGCGTTCCCCCGATCGTTCCAGCTGCTGGAGCAGGGAGGCGCACTGACGTTCTACGGCGCGTCGAGCGGGTACCACTTCACCTTCGTGGGCAAGTCGGGAAAGTCAGACCCTGCGTCGATGCTGCGCCGAGCCGCGATGCGAGCCGGGGAGGCGGTGCTGGTGTTCTACGGTCCGCGCACGACGGATCTGGTCGACACCGTCGGCCTCGAGATGATCGAGGCGGTGCGTGCACTGCGCGGCCGCTGTGTGGTGGCCGCCACGACCGATGGCCAGCGCGAGTTTCTCCAGTCGCTCGGCTTCGAGGACGCCATTGCCGGTGTGGTGTCGCTGGAGGAGATCGGGCGGCGTTCGTCGGAGTTCGAGTGGCCGCGAACCATGCCCCGACTGCCCGACGCCCGGACGGCGACGGAAACGTTCCGGCAGGCGGTGCGAGACTTTCAGGATCATACGCTGAAACCATTCGGCGCCGCCGTCGGCAAGTTGCTGCGTTCGCCGGACAATCCACGCGGTGCTCCCGATGTGATCATGGAGCGGGCCGGTCACGACGCGCTTGGCGTGTCGACATCGCTGGTCAAGCCGTTCACCGGACGGGTGGTCTATTGCGAGCAGATGGCGGGCCATCGATATGCCTTCTACGCACCGCAGGTCTGGACCCGCCAGCGAAAGATCCTGATGCCGACGGCGTCCATTCTCGGAACGCATCTCACCAACGCATTCGAAGTCACGCGCATGAACGACATGATTGCAGCCGGGTTACTCGAGATCACGCCACCGACGGTCGTGCCGTGGCACGACCTGCCAACGGCGCACCAGGCGATGTGGGAGAACAGACACGCCGGGGCCAACTATCTGGTGAACCATGCCTTGCCGGCGCTCGGACTGCGCAGCAAGGATGCGTTGCTCGAAGCGTGGGCCGCCACGGAGCACGGAGCATGAGCGCACGACTCGAGGGGACGTTGACACCGCCAGCGATTGGAGAGGGAATGGACGTGACGGCACGCGAAGGACGGCTGTTCGGCAAGGTGGCGCTGGTCACCGGCGCCGCAGGAAATCTGGGCGGCCATATCGTGCGCCATTATCTGCGGGAGGGCGCAACCGTGGTGCTCACGGGTCGCGAACGTGGCCGCGTGGAAGCGGCGCGACTGGAAGCGATTCAGGCGACGGGCGTCCCCGATGATCGGGCGACGATCGTCACGCTCGACGGTGCTGATCCGGCGTCGGTGCGCGCGGCATTCACGGATGCGATGGCCGCGCATGGCCGGATCGATGTCGTGATCAACAATGCCGGCTCGGCTGGCCCTCGGCAGCCGCTGCGGAGTGTGCCACTGACACGCGAGGAGCTGGATGCGTTGCGGGCGGCGGGATCGACCGACAGCGAAACGGTCGGTGACGCGATGCGCAGCATTCTTGGCGTCGCGTGGCACGTCGCCAACGCGGCGGCTCGCGTGATGCGGCCGGGCGGATCGATCATCAACATTTCCACGATCTTCTCGCGGACGGAGTACTACGCCAGATCGCCGTACGTGGTGCCGAAGGCCGCGTTGAACGCGCTGTCGCGTCAGCTGTCATTCGAGCTTGGCGAGCGCGGTATCCGGGTCAACACCGTCTATCCTGGACCGATCCGGTCGGAACGGATTCAGACGGTGTTCGCGGCGATGGACAAGATGCGCGGTGACGAACCTGGGACGACCGCCACGTCGTTCACAGGGCTGATGTCACTGAAGCGTGCGGGTGAGGACCCCGCCGCCGGTCGCACGTTCCCGACGCCGAAGGATGTCGCGAACACTTGCGTCTTCCTTGGCAGCGAGGAGTCGGCCGCGTTCAACGGACATGACTTTGAAGTGACCCATGGCATGTGGGTGCGAAAGGAGAGTCGGTCCGAATTCGTGTCGCGCCCGACCATGCGGACGGTGGATGGCAGCGGGCTCTCGGTTCTGGTCGCCTGTGGCGACGCGCTCGAAGACGGACTGGCCGTGGCGCGCCTGCAGGCGGAAGTGGGCGCCATGGTGTTGCTCGGTGTGCCGCGCGACGCCGACGTGGCCGGTGTGCAGGCGCTGCTGGCAGCGCATGGGCATGACGCGCAGATCCGTGTGGCGCGGTTTGATCGTAGCGTCGTGGCCACGATGGAGCAGGCACTGGCCGATGGCCCGGCCGGCGGCGGGCCGATTCATGGCGCCATCATTCTGCCCGCGTTTGGTCCGGAGCGCTTCACAGGGCTCGTATGCGAGACGCCGGATGACGACATCGATGCCTTCATCGATGGTGAGCTGACCGGCGCGATTGCGCTGGCCCGGACGCTCAGTCGCTATTGGAGCGCGCGGACCGACCTGCCGCGCAATCCTCGCTTCATCATGATGTCGAACGGGAGTGATGGCGCATTCAACTCCTACGCGGACCTGCTTCGCGCCGCCCTCGAGTCGCTGACACGGGTCTGGCGTGACGAAACGAAAGTCGATGTGAAGCATGGGCGTCGGCAATGGATCGAGTGGGGAAACCAGATCATCCGGTACGGCAATACGGAGCCGGAGAACCGTCGCTTCGGCGCAGGCCAGGCGGCGCGGCTGATCTGTACCGACCGGCGGATTCCGCAGGTCAACCTGTACATGCCGAAGTCGATCGTGAGGGCAACCGGTGCCAAGCGCTCGATGGTGGGCTTCATGGAAAACCTGACCGGTCTCCACCTCGGCAAGGTGGCCCTGATCACCGGAGGCTCGGCCGGCATTGGTGGACAGGTGGCGCGGCTGCTGGCGATGGCGGGCGCCCGTGTGATGCTGGTGGCACGTCGTGAAAGTGAACTCGAGGTGATGCGGGCGCAGATCGTCGGTGAACTCGAGGATGTCGGCTACAGCGGCGCGGATCGGCGCGTGCGGACGATGGCGGGGGTCGACGTCGGCGATGTTGCGACGCTCAAGCTCGCGGTCGAAGGAACCTTGTCGGCGTTTGGCCGGATCGACTATCTCATCAACAACGCCGGTGTCTCGGGCGCTGAAGAGATGGTGGTCGACATGTCGCTCGATGCCTGGCGCTATACGCTCGATGCGAACCTGGTGTCGAACTACGCGCTGCTGAAGGAAGTCGTGCCGATCATGCGCAAGCAGGGCAGTGGGTACATCCTGAACGTCTCGAGCTACTTCGGCGGTGAGAAGCATCTGGCGGTGGCGTACCCCAACCGTGCCGACTACGCCGTCTCGAAGGCTGGACAACGGGCGCTGGTGGAATCGCTGGCGCGCCATCTCGGGCCTGAGATCCAGATCAACGCGATTGCACCGGGCCCAGTCGATGGTGACCGCCTGCGCGGACTGGGGGGGAAGCCAGGCCTGTTCCAGCGCCGTGGCCGGTTGATTCTGGAGAACCGGCGTCTGAACGCGATTCACGCGGCGGTGGTCAAGATCGTCCGTCGCGGGTTGCGGGTGGAGGCGATGCTCGACCGTCTGGCGGCGAATGATGTAGCGCTGCTGGCGGTTGACGCTGAGTTGCCGCGCGAACTGCGCGAGCTGGCGGCACACTGCCAGCGCGAAGCGGCGGAGGGTGCAACCTGGGGCGAGTACCTCATGACGACGCCAATCGCCGCCCAGCTGATCGGGCGGCTCGCGCTCGGTGGCCTGTTCCTCGATACCGGTGATTGGCCGGTGCCGGTTGCGGATCGATGGCTGCGCCGGACCCCGCCGGAGGATTCGCCATTCCTGCCAGCTGCGATGATCGCGCGCGAGGCAGAAAAGGTGCATCGCGGCGTGATGTCACTGCTGCATCTGCGTCGCATGCCGACCGAGACCGAGGTGGCGCTGGCGACGGTGTTCTTCCTCGCCGACCGCGCCATCAGCGGCGAGACGTTCATGCCGTCGGGTGGATTGAATCTCGAGCGGTCGATCACCGAACGTGAGCTCTTCGGCAGTGCCAAGCGCGAGCGTCTGGATCAGTTGCGCGGGCGCACCGTCTGGTTGATCGGTGAACATCTGGCACCGCATCTGGCCGAGGCGGTTCGGCAGCTGGTGGAGCTGTGTCAGGTGAGTCGGGTGGTCCTGTTGACGCGCACGATGGCCGGCGCTGACGGCATCGAAGCGCTGGTGCCGCGTGAACTGCGGCGCGCGCTGATCAAGATTCCCTGCGGCGACGACATCGAGGCGGGGATGGATGCCGCGCTGCAACAGGCCGACAAACCGACCACGGTGGTCTCGACGCCGTTCGCACCGTTACCGACGGCCCTGTTCGCCACCGATGGAGAGGTGCTCGACGCGGCTACGTTCCGGGAGCTGGTCGATGCGAACCTGACGCATCACTTCCGTGTGGCACGGAAGGCATCACTGCTCGACGACACGCAGCTGGTTCTCGTTTCGCCGGATGTGCCGGCTGGCGGTCATCACGAGTCGTTCTCGCTGGCCAACTTCGTAAAGACGACGTTGCACGCGCTGACCGCAACACTCGCGGTCGAGAATGAACGTCTCGTGAACGACGTGCCGGTGAATCAGATCAACCTCACGCGTCGGGTCCGCAGCGAAGAGCCGCGCAACGACGAGGAGACGCTCGAAGAAGTGCGACGGTTTGCCCGCGCCGTGCTGCTGGCGGGCGCGCCGTTGCCGGACGCCGAGGATTCGCGGTATCGCTCCCGGATCTATCGCGGGATGGCGATCACGGTGTAGGCCTCGCCGGTACCGATCTGCACACACGCCCCGGCCCTGGAGAGGTCGGGGCGTGTGTGTTCTACACCGTTGCAAACGCATGCGAGCGTGCTCGTCCAGTCGTCGACTTCGGCGACCCCACACCAGCTCCGCGCTGAGCGATTGCATCCAGCGTAGCCTGCCTCCGAGGCGGCGACACGACCCCAACGGCGGAACGGCAACAGCGTAACGGCAACTGCGTAACGGCAACTGCGGAGCGGCAACTGC
>CAYMQV010000136.1:5308-12923 GCA_964392395.1 uncultured Gemmatimonadaceae bacterium
CGGCAACTGCGGAGCGGCAACTGCTTAACGCAAAGGTGCAAAGGCGCAAAGGCGCAAAAGACCGCAGATGCCTGGGAACAGCAGCAACACAGCGCTGCGGCCGTTGCTGTGACAACACATTCGTGCTCACGTCGCTGCTGACCATCACATCGCGCCGAAGTATCTGGATCCTGCAGACGGCCCTTGCACCTTGGCGCCTTTGCGACTTTGCGCCTTTGCGTCAGGCCGTTTGCTCTTCGGTAGCTCTTCGGTAGCTCTTCGGTAGCTCTTTGTTTGCTCGTTCCTTGCTCGTTCCTTGCTCGTTCCTTGCTTGTCGCTTGATCGATCTGTGCTCGAGGAAGGCGGCACAGTATCACGAGGCGTTGCAACGCCGGCTCGCGTCAAGAGACGCGCCCGACTGCCACGAGACTTCGGCGACACTGCACTAGCTTTGATCTCATGCTGATCAGCGCGGATCAGCGCACACCAAGCAGGATACTGGAGTTGGTCGCGCTGGTTCGTCATCACCATCAACACGTTCTGTCATGTCTGGCTACGTCGACGATCTGCTGTCGCTGCTCGATCTGGAGCCGCTCGAAGTGAACATCTATCGCGGGCAAAACCGTGATATCGGAACCGGTCGCGTGTTTGGCGGTCAGGTGTTCGCGCAGGCGCTGGTGGCGGCACGACGCACGGTCGAGGGCGCACGCGAGGCGCATTCAGTCCACGGCTATTTCATTCTGCCGGGCGATCTGAAGGCGCCGATCGTGTACTTCGTCGATCGACTGCGCGACGGGTCGAGCTTTACCACGAGGCGGGTCACGGCCATTCAGCACGGACAGGCGATCTTCAATCTCTCCGCGTCATTTCATGTCAGCGAAGACGGCGTCGAACACCAGGAACCGATGCCGACGGTGCCGTCGGCCGACGGGTTGACATCGGAGCTCGAACAGATTCGCGAGATGGCGACGCGGATTCCGGAGCCGTTGCGTCCGGTGTTGACGCAGGAGCGACCGATCGACTTCCGTCCGGTGGATCCGCTCGATCCCTTCGACCCCAAGCCGCGGCCACCGGTGCGCCATGTGTGGTTCAGGTCACTCGGCCCGCTGCCGGACGACCCGCTGCTGCATCAGGCCGTCCTTGCCTACGCGTCCGACCATGGACTTCTCGGCACCGCACTGCAGCCGCACGGGCTGTCGTTTCGTTCGCCCGGGATGCAACTCGCCTCGCTGGATCATGCGCTCTGGCTCCATCGGCCATTCCGCGTCGATGAATGGCTGCTCTACGCGATGGACAGCCCGGTGACCGCGGGTGCGCGTGGCTTCGTGCGCGGCAACATCTTCACACAGGATGGGCTGCTGGTGGCGTCGGTAGCGCAGGAAGGGTTGATGCGGGTGCGCAAGCTCCCGTAGCCGAACGGGGGCGTGACGCGAAACAGGCGACTGGCAATGCGAAGCTGGAGTACAGGCGACAGATTTGCTCCCTGAAACCTGAACGGAGCCATGTCATGACGTTGCTGAGTCGTATCCGCCGTGCGCTGATTGCAGCTGTTGCCCTCAGTCCGATCCTCGGGCCTGTACCGGGGCTGCTGGCGCAGTCGGCGGTTGCGGCGCCGACGGACTCGCTTCGGATTCCCGGCCTGACTTCGGCTGTCGAAGTTCGGCGAGATCGCTGGGGGGTGCCGCACATCTACGCCAAGACGCAGCGCGATCTGTTTTTCGCGCAAGGTTTTGTTGCGGCGCAGGATCGGCTGTTCCAGATGGAGATGTGGCGCCGGCAGGGCGAGGGGCGACTGGCCGAAGTGCTGGGCCCGTCGGCGGTCGAGCGTGACCGTTTTGCGCGCCTCTTCACCTACCGCGGCAGCATGGCGCGTGAGTGGGCGGCCTACGGCACCGACACGAAGGCGATCGTCACCGCCTTCGTCGCCGGTGTGAATGCCTACATCACTCGCGCCGGAGAGGCGCTGCCGCCGGAATTTGCGATGCTCGGCTTTCGGCCCAAGCCGTGGAGCATCACCGTCCCGCTCGCGCGAGCGACGGGGTTGAGCGGCGTGGGCAATGGACCGAGTGAAGTGCTGCGCGCGCAGCTCGTGGCGGCGCTGGGCGCGACCCGTGTAAACGAACTGCTGCCGGCGGATCCGGCGCGGGCGCTCGATCCAGCGCCCGGTCTGGATCTCGTCGGGATCAGCGGTGCGTCGCTCGGTGGTTTCGGCAGCGCCTTTGCCGACGTTGCCTACAATCGGATCGAAGGGTCGAACAACTGGGTGGTGAGCGGGGCGAAGACGTCGACGCAACGACCAATTCTCGCCAACGATCCCCATCGCGTGATCACCAATCCCGCCGTCCGCTATCTGACACATCTCGTCGCTCCCGGATGGAATGTGATCGGCGCGGGCGAGCCGGCAGCACCTGGCGTGGCGATCGGCCACAACGACCGGATCGCCTTTGGTCTCACAGTGGTTGGCATGGACCAGCAGGATGTGTACGTCGAGGCGCTCAGCAGCTGCGCTGGTGCCCCGGCGGGAACACTTGGCTGCTACACGTATCGTGGTGCAGTGCGCATGATCGACCGGCGCGTGGACACGATCCGCGTGAAGGGTGAACCACCACGAATCGTCACGTTGCAATTCACGGTGCACGGACCGATCGTGTCGATCGATACGACGCGACGGCGCGCGTTTGCCATTCGCTCGGTGCACAGCGAACCAGGCACCGCCAGCTATCTCGGTTCACTGGCGCTGGATCGTGCGCGGAACTGGCCGCAGTTCGAAGCCGCGATGACGAAGTGGCTCATGCCGAGCGAGAACATGATCTATGCCGACGTCGATGGGAATATCGGCTGGATCGCCGCCGGTCTGATGCCGAAACGGGCCTGGAGCGGATTGCTCCCTGTGCCAGGCACCGGCAGCCACGAATGGAGCGGTTTCGTTTCTGGACGCGAGTTGCCGCGCTCGTACAATCCACGGTCGGGGTTCATCAACACCTCGAACGACAACATCCTGCCGCCTGGCTACACCACGCCGATCTCCTACGAATGGGCGACCCGGTACCGTGCGGATCGCGTTCGGGAGGTGTTGGCCACGTCGCAGCGGTTCACCGTCGAAGACTTTGCCCGGCTGCAGCACGATGACAAATCATTGCTCGCCGCCGCCCTGATCCCATCACTGCAGGCCGCGGCGGAGCGAATGGGAGCCGCCGTGCGTGCGGATGCTGCGTTGCTCACGTCGTGGAATCAACGGATGTCGCGTGAAGAGACCGCACCCACGCTCTTCGCCGCGTGGGCGCCCGCGCTCTACAAGCGCGCCATCGCGCGTGAAACGACTGGCATGGGTGAGGTGGCCGGCATGTTGGCGACGCGACCCTCGTACCACTGGCTGGAACAGTATCTCGCTCGGCATCGGGGCACGCCGGCGCTGGACTCGATCGTGCTCGGTGCGCTGGACGACGCGACCGCTGACGTCCGCAAACGTTTCGGGTCGGATCAGGCCGCGTGGGCCTGGGGCAACGTCCATACGGCATCGTTCAGACATCCACTGTCGGCGAAGTACGATCTCGCCCCCGTGTCCCGCAGCGGCGATGGCAACACCGTCAACGCGACCGCTGGTGCCGGATTCCGGCAGACGGCGGGTGCATCGTTCCGCGAGGTGATCGATCTGGCGGACTTCGATCGGTCGATTGTCACCAACGTTCCCGGGCAGTCGGCCGATCCACGCAGCCCGCACTATGCCGATCTGCTCAAGCTGTGGGCTGAGGACAAGTATTTTCCGCTGGTATACTCGCGCGCGCGGGTGGAAGCAGAGACCGAGCGCATCACCTGGTTGATACCGCGGCGATAGGCCCGCCGGGGCGAGTGGGGCGCGTAAAGGGTCGCCGCACTCGCCCCCTGCACGATCAGCGAGCGCCGCTCATTTCCATCTGCCCGGTCAGGCTGCGGCGTGCATCGTCCAGGGTGCGGCGCAACGTGAACGCGCGATCGCGCACGCTGCCCGATGTCGATGTCTTGGTGTCGGTTGGGAGAAGCACCCGGTCGATGACGTGAATCAGGCCATTGCTGGCCGGGACATCGGCAATTCGCACCACGGCATCGTTGATCCGCAGTTGATCGCCATGGCTGCTGATGCGGAGACGCTGTCCAGCGACCGTTTCGGCGCTGTTCACGGACCGGGCCTGTGATGCCGAGACCCGGCCGGCCACGACGTGATAAGTCAGGATCGTGCGCAGCTTTTCGCGATTCTCCGGCTTGAGCAGATCCTGAACCGTGCCGTTCGGGAGCTTGCTGAACGCTTCGTCGGTTGGTGCGAAGAGGGTGAATGGACCGCGGCCAAGAAGGGTCTCCGTCAGGCCGGCGGCATCAACTGCGGCCAGCAAGGTGGTAAACTGTCCGGCAGTCCTGGCCACCTGCGGAATGGACGGGCCGCGCGATGGATGCTGCGCGACGGCGGGGGCCAGCGCGCAGAGGGATGCAGCAATGATGAACGCCAGTGAGGGAAAACGCATGGAGTGGCTCCTCGGAGCAAAGGGAAGGGTGGTGCGATTGCCCAGCGGTTCGACAGTCGGCAGGCGCTGGATGCAGCCCGGATTCCGGTGCATCCGAAACCGCCCGGCTGTCGAATGGCTTCAGTACACAGGCATTGACGAGGCCGATTTGGGGCGGACATGGTGCGTGGACGATTCGTTCGGATGGATGACATGACGCGCGTCACCGGGGGCGATTCGGCACGTGCGCATCTCGCGCTGGTGGCGGACATCGGGGGTAGTGCGGCGCCGGTCGTCGAGCCGCTCCTGCCGCGCATCGCGGCCGGCGATGAGCGTGCCGTGCGCGATTGCGTCGCGCGGTATGGCGCGCTGGTCTGGTCACTGGCCCGACGGTGGTCGGCAGAGTCAGGTGATGCCGAGGACGCTGTGCAGGAGATTTTCATCGATCTCTGGCGTACCGCGGCACGATACGACACCGCACGGACGAGCGAAGCCGGATGGGTGGCGATGATCGCGCGGCGGCGGTTGATCGATCGGGCGCGGAAGCGCGAGCGGCTGCCGGCGCTGGAGTCCATTCCTGACGATTTCGATGTCGCGAACGAGACGGAGCGAGATCTCGATCGGGAGTGGCGTGCGGAACAGGCGCGGGCGGTGTTGCGCGAGCTGCCGCCAGCACAGCGTCGCATGCTGGAACTGTCGCTGGTGCACGGCAGGACGCACGATGAAATCGCACGCGACACCGACACGCCGTTGGGTACCGTGAAGTCACATATTCGCCGTGGGTTGGCGCGCGCCCGGGATCTGCTGGCGGCGCGCACCCGGAACGACGCAGGAGAGGCATAGTGCAGAACGACATGGAAACCGATGGCCTGAGTGAACTGCTGATGCAACGCGCGATCGGTGCGCTGAGTGCGCCGGAGGCCGAGGCGTTGACGCGTGCGCTGGCATCGCTGCCGGCAGGGGAAGTGGCGCGGTGGGAAGCGGCAGCGGCTGAGCTGGCGGCGGTTTTCGTCGCGGCCGAGGTGTCCGCCCAGGAATCGATGCCGGCCGCGCTGTCCGAGCGGATCGTCAGCACCGGTGAGGCATTCGTGCGCTCGCAACCGCGCGCACGGCCCTCGGCCCCGGCGGCGGCCTTCGCGATGGCACCGGTGCCGCGCGTGTCAGCGCTGGCCTGGAGCGGCTGGTTCGCGGCGGCGGCGGCCGTCTTGCTCTGGCTCGTTCCACCACGCGCCGGTGGCGCGAAGGCTGCGCTGCCGCCAATCGCGTCGACTGCCGCGCAGCTGCGCGACTCGCTCCTGACGCGTGACAGCGCGACGCAGCGGCTGATCTGGACCGCGACGGCCGACAGTGCGGCGCTTGGCGCGACCGGTGACGTCGTCTGGAGCGGGCGCGCGCAGCGCGGCGTGATGCGTTTTGCTGGTTTGCAGGCCAATGATCGCCGGCGCTGGCAGTATCAGCTCTGGATCTTCGACAAGGCGCGCGACCAGAAGTATCCGGTCGACGGCGGTGTGTTCGATATGCCGGCGGGACAGTCGGAGGTGCTGGTGGGCATCGACGCGCGGGTGCCGGTTGGTGAGGCCGTGATGTTTGCCATCACCGTGGAACCGGCTGGCGGGGTGGTCGTCTCCACGCGCGAGCGCATCGCATTGCTGGCACAGCGGGGCGGGTGATCGGAACGCGCCGTGCTGCGCGCGGTCCGAAGCCCGCGACATGGTCACGCCACTGCGAAGGGCTGCTCGAGGCTGCGTGACTGCGGCGTGAGCAGCTTTGCGCCCGTCTCGGTGATGATCATGTCGTCTTCGAGTCGGATCCCGAACTCGCCGGGAATGTAGATACCCGGTTCATCGGAGAAGGCCATCCCTGCCGCGAGCGGCAGCTTGTTGCCCTTGACGAGGTATGGCCATTCGTGGCCGTCCATGCCCATGCCATGTCCGACGCGGTGCCCGAAGTATTTGTAGCCGGGTCCGAAACCCGCGTCCACAATCACCTTTCTCGCGGCGGCATCGACATCCTCGCACGCCACGCCGGGACGGGCGGCCGCCAGTGCGGCACTCTGTGCGCGAAACTCGATCTCGAAGACGTCCTTCATCCGCTGCGTGGCGCGACCGAGTACGAAGGTGCGCGAGATGTCGGAGCAGTATCCCTCTACCTTGCATCCGCCGTCGATGAGCACGATCGACCCTTCGCGAATGAGCTGCGGCCTGGCCGACCCGTGCGGAAGGGCGGAGAACTCTCCCACCTGTGCCCCGGCGCTGCCCTCGTAACCCAGCTTGCTGTGCGCGGCCTGCACCAGCTCCTGAAACTGCGCCTGCGTCATGCCGTCGGTGAGCGATTTCCAGGCAGCTTCGTAAGCAGCCAGCGTGACGTTGCTGGCATGTTGCATCAACTCGATCTCGTGCGCGTCCTTCACCGTGCGGCACCCGGCAGTGACCGGCGTGCCGCTCAGAAACGTGGCGGATGGCAGTGCCTTGGCCATGCCATCGTGGAACACGAACTTCACTGTTTCTTCGACGCCGACCCGTGCGGTGGCGAGTCCGCGTTCGCGGAAGCCTTTCGCCACCAGCGCGTGCGGATTCTCATCTTCATCCCAGGCAAAGACCTGCGCGTCCGCGCCGAGCGGGCCCTCCTTCGCCTGCTCCATCGCGCGTTCTTCCTCGAACTTCGGCGTCACGAGAAACGCCGAGCCGCGCACGGGGATGATGGCGGCCAGCAGTCGCTCGCTGGTGCCCCATCGAATACCGGTGAAGTACTCCATCGACGTTCCACCGGTGAGCACGAGTGCATCCAGACCGGACTGGCCCATCAGACGCTTCGCCTTCTCGATTCGGGCGCGCCGTTCACCGAGCGTGATCGGCGTCACGCCAGCGGTCATCGGCGTCAGGGCGCGAATGGCGTCCGGTAGTGCCGCATCATCGACGGCGGCGGTGGTGGCGGCGTGCGATGACGACGGGTGCAGACCGAGCGCGGCGCCGGTGAGCGCGGCGGACGAAGCGGTGAGAAAGTGTCGACGCGAAGACATGGCAGCTGCGGGGCTGGGGGAGGAGGGGGAGCGGCGGGGGGGACGGATGCGTGCCGGGGTCGAAACGATGAAGAGAGGAGAGGGTGGAGATGGGGGTGTAGTGTATTGGGTGGGCCAGCCTGCTGGCGGGCGCTCTTTGGCG
>CAYMQV010000137.1:0-12735 GCA_964392395.1 uncultured Gemmatimonadaceae bacterium
TGCCAATCCGGCAGGGGCGATCCTCAGTGCCGCACTGTTGCTGCGGCATTCGCTCGGCTTGCTGGACGAAGCGGCGGCGGTCGAAACGGCCGTGTCGGAGGTCATCACCGCCGGCTTCCGCACGGCCGATTGCGTCGAGCCGGGCATGCCGGCGTGCAGCACCGCCGACTTCACCACTGCCGTGCTGGCGCGGATTCCCAGCCATTCAGACTTTCGCAAGGCCGAAACGGCAACGGCCTGACGAAGTTGCGATCAGCGCGCGCCGGCGCCGAGGTACCGGTCGAAGTGATCGACCAGCCGCGTGAGCAGGTAGCGCGCGTAGTACGGACGCTGCGTCCATCCGTGCGTGGCGGCCGGCGCGAAGGCGACATCGAAGTCCTTGCCGAGCCGCATGAACTCTTCGGCCAGCGCGATGGACGTGGAAAAGGGCACCACGTCGTCCTCCATGCCGTGAATGATCAGCAGGTGGTCGCGCAAGTTGCCCGCATACTGGAGCGCCCCACGCGTAAAGGTCTGCGGGTGCGTCTGCGGGCGGCGCGCGATGGCCACGTCGTCACTGCCGAAGTAATGCGGATCAGTGGCGGGGGCCCCGGCAACGCCGGCCTGAAAGAGCCCGGGCTTCTTCAGCAGCGAGTACACGGTGAGCGTGCCGCCGTAGCTGCTGCCCCAGATTCCTAGTCGGGTGCCATCCACGAATGGCAGCGTCTTCATGTAGTCCACGGCACTCTCGAGGTCCTCGAGATCCTGGCCCCCCCAGTCGTTCAGGAACGCCTCGCGAAAGCTGCGGCCGTAGCCCGTGCTTCCGCGGACGTCCACCTGCACCACGATGTACCCCTTCTCGATCGCGAGATACTGCTGCAGCGTGGCGTAGAGCCCGGCCCAGCGGTTGCGCACGGTGTTGGAATAGACGGGCCCGAAGAGCACCGGATATTTGCGCGACGGATCGAGATTCGGTGGGTACAGGATGCGTGCGTGCAGCGGCGGTGTGCTGGTACGGCTGCGGAAGGTCACGTACCTGGGCGTCACCCAGGGAGTCTTCGCGAATTCGGGCGCCTGCGACTGCGTCAGCCGTCGTGCGGTGGCGCCGGCGGCCAGCGGCTGCAGCCAGAGTTCGGGTGGCGTGAGGTCGTCGGTGGAGAGCAACGCCAGCATCCGACCATCCGGTGACGGGAAGGGCGTGTGTGTGCCAGCGCGCTGGGTGAGCCGTTCCCGATGCGAACCATCCGCACGCACCGACCAGACATGGCGTTCCGACGGCAGCGGATCGTTGCTCATGTAGAGGATCCGGCCCGTGGCGGCGTTGGGTAGCGCGGCGCCGCTCACATCCGACGTCGCTGGTGTCAGTGCGTGTGGCGTCGAATCGCCGGGGCTCAGCTGGTAGAGCCGATAGCGATCGTCGAGGTCGCCGCTGATCAGTATCTGCTTCCCGTCCGCCGACCAGGCGCTGGCGATGTCGTTGTAGATGCGCATGTCGCGATGGTCGCGCCAGACGCGGCGCGGCGTGACGCTGCCTGGCTCGACGACATGCATGGTGCGATCGATCTCGTCATCGGTGGCGCGATCGATGAGCAGCGCGCCGCGCACCGACCACGCAAAGTTCACCACGCGCGTGCTCGACGAGTCGGGCAGCTCGATGAAGCGCAGCTGTGGCGCCTGTACGTCGATCAGGCCGACCTTGCGCACCTCGTTGGCGTCGCCCGGTGCGCTGCGCCGGAGCGCATTCATCACCGGCGTCGTGCCCAGGTAGTAGGGAATGCTGATCGTCGGTACGCCGCGGCGGTCGACATGGTGCACGGCGATGCGTCGCGAGTCGGGAGACCACGCATACGACGGCGCGTCGCCGCCCCACGTGGCGCTGCCGATCTCCACGTCGTGGCGGTAGTAGGTGCCGAGTGGCACGCTGCCGATTGGGCGCACGGCAACGGAGGTGAGCCGCGTCGGGGCGCTGGCGCCGATCGTCAGCGAGTACAGGTCACCGTCGGAGAGGTAGGCAACCTGCGTCCCATCGGGCGAGATGGAGAGATCGGACTTGTCGCCACCGTCACGGCTCAGGCGGACGACCGCGCCACCCTCGGCGGGCACGCGAAAGAGATCGCCATCCTGTGTGAAGACGATCGACGAACCATCGGGGTGCCAGGCGAAATCGCTGACCGTGACGGCATTCGACGTGGGGAGCAGCCGGCGCGCTGCGGTACTGTCGCGGTGCACGACCCAGAGGGAGCGCTGCGGCAGGCCCGCATCGTTCCACAGGAATGCGAGCTGCCGCGATGTCGGAGACCAGGCTGGCGACACTGGCGCAATGCCGATCAGCGAGCGCCCGGTCGTGATCCGTTCGATCGTCAGCCGGGGGCGCGCGGGCTGCGCCCCTGCCGTCGGCGTCAGTGTGGTCACCAGGAACGTGGCCAATGCGATCGCGGAGCGGCGGATCTGATGTGTCGTCATGCGAATGGTGGTGCCGTGAGAGTCGGGTGTGGCGACCCGGTGCGCGAGCAGCGTGCTCCGTGTCAGCGCCGGGAAAGATGGCCTGCCCGTGCGTCGCCCTGTCCAGGCGACAGTACACCAGCACTGCACGCAGGGCGACCGCGTGGTGGCGTGGTACACGGAGCAGCAGCGTCACCGCTCCGGCGAACTCGACCGCAGAAGGCCCGCCTCTCGGTTTGGTGGGGGGACACGGCGCGTCGCGCACGTCAGGGACTGCCTGACTTCAGCCAACCGACTGCCTGGCCGATACCACGACCTGAGCATCCGTGGACGCGACGTCCGCGTCTGTCCTCCCCGGCCACCTACAGTCGCGCCCATGTTCCAGTCATTGACGCTCCGCTCCAAGATTCTTGCGCTCCCGATCGTTGCGACGGTGGGCATCGTCGCCACGCTGGCGACGTCCACGGTCCTGGGCCGACGGGCGCAAGCCGAGCTGACGCTCATCGAGACGCAGGCCTCGCCGGCGCTCGATGCCAGCCGCCGCCTCGAGGCCCGACTCGAGACTTACCAGCGGACGCTTCGTGATGCCGTTGCCGCCAGCGATACGCTCTCGGTCATTGCGGCCGATACGCTCATCGCCAGCTTCACGGCGCTGGCCGATTCACTGCTGACGAATCCGGCGGTCGATGCGGCGGCGCTGAAGGTGATCAAGGCGGATCTCGCCACCTACGCCACGCAGGCGCGCGACGGCAGCAACCGGATGATCACCGGCTCGGCGGATGGCCTGATGGGCATCATGCAGGGCATGCGCACCCAGTACGCCGATCTGTCCAGGAAGCTGACGACACAGACGCAGGCCCAGCAGGCCGGCATCGCGTCGGCCTTCGCGTCGGCCAGTGCATTGCAGACGACGATGCTGAAGGTCACGGCGGGGGTGCTGCTGCTGTCGCTGATCGCGCTCGGCGTGATCGCGGCGGCGACCCTGCGGAGCGTCATCGGTGCGGTGCAGTCGCTGTCGACGGCGGCCACCGAGATCGCCAGCGGCCGCATCGGCCAACAGATCGAGGTCACCAGCCGCGACGAGATTGGCACCCTCGGCACGGCGTTCCGTGGCCTGGTTGAATACATCGGCGTAATCTCGCAGGCGGCTGACCGTCTCGCCTCCGGCGACCTTTCGTCCACGGTGCAGGTGCGCTCGGAGCACGACGTGCTCTCGCGCAGCATCAACCGTGCGACAGAAACCCTGCGTGGCATCGTCGGCGAGGCCAATGCAGTGATCGAAGCGGCGAAGCACGGCGATCTCTCCAAGCGGGGTAATGCCTCGCAGTTCCAGGGTGCGTACTTCGAGCTGATCAATGGCACCAATGCCATGCTCGATGCGGTGGTGGAGCCACTCACCGAAGCCAGGGACGTGCTGCAGCGGGTGGCGGATCGTGACCTCTCGGCCCGCGTCCTGGGCAACTACCGCGGTGAACACGGGGCGATCAAGGAGTCGCTGAACATGGCGCTGGAAAACATCGCGCAGGTATTCTCATCACTCGCCATGGCCATCGAGCAGGTGAACTCGGCCGCCAGCGAGATCGGCGACGGCAGTCAGGAACTGGCCAGCGGCGCCTCGGATCAGGCAGGGGCGGTGGACCAGGTCACGAACCGCATCCGTATCGTCGACGAGCGGACCAAGGCGAATGCCGCCAATGCCCGCGAGGCGCGCGCCGCGATGGAGCGCGCCAACACGTCCACGGAGCAGGGCGTGGAGCGGATGGTGGCGCTGGCCGATGCGGTGGCCGAGATCAAGCGGTCGGCTGACGCGACGGCCAAGATCGTGAAGACGATCGACGAGATCGCGTTCCAGACGAACCTGCTTGCGCTCAACGCGGCGGTGGAAGCGGCGCGTGCCGGGGATGCGGGCAAAGGCTTTGCGGTGGTGGCCGACGAGGTCCGCAGCCTGGCCATTCGCGCCTCGGAAGCTTCGCGCAACACGGCCACGCTGATCGAGGAATCGGTGGCGAAGGCGGAGACGGGCGTCACCCTGAACGAGAGCGTGAAGCGCCGGCTCGAGGACATCCGCGCAGGCGTCCAGGGTGCCGCCGCGATCATGAATGAGATCGCCGAGGGTGCAGTGTCGCAGGAGCGGGAACTGGCCGAAGTGACGCAGTCGATGAGCCAGATCGGACAGCTGACCCAGCGCTCGGCCGCCAACGCCGAGGAGTCGGCCAGTGCGGCCGCCGAGCTCTCGGCGCAGGCGCGCGAGATGCACGAGCTGGCATCACAGTTCACGGTGACGGAGTTCGAGGAGCCGATGCTGGCCGCGGCGCCGCCGCGCCGCCCTGAACCGGTGTCGCGCGTGAGCGTGGGATCGGGACGGCCCCCTCAGCCTTCGGCAGCCCCGCGCAGCGCGAAGAAGCCGCGTGCCAAAGCCGGCCCTGGCGTTGCGAGCACCATGTCGTCCAACAGCAGTGCAGCCGCGCTGATCCCGTTCGACGATGATGCCTCGAGTGCCGATGACCTCCTGAGCTCGTTCTGACACGGTCGTGATGAGGCCAATCATGGGAGCGCGCACGCCGATGCGGGGCAGCCCGCACCGTAAGGTGCGTGGCGTGATCCTCGGCATGCTGGCCGGGTTGGCGGTCACGGTCAGCGTTGGGTTGTGGACGCAGGCGCAGACCGCGCGACGCGGGTCGGCAGACACGCGAGTGCTGAACCTTGCCGCGCGGCAGCAGATGCTCAGTCAGGTGATCGCCCGCGAGGCGACCGCCGGCGCGACGGACCGCAATCCCGAGCGGCTCAGTGGCGCCGCACGCCAGTTGGAGGGCGAAGCCCGCGAGCTGCGACACCTCGTCGACTCGATCGCGCTCGTCGAGGGGCCGAGTCTTGCGCCGGTCCAGGAAAATCTGCACGCGGGTGCCGAGCCGCTGGCCAGGATGCTCGCCGCCGCTGCCGCACTGGCGGCGGGTCGGGCCGATGCGCCACGACAGGCGACGGGGGTGCTCCAGTTCGCCGACGTGTATCGCACGCGCGTCGAGCGCGCCGTGGCGGCGTTGCAGGAGGCGTCACGCATGCACGGTGACCGCCGCGTGAAGATGACGTACGGCCTGATGTCTGTGCTGCTCCTGTTGTTTGCGATTGCCGGCGTCGTTGTCGTCGAGCCGCTGGTGCGCCTGATCGCCAGGCAGCACGCGCAGGCTGAGGCGCGCAGCGAGGAGTTGCTCACGCTGTCGATGGCGGCGCAACGGACCTCCAATGCGGTCGTGTTCACCGATGCGAACCGTCGGATCACATGGGTGAATGAGGGCTTCGCACGGGTGACTGGCTACACGCTGGAGGAGGTCATCGGCCGCTCGCCGGGCGCCGTCCTGCAGTGCGAGCGCACCGCCCCGGAAACGCGACGGGCGATACGCGCCGCGCTCGATGCCGCGCTTCCGTTCCGGGGCGAAATCGTCAACCGGAGCAAGCAGGGTCGCGAGTACTGGCTCGACCTCGACATTCAGCCGATCTTCAGCGACACGGGCACGCTCACCGGCTTCACCGCGATCGAGACGGACATCACCGATCAGGTGGAGCAGCGCGAGCGCCTGTCCTCGATCTTTGAGACGCTTTCCGAGGGGGTCGTGCTGGCTGGCACCGACGGGGCGCTGCTGCAGTGGAACCCGGCGGCAGCCCGCATCCTGGGGTTGTCCGACGACCAGTTGCGCGGGCGTGCTGCAATCGATCCGCGCTGGGGCAGTATCCGCGCCGATGGCACGCCGTTGCCGCCGGACGAAACACCGGTGATGGTCACGCTCCACGCCGGCACGCCGCTGCGGGACTTCGTGCACGGCATCCGGCTGCCCGACGGAACACGCCGCTGGATCTCCGTCAGCACGGCAGTCCTGCGCAGGCCGAATGGTGACATGACGTCGGTGGTGGCCAGCTTCGGTGACATCACTGCCCAGCTCGAGCATGATCGTCGCATGGATCTGGTGGTCCACGGCGCCGGCATCGGGACGTGGGATTGGCACATCCCTTCCGGGCGTGTGGTGTACAGCGATGGCTGCGCCAGAATGCTCGGGTACGACGTCGCGGAGTTCGAGCCGTCGGCGGCCATGTGGCAGCGCCTGCTCCATCCCGATGATGCCGCCCTCGTGGCGCAGCTCGTGGCAGGCCACTTTGAGGGACGGACGCCAGAGTATCGGTGCGAGCACCGCCTGCGTCGGAAGGATGGCACGTGGGCGTGGGTGATCGGCGTGGGGCGCGTGACCGAACGCGATGCCGATGGGCAACCGATCCGGGCTCTCGGCGTGAACGTGGACATCTCCGAGGCGAAGGACCACGCGGCACTCGCGCGCTCCGCGCAGGAGCGCTATCAGGCGGCGGTCGCCGGTACGAGCGATGGCCTGTGGGACTGGGATGTCTCGTCGAACGATATCTGGTTCTCGCCACGCCTCTGGACGCTGCTCGGGTATGAGGATGTCAGTGCGCAAGCACCGATCACGGTGCCGGATTTCCAGGCGCGTGTGCACGCGGATGACCGTGCTCCCACGCTGGACGCGCTCGATGCCGTGCTGAGGGCCGATCGCCTCTGCGATATCGAACTGCGGCTGCAGCAGCTCGATGGGGCGTACCGCTGGTTCCGCTTGCGCTGCAAGGCGCAGCGCGATGCCAGCGGACGGCCGCTGCGGCTGGCCGGATCGATTCAGGACATTCAGGAGGCGCGCAACACCGAGCTGGCGCTGGTGCACGCGCGGCAGGATGCAGAGGCGGCGCTGCGCGAAGTGGCCGCCCTCCGTGCGGCGCTCGACGAGCACTCGATCCTGTCCGTCGCCGATCGCGCCGGCCGCATCACCGACGTCAACACGGGCTTCTGCAACATCAGCGGCTACTCGCGCGATGAGCTGATCGGCATGGACCACCGGCTGCTCAATTCCGGAACCCACCCCAAGCGCTTCTGGGTCGACGTGTGGCGGACCATCGCCGGTGGCAAACCGTGGCGTGGCGAGATCTGCAATCGCCGCCGCGATGGCACACTCTACTGGGTGGACAGTACCATCGTGCCGTACCTCGGCAGTGATGGCCGGGTGGAGAAGTACGTGTCGATCCGCTTCGACATTTCCCCGCAGAAGGATTCGGAGGCCCGCCTCCAGCGGGCCTCGATGCTGCTCGAGGAAGCGCAGGCGGTGGCGCGCATCGGCAGCTGGTCGTTCGGTTTCGCGAGCGGTCAGATCGAGTGGTCGAAACAGGTGTACGCGCTCTTCGGCCGCGACGAGGCCGACGGGCCACCGGACTACTCACACATCAAAGGCGACTACGATGACGAGAGCGAAGCCCGGCTGCGCGAGGCAGTCGATCGTGCGGCGCAGACCGGCGAATCGTACTCGCTGGTGCTGCGCACACGGCTCGGGCACAATGGGATCCGCTTCGTGCGCGGGAACGGACGCGCGCGTCGAGATTCCGAGGGCAACATCATCGGTGTGTACGGCACCGTGGCCGATGTGACGGCGGAGGTGGAACGCGAGGCGGCACTGCAGGATGCCCGCACCGCGGCCGAGGCGGCCAGCGAGAGATTGAGCGAGGTGAACGTGTATCTGGAAGCCGAGACCGTGCGCTCCAACGACCTGGCGGCGCGCGCTGAATTGGCAAGCCATGCAAAAAGCGAATTCCTGGCCAACATGAGCCACGAGATCCGCACCCCGCTGACGGCAATCCTGGGCTACGCGGACATCCTCAGCGAAGAACTCTCCACCGTCGATCCGGACTCGCGTGGTGTGAACGCGCTGCACACCATCCGCCGCGCTGGCGAGCATCTGTTGACGGTGATCAACGACGTGCTCGATTTGTCGAAGATCGAGTCCGGCAAGCTGATCGTCGAGAAGTTCGAGACTGGCCTGCCGCGCCTGCTGTTCGACGTGGACAGCCTGATGCGCTCCCGCGCCGCCGCCAAGGACCTGATCCTGCACAGCGCGCTCACGACGCCGGTTCCCGACCGGATTCTGACCGATCCGACACGCCTGCGACAGATCCTGCTGAACCTGGTGGGCAACGCCGTGAAGTTCACCATGACCGGTCGGATCGACGTCTGCGCATCGGTGGAGCAGGTGGAGCACCGGGAGGCACCGGTGCTTCGAATCGCCGTCTCCGATACCGGGCCTGGCATGACGCAGGAGCAGGCGGCGAAGCTCTTCCAGCCGTTCACGCAGGCGGACGCCTCGGTCACGCGGCAGCACGGTGGCACGGGACTGGGCCTCACGATTTGCCGCCGACTGGCGCGGCTGATGGGAGGCGATGTGACGCTCGAGCTCTCGGCGCCGGGCCAGGGGTCACGGTTCGTGCTCGAACTGCCACTCGAATCGTGCCACGACGCCGTCCTGGTCTCGAACCTCGATGCCTGTGTCGAGAATGAGATCCTGCCGACGGAACAGGCCGGCCTGCAGGTACTGCGAGGTCGCATTCTGCTGGCCGAGGATGGCGAGGACAATCAGCGCCTGATCGCGTACCATCTTGGCCGTGCCGGCGCCCAGGTCTCCATCGCGGGCAACGGGCGCATCGCACTCGACATGCTCGACGAAGCCGAGCGCGCGCAGGAGCCCTATGATCTGCTCGTGACCGATATGCAGATGCCCGTGATGGACGGCTACACGCTGGCCCGGACGCTGCGTGCGCGGCGCTCACCGATGCCGATCATCGCCCTCACGGCGCATGCGATGGCCGAGGACCGCAGGAAGTGCCTCGACGCCGGCTGCGACGACTACGCCACCAAGCCCATCGACCGTCGCCTGCTGCTGGCCACTTGCGCGCGCTGGATGGGCGTGACACCGGATCGGACGACGCAATTGCAGAAAGGGCTGGAGCTCGATGCCGGCACGGCCTTCGCCGCCGACGGTGCATGGCAGACGCTGGGCCCCGATGTGGAGAATGTCGTACCGGAACCGGCGCACCAGGGCCCACGCGACACCACGCCTGCGGCCATGCTCGCGCCGCTGGTGAGTGATCTGGCCGATGACCCGGACATGCGCCCCCTCGTCGAGCAGTTCGTCGCACAGCTCGCGCAGCGCATGGCGGCGCTCGACGGCTCGCGTGCGCCAGCGGATCGTGATGCACTGAAGTCGATCTCCCACCAGTTGAAGGGGGCCGCGGGGGGCTACGGATTTGACCCGATCACCGAGGCCGCGCGCACCGTGGAGCGCTTCGCCTCTGCCGGCGGCACGCAGAACGAGGTGGAGTCCGCCGTGGACCACCTCATCGCACTCTGCGATGCTGCGGTGCGTGGATGCACCGCAGCAGCCGATACTGAGGCCCATACAGGTACGGCACCTCCGCACCTGATCCGGCATCCTTTGTAAACGCTGACATGCCAGAGCTGTCCACAGACTCGCGCGTCGTCCTCATCGATGACGATCCTGCCATCCACGCCCTCGTCGGCGCGATGCTCAAACCGCTTGGCGCGCGCATCGAATCGGCGACGAGCGGCGAGGATGGTCTGGCGTTGGTGCGCACGTCGCATCCGGATCTCGTGCTGCTCGACAACGAGATGCCCGGCGCCAACGGCATCGAAGTGCTGGGCTGGCTGAAGGGAGACGCCGACACGTCCGAGTTGCCGGTCATCATGCAGACCGGCAGCGAGAACAGCGCCACGCTCTCGGCCTGCTTTGCGGCCGGGGCGATCGACTACATCCGGAAGCCGTTCACCGGCGCCGAGCTCCGCGCACGGGTCGGCTCGGTGCTGGAGCGCCAGCGCATGATGGGCGAACTCACCGTCGCCGCCCGCCTCGACAAGCTCACCGGCCTCGCGAATCGCGCGCTCCTCACGGACCGCTTGCGCATCGCGCTGGCGCGCACCGGCATCGAGCTCGGATACGGCTTCGCGCTGATGTTCCTCGACTTCGACCGATTCAAGCTGGTGAACGACAGCCTCGGGCACGATGTCGGCGACCTGCTGCTGAAATCGATCGCGGGCCGCCTGCGCAGCAACTTGCGGGCGACCGACTCGACCTTGCGGGAAGCCTCGGGCAACACGGTGGCCCGCCTCGGTGGTGACGAATTCGTGGTGCTGCTGGACGGGGTCACCTCGCCGGACGTAGCCACGCGGATCGCCGATCGACTGCTCGTCGCGCTGGCGGAACCGTATCAGCTCGGGGCGCATCTCGTCCGTTCCTCGGCCAGCATCGGGATGGTGTACAGTACGGCCGGTTACGGCTCACCGGCCGAGATCCTGCGTGACGCCGACATCGCGATGTACGAGGCGAAGGCCACGGGGAAGGGACGCCATGTCGCCTTCACCACCGAGATGCGCGACGCGGTGCGCCAGCGCATCGACATCGAGAATGACCTGCGTGATGCCATTGGCACGGATCAGCTCACGATGGTCTATCAGCCGATCGTGTCGCTGGAGACGCGGGCCATCGTCGGCGCCGAGGCGCTCGTGCGCTGGACGCATCCCACCCGTGGACCCATGTCGCCGGCCCAGTTCATCCCGATCGCCGAGGAAACCAGGCTGATCCTGCCCCTCAGTGAGTTCATTCTGCGCGAATCGTGCACGACCTTCATGCAATGGCATCGCGAACTGGGAGCAGACGCGCCGGCGCGGATCAGCGTCAATCTCTCCCGCGTGCAGCTCTCCGAGACGACCTTGGTGCAGCGCACGCTGGATGTGGTCCGCGAATGTGGTATGCGTCCCGACCAGTTGCAGCTGGAGGTGACCGAGTCCCAGATCATGCAGCAGCGCGACGCGGCCCTGGTGCTGCTGGCGGAGTTCCGTGCGGCTGGAGTGCAGCTCGCGATGGATGACTTCGGGACGGGGTACTCCTCGCTCTCATGCCTGCAGGAGTTCCCGCTCGATGTGCTGAAGGTCGACCGGGCGTTCGTGGCGAACGCCGGCCGTGGCCGGGATTTCGCGGCACTGCTCCACGCCGTGGTGACGCTGGCTGACAATCTGGGCCTGAAGGTGGTGGCCGAGGGAATCGAGGACGAGGACCAGCTGGTGCTGCTGCAGGCGCTCGGCTGCGCATACGGCCAGGGTTATCTGCTCGGCAGGCCGATGGCCGGAGCCGACGTGGCACAGCTGATTGTCAGCCGGCTGGCTGCTCCCTGATGGGTGTCGCCGCTCTCCCGACCGCAGACTTCATTGCCGCGGCGATCGGACGCGCGGGGCAACTCGCCACCCTGCCCGAGATCGCGCTCGAGGTGATGCGCATCGCAGAGGATCCGCAGTCCACCGGCGACGACCTCAATCGCGTCCTCGCCAACGATCCCACGCTGAGCGCCCGCGTGTTGCGGATCGTGAACTCTGCCTACTACGGCGTGCGTCGTGAGGTGACGTCGATCTCGACGGCGATTGCCATGCTCGGCTTCGGTGCGGTGAAGAACATCGCCATCGCGGCCAGCCTGACGCGCATGTTCCGGACTGGCACGGTGCCAGGGGGATTCGAGGCCCGCGATTTGTGGAAGCACTCGATCGCGGTGGCGACGGCGTCACGGCTGGTGGCGACGCGCGCCAAGGGGGCCGAGCCGAGCGAAGCGTTCCTGGCTGGCCTCATGCACGACATCGGGATCATCGTCGAGCTGCAGGCATGTCGTGAGCCGTTCACGCTCGCGATCGAGGCCCTGGCGGCCATGCCGGAGCTGACGTTTCGCGAGGCCGAAGTCCGGCACATCGGTGCCGATCATGAGGCGTTCGGCGCCGCGCTCTGCGCCGCGTGGCGGTTCCCCGAGGCGCTCAAGCGGGTGTCCGAGTACCACCATCGTCCGATGGCGCTGCCCGAGCCAGTGCGGAGGCTCACCGCGATCGTGCATGTGGCCGATCACCTCGCAGCGCAGGCGGGCATCGGGTACGCCCGCACCGTCGAGGGTAGCAGGATCGATCCGGCCATTCTCGACACACTGGGGCTCTCGACCGCTGATGTCGACGCGATCTCGGATGTGCTGACAGAGCAGGTGGCGGAGGTCTTCCCGTTGCTGACGGGTGAGTCGTGACCCGGCACGCGACAGCGGACGGCGCGGTCCACTATTCTTCATGGTTGGCGTTGCCGCTTGGCGCAGCGCGGTGAACCGCAGGAGTGAGGCAATGGCCGGATGACGGACACCCAGATCGATATTCACGGCACCGTGCTTCGCGCCGCGCTTGCGGGGTTGAACGACGTGGTCCTGATCACCGAGGCCGAGCCGTTTGATCGCCCGGGCCCTCGGATCGTCTATGTGAACGCCGCGTTCGAACGGATGACCGGGTACCGCAGCGACGAGGTCATCGGCCTGACCCCGCGCATCCTGCAGGGCCCGCGTACCAACGCGGCGGAACTGGCGCGGATCCACCGCGCGCTCGAAAGCTGGAGCGCGGTGCGCGTG
>CAYMQV010000138.1:0-12634 GCA_964392395.1 uncultured Gemmatimonadaceae bacterium
CTTGACCATCCAGTCGTTCATGCCGATGTCGAGATCCGAGGCCACGAACACCGGTGTCTGAAAGCGCTCGGCCAGATCGAACGACGTGACCGCCATCTCGAACGCTTCGTGCGGATTGGCGGGGAAGAGCACCAGATGCTTGGTATCGCCATGGGAGGCATACGCCAGCGAGAGGAGGTCGGCCTGCTGCGTGCGCGTGGGCATGCCGGTGGCGGGTCCACACCGCTGCACGTCGAAGAAGACCGCTGGAATGTCGGTGTAGTACGCCAGCCCGATGAACTCCTGCATCAGGGAGATTCCAGGGCCGGACGTGTTGGTGAATGCCCGGGCGCCGGCCCAGCCCGCGCCGATCACGATCCCCGCCGCCGCAATTTCATCCTCGGCCTGCAGAATCGCGTAGTTGTGCAGGCCGGTCTCGGGATCGACGCGGAACTTCTCGCAGAACGCCTTGAACGCCTCCATCAGTGCGGTGGCCGGCGTGATCGGATACCACGCACCGACCGTCGCACCGGCGTAGAGCGCACCAAGCGCGCAGGCCGTGTTGCCATCCATCAGGATCGAGTCGCGGGTCGCATCCATCGTCTCCAGATGAAACGGCAGCGGACAGGTGTAGTGCGTGTGCGCGTAGTCGAATCCGAGACGGATCGCCTTGTGGTTCGATTCGAGCAACTTGGGCTTCTTGCCGTACTTCTCGGTCAGCATCGCGCCGACGATCTCCATGTCGATGCCGAGCAGCGCCGCCAGCGAACCGGCGTAGGCGATGTTCCGCAGCAGCGTCCGATCACGATCGCCCTCGAAGGCGTCGACACAGAGTTGCCCGAACGGGATCCCGAGGATCGTGATGCCCTCGCGGACCAGATCCGGATCGAGCGGCCAGGTCGAGTCGTAGAGCAGGTATCCGCCGGGTCGCACGGTGGCGACATCCCGGGCGTAGGTCGATGGATTGAGGGCGACGACCAGGTCCACGGCCGCCGGCCGCGCGGTGTAGCCATCCTTGCTGACGCGGATCTCGTACCACGTCGGCAATCCCTGAATGTTCGACGGGAAGATGTTCTTGCCCGTGACCGGAATGCCCATGCGAAAGATGGCCTGCATCAGCAATCCATTGGCGCTGGCGGAACCGGTGCCGTTGACGGTGCCGATCTTGAACGCGAAGTCGTTGATGCCGCTCATCGAGTCGTTCCCCAGCCGGCGTACGGAAGCTTGAGATCGAAGGCGCGCATGTCCCATGCTGCGGTCGGGCAACGCTCGGCGCAGAGGCCGCAGTGGACGCAGACATCCTCGTCCTTCACCATGACACGTTTCGTTTGCGGCAGCGCCGGCGAGACGAACACGTCCTGGTCCTGATTCAGCGACGGGGCCGACAGCCGTGTGCGCAGCTCGTCGATCGGGCCGCCGTTGGTGGTGATGGTGAGGCAACTCGTCGGGCAGACATCGACGCAGGCGTCACATTCGATGCAGAGCGGCGCCGTAAAATGTGTCTGGATGTCACAATTCAGGCAGCGAGCCACTTCGTGGGCAGTCTGCTCGGCCGTGAACCCCAGTTCCACTTCGACATCGATGTCGCTGAAGCGCTTCACGAGTTCCTCGTGCTGCATCTTCGCGCGCGTCGACGTGTCGTAATCGTTGGCGTACGCCCAGCTGTGCATGCCCACCTTGGCGCTGACCAGCGTCATGCCGGCGGGCGGCCGCTCGTCGACCGACCGGCCCTGACACTGGGCGTCAATCGAGATTGCCGCCTGATGCCCGTGTGCGACCGCCCAGATGATGTTCTCCGGACCCCAGGCCGCGTCGCCGCCGAAGAACACCCGCGGGTTGGAACTCTGGTGCGTGATCTTGTTCACCACCGGCATTCCCCTGGCGTCGAAGGCCACACCGGCATCGGCTTCGATCCACGGGAACGCGTTGTCCTGGCCGATCGCCAGGATCACCGCGTCGCAGGGAATGATGACGGTGTCGATGATTGCGCTGGACTGGCGACCGTTGGTGTCGTCGGACCACTGCAAGCGGTCGAACTCCATGCCGACCAGCGTGCCGTTCTCGATGATCAGGCGCTTCGGCGCGTGGTTTTCGATGATCTCGATCTGTTCTTCTTCGGCGTCTTCCAGTTCCCACGGAGAGGCCTTGAAGTGCTTGCGGCCGCGGCGGGCAATCACCCTCACGTCCGTCGCCCCGACCCGCTTCGCCGTGCGGCAGCAATCCATGGCGGTATTGCCCACGCCGATGATCAACACACGGGGTTCGATCTTCTCGAGATGGCCGAAGTGCACATTGGCCAGCCACTCGATGCCGATATGCACCTGAGTCGGCGCATCCCAGCGGCCAGGCAGATCGAGTTCCTTGCCCTTTGGCGCGCCGCTGCCGACGAACACCGCGTCGTACCCTTCCGCGAGCAGCGCCGTGAGGCTGCCGACCTCAGTGCCGTACTTCATCGTGGCACCCATGTCGATGATGTAGCCACACTCGTCGTCGAGCACCGACGCGGGCAGGCGGAACGACGGAATGTTCACGCGCATCAGCCCACCGGGTTGCACATTCTTTTCGTAGATCGTGACGTCGTAGCCAAGCGGAAGCAGGTCGTTGGCGACGGTCAGGGCCGAGGGTCCCGCGCCGACGAGGGCGACGCGTTTGCCATTCTTCGTCTCGGGCGCCTTGGGCAGTCGATCGCGGATGTCGCCGCGGAGGTCGGCCGCCACGCGTTTCAATCGACAGATCGCGACCGGCTTCTCTTCGACGCGGGTCCGTCGGCAGGCCGGTTCGCAGGGCCGATCGCAGGTGCGACCCAGAATGCCCGGAAAGACGTTCGATTCGCGATTGAGGAGGTACGAGTCGTCGTAACGCCCCTGGGCGATCAGCCGGAGATATCCGGGAACGTTGGTATGGGCCGGGCAGGCCCACTGGCAATCCACAACTTTGTGGTAGTAACGCGGATCGGAGACATCGGTCGCGGCCATGGGGCGGGAATTCTCCTGGTTGGGTACCGCTAGCATGGCGTGGTGCGCAGCGAGCGGCAAGTCACGCAACGCTCGTGCGCCTCGATCATCACGGCCCTCGCGGCGAGTGGTACCCGGCTCATGGCAGATCTGGTCCGGCGAAGCCGGCCTCGCTCGCTGCCCGCGTCTGGTGCCCACCAATCCCGGCATCGCGAGTTCCGTGGGCGCACGGTGTCGCTCCTGTCTCCAGTTTCCCCTGGCCGTGGCGACGGGATGTGGTTCAACTGGTATAGTTCAGGGAGAGCTTGCGGTGGGGCGCCTCCGCCAGGGAAGACTCGCCACCACCTTTTCAGAGGCCGCCGGGTATTGAAGCTCATGCCCAATCACGGTCTCCGTGCCACGGCGCCCGCGCCGCCGCGCAGCAACCGGCTGCGCGCGGTGCCGCTCGTCGCCTGCCTCCTGCTCGGCTGCGATTCCAATCCCTTCGACGCGGCGCAGGTCCCCCAGATCACGGTGACACCCGTGGTCGCACTTCCCGTGGTTCGCTTTTCGTGGCAACCCGCCGGCGCGCAGCAACTCCGGGTCTATCGCGGCGGCGCTGCCGGTGATGGGTATTCGGACGCGTTGGTCTGGTCGATCGTGGCGACTGGGAGCAACACGCTGGTGTCGGGCCTCGAATACGGCGACAAGGTGCTGCAAGGCGGCACCACCGATGTGGCCTCGAAGCCGATGATTCGTGGTCAGACGTACACCGTCGAAATCACACGTCGGGATCCCAAAGGCAAGGGCGATGGGTTTACCAACACGAGCAATCGCTACGTGAACACGAAGACGTTTGCCGTCCCGGCAAGCGCTCCGGCCCCATAGCGGCAGGGGGCATTCTCTGCGGCGAACCTCGATTGCCCCGAGACGAACAGATTCGGCGCCTACGGGCTGACTCGGAGCTCAGGCGGGATAGCAGGCCCGGCCGTTACTTCGTGATCCCCTGGGGCGTCATGCGGAGGAAGACCCGACTCTCGGGCACCCTCGACCGTCTTACCTCGCCACGAGTCCCCATGGAACCTGTCGAGAACGCGGCGCACCAGCTTCTGGCCGTCATCGAAGCATCGTATAGGCCGACGCATCACTACGTCGCGGTGAAGGCGTCGTCATTCCGGCACCTCGACATCGCGTATTACGAGAAGGCGACCCGGTTGCTGACCGCGCGCGGCTTCCGCGTGCTCGCGGATGTCGAGGACACGACCATCACCGCGACGCCGGGCGGTGTGCTGATGCCAGTGATGATCCGCTCGCTGCTCTCGAAGGACGGGACCGTGATGGCGGCGCTCTACCACCCACGCATCAAGCCGTTGCTGCTGCGATGTCTGTTCTGGGTGATGCGGAAAAGCCCCGGCAAGGTGGTGGACATGGAGAGCGAGTTCTCCGATGGCTCATTCGTCGTCACCACCAATGCCGCGAGTGCCGCGGCCATCGCGCTCCCGGCACTGATTGCGGCGGAGTACCTCCCGAGAACGGCCCGCGTGCACGATGTCCATCAGCGCCATGCCGAGCGCGTCGCGGCGCACCGGCAGCAGCGATCGGGCGTCACCGCCAGATCGATCCGCACCCATGACGAACTGATCGCATCGCAGAACCGGATGAATGCGATCAAGGCTGCCTTCCGGGGCGAGATCAGTGCGATCACGCAGGAAGAAGTGGATCAGCTGGCCGTCTGCGGCACGGGGCTGATCGCTGATGCGCGGGCGGCCGTGGTCCGGGCGCAGATGAAGCGCGCGGGGTGATGGCCGCGACGCAGCCCTCAGGCCACCATTGCCCGCACGGCCGCACGAGGACTGCGCCCGGTCCATCGCTTGAACGCGCGCGAGAATGCAGCCGGATCCGAGAATCCGACGCGCAGTGACACTTCGTTCACCGTTGCCATCCGGTTCGACAGGTGGTGCACTGCCATCCGATGCCGGAGGACGTCGAGAATCTCCTCGAACGTCACCTGTTCGGCCTTCAGCTTGCGGTAGAGCGTCGGACGGCTCATCGCCAGATCCAGCGCGACACGATCCATGCTGACATTACCCGTTGGCAGCAGCGGCAACAGCACCGCTTCGACGCGCCCGCGGGTCGAGCGCGAGCGTTCCAGCGTCTGCAGCAGTTGATCAGCGCGGGCGGTCAGTACGCCGAGCGCATATCGCGGCGTGGTCGCGATATGCGCCGCGAGGACGGCCGGGTCGAGCAGCATCGCGCTCCGCCCGCATCCGAAAAGCACTGGCACGCCAAAGATGGCCCGGTTCTCCGCGAGGTACGCGGGCGCTGTCTGCGCGAGGTGTACCGCACGCACCGCGCCGATGCCGAACGCCTTCGGAATGTTCGTGGCGAAGCGCGCAAACGTGGTTTCGGTGAGTTCAGGGTAGAGACCGTGATGCTGACGATTGTCGATCAGCCAGGCTCCCTCGCGTGCGAGTTCGATCGGGAAATGATCCGATCCCTCGATCCCGTCGACGTCGAGAGAGATCCGGGCATATCGGTTCATCAGTTCGAATGCCATGGTCACCGACTCGCATGAACTGGCGATCATCGCGACCAGCGTGAGATCCCTGCAGTTGCTCGACGCGCCGAAATGCAGCGCGAGGGCGGGATCATCACAGAGTTCCTTGGCCGCACGCAGCAACGCGATGTAGCGCGGGAGCGGGATCCGATTGAAGTGATCCGCCAGTTCCGTCGCGCGAATCTGCGACAGCGCCAGGAGTGCCTCGCGCGATGCGCCCTTCGACACGGCGAACTCCAGCAGCCCGTGCGCGAAACCAGCGGCGATCGTTGGTTCACACATCGCGTGTTGTCGCCATGTCATCTGCGATCATGTTTCTGATCCATGTGGTCATGGTTCACGCCCTCTGGTCGGCGTAGCCTTTTGGGGGTCGACGATCGGCGCAGTCCACGCCTCGTGCGGGACCTACGCGCCGTCGCCCTGCCGGTTTCACCCTGGGGCGCGCTCCAGACCGGCGTGCACACCGCTCTGCCCAGCGCAGGGCCACCGAGGCCACGAATGGATTCCGCCAACACGCAGGTGCTGGAGCACGATTCTGATGCGAGCGGGGTGCCCCCTCGGCCGCCAGTCGCTACGGCCACACGCGATGCGGTTGCATCCGAGCGTCGGCGTGGTGACGCATGGCTGACAGCGGCAGCCCGGTTCTGGTTCGTCGTCACGGTGGTGGGGCAGCTGCTCTTCGCGTCCTACATCACCGTGCTCTATGGCGGCGGCGCGATTCGCGGCGACATCACGGTCCTCGACCGCGTGATGCCGAAGGGGCACGAGCCAGGTGACCCGCTGGGCAATGCCACGATCATCGTCCACCTGTTTCTCGCGCTCGTCATCATGCTTGCGGGCGCAATGCAACTCGTGCCGCAGATCCGTGAACGTGCCCCCTGGCTCCATCGATGGACTGGGCGATCATACATCACAGCGGCGCTGCTGGCGTCGTTCGGCGGGCTGTATCTGGTGTGGGTCCGCGGCACCATTGGTGACCTCGCAATGCACGTCGGCTCGACGCTCAACGCGTCGCTGATCGTGCTCTTCGGCGTCCTCGCCTGGCGATCTGCGCGCACGCGCCACTTCGGGGCGCACCGCAAGTGGGCACTGCGACTCTTCCTCGTCGCCAGCGGCGTCTGGTTCTTCCGCGTCGGGCTGATGCTCACGCTGCTCGTGTTTCAGCGGCCGGTTGGCTTTGATCCGACGACGTTCACGGGACCGTTCCTGACGTTTCTGACCGTTGCCGAGTCATTGCTCCCGCTGCTGGTGCTGGAGGGGTATCACTGGGGTCAGGAGCGCGCGACAGGGCGCGGGCGCATGGCGATGGCGCTCTGCCTCGGGCTGCTCACCTGCGCGATGGCTGTCGGCGTTTTCGGGGCGACGATGGGCATGTGGTTGCCGCGGATGCGGTAACGCGGGCGCGGTAACGCGGGCGCGGTAACGCGGGCGCGGTAACGCGGGCGCGGTAGCGCGAGCGCGAACGCGTGAGGGCATGAGTCAGGCTCAATCGATTGCCGGGCGCCGCTGCCTGCCATTGAAAATGCCCTCCGGGTGTCACATCACGAGGGCCTCTCTGGCATCTGGCGTGACTGGCGCGAAGCTTTCGAAACATGAACCGATTCGATCACTCCGCACGCCGACTGGCCGCCGCTCTGGTTGTCGGCAGTGCTGCTCTGTTGCCCCTGCACGCACAGCCACTCCCGATCAGCCGTCTCCAGCTCGTGGCGCCACCAGCGACATGGCGCCTCACGGCAACGGGCGATCTGATTGCCGCGACCGATGTACGCAGCGACCGCGAACGCTCAGGTGTTGCGCGTTCCGCGTCGACCGCGCGTCAGGCGCTGCGGCTCGGTATTCCCGTCTGGAAACGAGGGTTGTACCGAACGGTTGTCGCAAACGAAGTTGCGTTCGAGAACATCGGTCTCGACTTCGATGATCCGGCAAGCGGGTCTGCCATTCTCGCGCCGCGGCTTTCGTCCGTCGGCCTGCGCACACTGCAGCATGACCTGCTCGTGTCTCAGGGCCTTGGCCCACGCTGGCGCATCTCCGGTGTGCTGCAACACGGCTTCTTCAGCAGTGCGTCGGTGTCGCCCGCGGCAAGCAACTACCGCGCCGCAGGCGGCGCATTCCTGACGCGCACCTACCGTCCATCACTGCAGGTCGGCGCTGGTGTCCTCGCGCTCAACGTCTCGCCTTGGGTCATCCCGACCATTCGCGTACTGCACGTCGGGAAACGAACGCGGACCGACATCCTGCTGCCGAGAGCCGAGTTCTGGTACGATTTCGGGAACGTGGTGGAGGTTGGCGGCACGCTCCGTTTCCTTGCCAACCGATGGGAGCTGGATCAGCGCGGGAGCAATTCCCTTGGGGTCTTTGGGTCTGCCACCTACCGGCAGACGACGCTCGGCCCTGCGATGAACCTCCGGCTCGGCTCGCACGGACTGGTGCAGCTCGAGTCTGGCCTTGCACTGCGTCGCATCCTGCTCGAGGGCGATGTGGGGTTGCCCGTCATCAACGGGTCGTCGACCATCGCAAACCGGCTGGACACCGAGCCTGCGCCGTTCCTCCGGCTGAGTGGTCGACTGGCCTTCTGACGTTCGGGCGTGGCATCCGCCTACTTGAGCTTCTCCAGCGCGGCCTTTGCAGCCCGTGACTGCGGATACTTGGCCAGCAGTTCGACGAGCAGCAGTCGCGCCGAGTCGCGCTGATCGAGCGCGACGTAGGCGTCGGCCATCAGCGTACCGCGACGGGTGACGAAGGCCGCCTGATCGGCAGGGCCCTGCACGATGCGTGCGGCCGCGAGGGCGCCGGCGGCATCCTTCGTGTCCTTCAGCTGCGACTCGATGGCGAGCAGCGTCACCATCGGGTCGTTGGGACGCTGACGCGTGAGCTCCGCAGTGAGCCGCGCCGACTCCTCGAACCGGCCCGAGTCACGCGCCACGCGGGCCTGGTGATACAGGCCGGCAATCAGCAGGCGCTGAATGTCTTCGGCCTTCCCCGTGCGTGTACCGACACCGCCGGCGTATTCGTAGACGAGCTGTCCACCGTGCTCGCCGGTTTCGTAGATCTGATACGCCGCAACCAGACCGACGACCGCCGATGCGGCCATGAGTCCCTTCACGACGGACGGCTTCTTCCGGAGGAACAGCGCGCCGACTTCGAGCAATGCCACGACGCCGAGAATGTTGCGCGCGCGTTCGCCATCGTGCTCGTGCTTCTGTACCGCCTCGCGCACGCCCGGAATCCGTTCCGCGGGTCCATGCGCCGCGTCCCCCGATTTCACCGCCACCGCGCCAGCCGCCGCCGCAATCAGCAGCAGTGCCGTCGCACCGTGTCTGGCCCATTGCCCAAAGGGAAAGAGGCTCAGGATACGCAACGCGACGCCGACGAACCCAAGGGCGATGACGAAATGAACGATGACCGGGTGCAGTTCAGAGAGCGGCGGCATTGCGGTGCAGAGCAGAGTGTGCGCTTCGACCGGGACGGCGAAGCATATGTGGAGCAGTACGTCCGGTGACTCGCAGGCGTTTGATGCCGAGGGTCAGTCGGTGCGGTCCATGTCGACCTGACCGGTGATCGTCTTCGACAGCAGCGACCAGCTCATGCGACCTCGTCAATTGCGATGTGACAATATCGCGGGTCGCGTTGGACGATGCCAATACGCGGCGCCCGTGGCAACGGCATGGCGCTCAACGCTCCAACTTGAACCCGGCGTCGAGCGCCGGCCGCGTCGGCGCATTCGCCACGTACCACCCCGTCAGATACATCCACCGCGCCATCCGCGTCAGCTTCGCGTAGTCGATCCGCTCAGGGATGTCACCTGCCGTGTGATAGTCGTCGTGCAGGTTGGTGGTGTACATCAACGCAGGCACACCCAGGCGTGCATACGGCAGATGATCGCTGCGGAAGTACCACCCTTCGGGGTGCGTCGGCCGATCCCAGAGCGTGTCGAGCACGAACCGCCCCGTGGCATCGTTGGCGCGCAGCGCCATCGCCACCAGTTCAGTCGAATTGCGATGCGGCGGCTGGGTGCCGAGCAGTGTTGCCGTGTCGGGATGATTGCGGCCGATCATGTCGCCGTTGAGCACCGCCACGATCTGGGTCAGTGGCACCACCGGATGCGCGGCGTGGTAGCGCGAGCCGAGCAGGCCACGCTCCTCAGAGCCGTGATGCACGAACAGAATCGAACGCTTCGGTCGCCGCGCGACGAAGGCACGCGCCGCCGCAAACTGGGCCACGCTCACCGACGCGTTGTCATCAGCACCGGCGAGCACCGAATCACCCGGGGTGAGCAGCCTGACGCCATTGGCGTCCTGATGTGAACTGTACAGCAGAAACTCGTTGCGCAGGGTCGCATCGGTGCCTCGCAGCGCACCGATCACATTCACCGACGGTGTCTCGAAGCGTTCAAGGCGGATCGAGAGCGCTGCGTCGGCGACTTGCTGCAACCTGGCGCCGAGTTCCGCACGAACCATGATCGCCGGCGTCGCGCCGGCGCCAAGGGCGGCTGGTGGTGCCACCCGGTCCGATGCTCCCGCAGCACGCGGCACGGCGCGATCGACGTCGTAGTCACCGCGTTCACGCTGCACCGCCAGTGAACCGAACGCGCTGTCGACCGACGGGTTGGCGACCAGCAGGATTGCCGCGGCGCCGCGTCGTGAGAGGCGGGCCATCGTACCGGCGATTGCCGCCGCCGCGTATCGCGCCGTGGTGGGATAGCTGTAGGGCCGAATGGCACTCGGCGCAGGGGCGCGGAGTGGCGTGGCGACGATACGGCCGCGAAGGTCGATCGTGGTGTCGGCCGGATCGGCGAGCCAGAGCACCGATCCGGTGGCCTCGATTGGAGCGATGCTGAGTGGGATCGCGTCGCGGAAGAGCGCCATCGCCTGCCCGGCGATCGTGGCGCGGCTGGCGGTGACCGAGACCCTCGTGCGGACGATGTTGAACCACTGGAACCAGGTGCCTTCGTCGCCCGCAGGCTGGAGGCCGATGCGCTGGTATTGCTCGGCAATCCAGATCGAGGCGCGCATCTCGTCGAGCGTGCCCCCTTCGCGTCCGCGCATTCCCGGTGCGGCCATGGCGAAGAGGTCACGACGCAGATCACGCTCGCGGATGGCCGCGATGGCGCGGGTGACTGCCGGCGGCGGCAACGCGGCTCGTTGCTGGGCAAAGGCGGGCACCGGTGTGCTGAGCGCGGTGATGCCGAGTGCGGTGATGACCAGTGCGAGACCTCGGAACGAGGCGGCGGGAGGGTGGCTTCGGGATGCCATGGGGCTCGTTCGGCGTGAGGGAAACGACACGGGGCGCAGCGGCAGTGTCGTAAGTAAGTATGCCGCACTGCGCCCCGCGATGTTCGCCGAAACTCACCCGGTAGCGGCCTGCCTTTACGCCGCGAAGACTTCGCGAATCTGCTCCACCGCCCACGCCAGATCCTCTCGCGACACCACCAGCGGCGGCGAGAGGCGGATCACGACGTCGTGCGTTTCCTTGCACAACACGCCGCGCTGCTTCAGCGCCTCGCAGTACCGGCGAGCGGGTTCGTGCAGTTCGATGGCGACCATCAGCCCGCGGCCGCGTACCGTCTTGATCCGGTCGTCCCGGATGTCGGCCACCTGCGCCAGCAGCCAGGCGCCGAGGTCGGCTGATCGCTGCACCAGCTGCTCGTCCTGAATCACGCGCATCGCCTCGCGCGCCACGGCGCAGCCGAGCGGGTTGCCGCCGAAGGTGCTGCCATGTGATCCGGGGCCGAACACGCCAAGCACGTCGCGCGTGGAGACCACCGCCGACACCGGATAGAACCCACCCGAAAGGGCCTTGCCGAGGATGTACATGTCGGGCGTGACATCCTCGTGGTCACACGCGAACATCTCTCCGGTGCGGCCCAGGCCCGTCTGGATTTCGTCCGCGATCATCAGCACGTTGCGTTCGTCGCAGAGAACTCGCAGGTCACGCAGGAAACCGTCGGGCGGCATGAGCACGCCGGCTTCGCACTGAATCGGCTCGAACAATACGGCGCAGGTGTCGTCGGTCATCGCGGCGCGCACGGCGTCGATGTCACCGAACGGCACCAGCGTGAACCCGGGCGCGAATGGCCCGAAGTGTGCACGATAGGCCGGCTCCGAGGAGAACCCGACGATGGTCGTGGTGCGACCATGGAAGTTGTTCTCGAACGCGATGATGTTCGCCTGACCGTCACGAATCGCCTTCGTCGTGTACCCCCACCGACGGGCGGCCTTGATCGCCGTCTCGACTGCCTCGGCGCCGGTGTTCATCGGCAGCACCATCTCCATGCCGCACAGCGTCGCCAGCGCTTCACAGAAGGCACCGAGCTGCTCGTTCCGGAATGCGCGCGACGTGAGCGTGACACGCGAGGCCTGCTCGATGAACGTGGCCAGCAGGCGGGGATGGCAGTGCCCCTGATTCACCGCCGAGTAGGCGCTCAGGCAGTCGAGATAGCGCTTGCCCTCGACATCCGTGACCCAGGCGCCACGCGCTTCCGCGATCACGAGATCGAGCGGGTGGTAGTTGTGCGCGCCCCACGCCTCTTCGTGTTCGATGAAGGTGCCGGTGGCAGTCAGCATCGTGGCAAGGTCCGTCATGATCAGGATCCGGTCAGAGAATGCGACGCCCGAAGGCGCTGGCAATGAGTTCGGCCGCGAGTTCAGCGGTGTGATTCTGCCGGTCGAGAATCGGGTTGATCTCGACCAGATCCATCGCGACCATGGCGCCGGAGTCGTGGATGATCTCCATGGCGAGATGTGCCTCGCGCAGCGTCGCACCACCGCTCACCGGCGTGCCGACGCCGGGGGCCTCGCGGGGATCGACCCAGTCGGCATCACATGAGACGTGCACGCCACCCGTGCCACGCGTTGCAATCGCCACCGCTTCCTCCATCACCTGGCGCAATCCGCGCTCGTCGATGTCGCGCATCGTGAAGGCGTGCAGCCCGCGAGACCGGATGGCATGCTTCTCGGCGTCGTCCAGATCACGCAGCCCGATGTACACCAGGTGCTCCGGCAGTACGGCGGGGAAGACAGTGGCCAGTCGGGACATGCCCTGATCGCCGAGGCCAAGGAGGTGTGCGACCGGCATGCCGTGCACATTGCCGGTGAGGCTGGATTCCGGGGTGTTCAGGTCGGCGTGTGCATCGAGCCAGATCAGTCCGACGCGCTCACCACGCTCC
>CAYMQV010000139.1:0-12556 GCA_964392395.1 uncultured Gemmatimonadaceae bacterium
CCCAGATGTCGAGCGGTGGCCCGGGCAGCGGATTGTTCAAGAGCACCGACGGCGGCGAAACGTGGACCGAGATCACGCGCAACCCGGGCCTGCCAGCGGGCCTGATCGGTCGCATCGGCGTGGCCACGACCGCGGCCAATTCCAACCGTGTCTACGCCCTGGTCGAAAACGACAGCGGTGGCCTATTCAAGAGCGATGATGCGGGCGCGACGTGGACGGCGATGAACTACGCGCGCAGCATTCGCCAGCGCGCCTTCTATTACACGCACCTCTTCGCCGATCACAAGAACGCGGACGTGGTGTATGCGCAGAACACCTCGATGTTCCGCAGCACGGATGCCGGCAAGACCCTGACGGCGATCGACAACGGCACGCATGGTGACTTTCACGACTTGTGGATCGACCCTGACGATCCGGCGCACCTGGTGGTGGCGAATGACGGCGGCGGTGCGGTGTCGAAGAATACCGGCGGCACGTGGACCGACCAGGAATTCCCGACCTCGCAGTGGTATCACGCGATCACGACCACGCACATTCCGTTTCATGTCTGCGGTTCGCAGCAGGACAACAGCACACTCTGTATTCCGTACAACTGGAATCTGCCGGCCGTCACGGCCGCCAACGCCGCTCGTGCGGCAGGCACGGACACCGGTGTCCTCCATCGTCGGGATTCGGATCTGGCGGCGGGCGGCATGGCGGTGTCCTACATGGCCGGCGGGGGTGAGCCGGGGTATATCGCGCCCGATCCGCGCAATCCGGACCTGTTCTATTCGGGAACGAACAACGGCGCGTATCTCGACAAGTTCGATCGCCGCACGGGGCAGGCGCGCGAAGTGAATCCGTATCCCTGGTTCTACTCCGGAGAGCCGTCGAAGGAAATACGCGAGCGTTGGCAGTGGACCTATCCGATCATCTTCTCGCCGATCGACAGGAAGTCACTGTACGTATCGTCGCAGCGCCTGTGGCGGACGATGGATGGTGGCAAGACGTGGGCTGCGCTGAGTGGTGACCTGACGCGCCATGATCCGATCACGCAGGAAAAGTCCGGCGGACCGATCACCGGCGACATGAACGGCCCCGAGGTGTACGGCACGATCTTCTCCGTCGCACCGGGCAAGCGCGACATCAACGTGATCTGGACGGGTTCCGATGACGGCCTGGTGCACGTGACGCGAGACGGTGGCAAGACGTGGAAGAACATCACGCCGCCCGATATGCCGGAGTTCGGCCGCGTCAGCCAGCTCGATGCCTCGAACTTCGCTCCGGGCACCGCCTACATGTCGGTGCGGAAACCGCTGCTGAATGATTTCTCGCCGCACATCTGGAAGACGACGGACTTCGGTGCCACCTGGACGAAGATCGTGACCGGGATCCGCGCCGACGCCTATGTGCACGCGGTGCGCGAAGACCCGACGCGCAAGGGGCTGCTCTACGCCGGCACACAGCACGGCGTCTACCTCTCGTACGACGATGGCGCGTCGTGGCAGTCGCTGCTGCTCAACATGCCTGACGTGCCGGTATCCGACATCATCGTCGAGGCGAATGAACTGGTCATCGCCACGCACGGGCGCAGTTTCTGGGTGCTCGACAACATCACGCCGCTGCGGCAGGCGACGCCGCAGACCCTCGCCGCCGACGTCCATGTCTTCACGCCGCCGGCTGGGTATCGCTCCGGGGCGGGGCTCTCCATCAGCTACGTTTTGAAGGCTGCCACGACGCGCGCGACGCTCGAGATTCTCGATTCGGCAGGGACGGTGCTGCGCACCATCGAAGCCGATACCGCGCAATCCACCGCCGCACCGCGAGGCGGCCGTCGACGCGGCGGCGAGGCAACGATTCCCGCCAGGGCCGGCGTGAACCGGTTCGTCTGGGACTTGCGCTCGCAGGGGATCGTGTCGTTCCCGGGAATGATTTTCTGGGGCGCCGGCACCGCTGGTCCCGCCGTTCCGCCCGGTCGCTACACGGCACGACTGAACGTCGACAACCGCGTCGCGTCGGCGCCGCTGGTCGTCAAGCGGAATCCTTGGATCACTGACGTGACCGATGCCGATCTCGTTGCACAGTATCAGTTTGGCCGGCGCGTGCGCGACAAGGCGACCGAGGCGAACCGCGCCGTGATTGCGGTGCGCAACATGAAGGTGCAGCTGGCTGACCGGCAGAAGAAGGCCGAGGCCGATGCGGCGCTGAAAGCGGCCGGCGGTACTCTGGTGGCGAATGCATCGGTCGTCGAGGACAGCGTGTACCAGGTGCGCAACCAGAGCGGTCAGGATCCGCTCAACTTCCCGATCCGCGTCAACAACCGTCTCGCCACGCTGCTCTCGATGGCCGAGCGCGGCGACGGGCGTCCGACGACGAACATGCCGGAGATCTTCGGTCTCCTGTCCACGCAGCTTGGGCGATACACCACCCGCCTGTCACAGATCTGGGCGACGGATCTGGCCAATGTGAACAGGGAGCTGGCACGACTGCGCCTTGCCCCGATCGACCCGAACTGCGCAAAGGCAGAGGGGTGCACCGCTACCCCGTGATGGTCGCCGCCGCAGGTACGGAACCGACGGCACTCGCATGACAATGCCACCGGTTCCGCGCTGGGCCTCGCGCGACACCGCAGAATGGCAGCGTGCGCTCGATCTGTACCCCGACGTCATTCGCCGTCAGGGCATTGCGCAGCTGACGGCGCTCGATGACTGGTACCGTGACGAACTCCAGGCGGTGGTCGCGAGGTCGCACTCGGTGATGCCTGGACCCCGGCGGGTAGAGCGTACGCTCTGGTCGTCAGTTGGCGGCAAAGCTTGCGCCGCCGCGGCTGGCTGAACGAGCAGCGGCCAGACGCCGCGCGGGCAGCGTCTGGCCGTGAAGTCGCGCGGGCTGACATGCCTCCGCGGCGCTACCTCGCGAGCTCAGTCACGGTGTTGGCGAGCAGTCGGGCCTTGGCCGCATCCGGCGAGTTCGTCGCTTCGGTACTGAGCTGTGCGCCGAGCAGCCCGAGAGGGTTGGTGCGTGCGCCGCCCGTCGCGCCTTCTGTGGCTCGCAAAATGGACCGGACTTCCTTGATTCGGCCATCGGAAAGCCCACGCGATCGTTCGAGCTGATCGACATAGGCGCGCGCCAGGGCGAAGCTCGGGGGCCAACGCAGCTTCGGCTGCCCCTGCGCATTCAGGTGATCGAACCGTACCGTTCTGGCGGCGTCGATCTCGTTCTGTGACAGATGGGCACTGGCTGTCAGCTCGAGGATGTCCAAACCCCGCGAGATTTCGGAACTGACCATCACACCGTTGTACCAGTAGACAGACCAGGTACCGGCGCCGGCCAATTCCGTGGCCGAGGAGGGGCCTCGGTCCCAGAATGCAATCTCGCGCACATCCTTCGGATCAGTCCAATCGAAGATCGAGATGCCTCCCTCGTACCACGACTGCACCATCACGTCACGTCCGGGAATCGGAATGAGCGACCCGTTGTGCGCGACGCAGACCTCGTTGTTCGCCTGCGCCGCAGGGAGCTTGTAGTAGCTCTGGAACTGCATACGGCCAGCGACGATGGTGAAGATCGCATCGGCCCCCCACTCCTTCTTGTCGGTGGCGCGACACTTCGGCTGGCCGCCGCCGCCCCATTCGTCGCTGAACAGCACCTGCGTGCCATCGTTGTTGAACGTGGCCGAGTGCCAGTAGGAGAAGTTCGAATCAGCGACCGCATCGATGCGGACGGGATTGGCGGGGTTCCGGATATCGAGCAGCAGGCCGTACCCTTCGCATGCCCCGCCCGCCAATCCGAGTGCCGGGTACACCGTGATGTCATGGCACTGCGTTGGTCCGGGGCGCGCACCTGCGCCACCGTTCGGCTCCGCTCCGATCAGTCGCGCGACCAAGGCCGGCAGCGCGACGCGCAGCGCTGCACTGTCAGCGGCGGTGGCCATTCCTGTGCCACCGCGTTTCAGCACCATGCTGTCGAGCCAGAGCTTCGTCATCTGCGGCGGCAGCGCGCGCTCCACGCCGAAGACGGTCGCCGTGAAGAGGCCCTTCGCGCGGGCTTCCGCGGCTTCCTTTGCGGCCTCGGCCACATCTTCCGGCGCCTCCGCATGTTCTGGCGGCTGTGTGAGCTGACTGAAGATACGCGGTGACGAGACGATCGCCGCCCGCTCTGGATTCGCGATCGGCACCTTGATCACTTCGATCCGAAAGAGGGCCGAGTTCTGATTCGTCGCCAGTGTTGCATCGACGCAGCCTGGCAGCTCGTCGGCCGAGCGTACCCCGGCCGAGCCCGAGACGTAGATGTAGATGTTGGCCGTGTCCTTCGGATCCTCGAGCACGGTGTGGGTATGCGAGCCGCGGCAGGTCTGCACATTGCCGATGTAGCGGGGCGCCTTGATGTCGGTGATGTCGAAGATCCGGATTCCGCGAAGGCGATTCCTGCTCACGGTTTCCGTGATGCCTTGTGCGCCGCAATCCAGCCGACCGCTGTTCCCCTCGCCAGAGACGAAGAGAAGATTCCGGAAGACGGAGACGTCACTCTGCGATGCGGGACAGAAGTACGCGATCGCGAGGGTCGGTTTGTCGGGCGCGGAGATGTCCCAGATCTGAAAGCCGTCGTAGCTCCCCTGAATGGCGTAGTTGCCGGTGAACGCCAGGTCGGAGTTGGTCGATTCAGCGAACCGTGCCGGCGGTCGGGTGCGCGACAGCACACGCACGTTCCAGCTGGCTTCACCCGCGTCGTGCAGGCCGGCGCGCAGGCCGATGCGCGGATCAGGAGTTGGGGCCGCGCCGGATTGGGGGACGGGCGCCGCGCCGACGGTTGGTCTTCCGGCGGGCGCGCACGCGGAGAGCAGTAGAACTGCCGCAGTCGTTCGGAGAATCATCGTGCCGCTGCCAGATCGGTGAGTGCGCTGGCGAGCATGCGGACCTTGCCAGCGTCCGGCGAACTCGCCGTTTCCGTGCCGAGCTGAGTCGCCATCTGGGTCAGCGCCAGTGCACGAGCAGCACTGTTCGCCCGCTCAGCGGTCCGGAGCGATTCCCTCGTGGCCGAGATGCGAGTTGCCGGCAGGCCATTCGAGCGCTCCAGCTGATCGACGAAGGCGCGTGCCATCGCGAAACTGGGCGGCCAGACGAGCTTCGGCTGTCCCTGCGCATTGAGATAGTCGAATACCACAGTCTTTGCCGCGTCGATCTCATTCTGGCTGACCCAGGCGCTGGGTGTGAGCTCGAAGATGTCGAGGCCGCGCGAAATTTCCGAGCTGACGATCAGGCCATTGTACCAGTAGACCGACCAGCTGCCGCCGTTGCCCATGCGAGTCGAATCGACGGGGCCACGATCATGATAGGCAATCTCCGTTGGCTTGCGGATGTCGGTCCAGTCGAAGATCGAGATGCCACCCTGGTACCATGACTGCACGAATACGTCGCGACCAGGAATCGGGATCAGTGATCCGTTGTGCGCCACACAGTTCTCATACGAGGTCTGCGCGGCCGGCATCTTGTAGTAACTCATGAATTCCATCTTGCCGTCCTTCAGCGTGAACAACGCGTCGGCGCCCCACTCCTTCTTGTCCGTCGCCCGACACTTCGGCTGTGTGCCGCCGCCCCATTCGTCGGTGAACAGGACCTTCGTGCCATCGTTGTTGAAGGTGGCCGAATGCCAGAACGAGAAGTTGGAGTCTGCGACGGCGCCGATGCGCACCGGCGATGCGGGATTGCGAATGTCGAGCAGGAGACCATAGCCGCCGCAGGCTCCGCCGGCGAGACCGATGGCCGGATAGACGGTGATGTCGTGACACTGCGTCGGGCCGGCCCGATTGCCGCCGGGCCGCTCGCCGCTGCGCACCGCCATGATGGCTGGCAACGCCGCGCGGAGAGCGGCACTGTCGGCGCTGGTGGCGGTTCCCGAGCCACCTCTGGCCCGCACCACGCTATCGAGGATCGGCTGGATCATGCGGCGAGGGACGACGCGTTCGGTGCCGAGCATGACCGCAACGAATCCGCCGGTGGCCTTCGCGCGTGCGAGGTCGGCGGCGGCGCCAGCGACGTCTTCGGCCGCATCGGCGTGGCGCGCGGGAGCCGTCAGATCGTTGAAGATGCGTGGCGAGCTGACGATCGCCGCGCGCTCCGGATGCGCGACAGGCACCTTGATCACTTCGATGCGGAAGAGCGCCGAGTTCGGGTCCTGATCCGGCGTCGCACTGACGCAGCCGGGCAGTTCAGTCGGCGAGCGCACGCCTGCCGATCCCGAGATGTAGACGTAGATGTTCTCCGCGTCCTTCGGGTCGACGAGCACCGTGTGCGTATGTGATCCGCGGCAGGTCTGCACGTTGCCGACGTTCTTCGGGTTCCGGATATCGGAGATGTCGAAGATGCGCAGGCCGCGCAGCCGGTCCTTGCTGACCGTGTCACGCACACCCTGATCGCCGCAATCGAGCCGGCCGGTCAGCCCCTCGCCCGAGATGAAGAGCAGGTTCCGGTAGACGGACACATCGCTCTGCGAGGCAGGGCAGTAGTACGCCGTGGTCAGTGCCGGCTTCGCGGGATTCGAAATGTCCCAGATCTGATAGCCGTTGTAGTTGCCCTGAATGGCGTAGTTGCCGGTGAAGGCGAGATCGGAGTTCGTCGACGGGGCGAACTTGGCGCCTGGCTGCGTCCTGGAAACGACGTGCAAATTCCACGTTGCTTCGGCCGCATCATGCAGGCCGGCGCGCAGGCCGACACGCGGATCGGGCATCGGAGCGGCAGTCGCCATCGCAGCGGGCGCCAGGCTGCCGGTGGTCGTGGTACGTGGCGTGCAGGCCGCCACCACCAGCAGCATCGCCACGAGCCGCAGCACGAACGTTGGTGTCGCGCAGCGTTGCACCGATGCCGTGCGGGAGAGTGAGACGCGTGCCATGTCGGCTTCCTGGGTTGGGACGGTGATCGAACGGCGGATCGTGACAGCAGTGTGGTCAGTCGGGTGTGCCAGCGCGTTTCAGCTCGAACTCGAAGAGCATGCGCTGCATCCGGGCAATCTCGGTGGTCTGATCGACGTTCACGTCGGACGCGAACTTGAAGATCGTTTCGTCCTGGCCGGCGCCGGTCGTGCCGAAGAGATTCGTCACCATCGCCGTGGCGCCTTTGTGATGCTGGATCATGAGCAGCAGGAAGAGTCGATCGAAGTCCGGGCCGCGTGAGGCATCGAGTTCCTTCATCTGCGCGTCGCTCAGCATACCGGGCATCATCATCGCAGTGTGATCCATGCCGGGCATGTCGTGCGCCATCGGCTTCGCGTCGGGCACCGGCTTACCGCGGTCCGCAAGCCAGCGCTGCATCGTCGCGATTTCATCTTCCTGTGCATTGATGATGCGCTCCGCGAGGCGCTGAACGGCCGGGTCCGCGTTGTGCGTCGGCACCCACTTCGACATCACGATGGCCTGGGCGTGATGTTCGATCATGCCGGTCATGAAGGCGACGTCGGCGTCGGTGTAGGGGTAGCGGGCACTGTCGGCGCGGGCCCGCGCGATCGCCATGGCGCGGCCCTGTGCCGCCCCGGGGTGTGTCGGTGCCGGCGGAGCCTGCGCGCGCAGCTGTTCGGTCATCGCGCCAAAACAATCCTCGGGCGTCAGCACGTCGCCGCCGGTGGGCTTCGTCTGGGCCGCCAGCTGCACGATCACCACCTGCTCGCGCGGGTTGATGTAGATCGACTGGCCGAAGATGCCCTGCGCCGAGAAGGCATTCGCATTGATGCTTCCGGCCGGCGCGTCGACGGGCCACCACATGTAGCCGTATTGCTCCCTGCGGCCACTCGAGAGGGTCTTCGGCGAACCCGCCTCGTTCAGCCACCCTTCGGGCAGCACGCGCGTTCCGGCGACCAGACCGCCAGTGAGGAAGAACTGGCCGAAGCGCGCGTAGTCGCGCAGCGTGGCGGAGATCCCGCTGCCGGCAATCTCGTGGCCGTCGGGCGAGTCGAGCCACCAGGTGGCGTCACTCTCCATGCCGATGGGCTTCCAGAGCTTCTCGCTCAGATATGCCGACAGCGATGTGCCCACCGCACCGCGCACCACCTCGCCGGCGACGAGTGTCTCGCCGGTACTGTAGTTGAAGGTCGATCCGGCCGCGACTGCGCGAGGCAGCGATGCCATCAGCGACAGCGCCGCACCGGGCGTCTGGGCGATTTGCGCGTCGAGCAGTCGCCGACGGTCGGAGCTGGGATCGGTGTAGGTCTCGTTCCATTTCACGCCCGAGGCCATCATCAGCACCTGCCTGATCGTGACGCCGGTGTATGCACTGCCCGCGAGCGATGGCACGTACTTCGTCACCGGTTCGTCGAGTGATGTGATCCGGCCTTCGTGCAGTGCGATGCCGATCAGCGTCGAGGTGATCGACTTGGCGACCGACATCGACATCCAATGCGTGGCTGGTGTCGCGCCAAGCGCATATCGTTCGAGGGCAATGCGGCCCTGCTTCAGCACCAGCAACCCACTGACGCGATTGAGTCGCATGTATTCGTCAAGTGAGACGACCTGGTCGCGCGAGGTGCACGTTACGGCGCTGAGCAGCGTACTCGCGGGCAGCAGCGGGACCGCCGTCGGCCCGTGGGCGATGATCCGCGACGGGAAGAGTCGGTCGATGTTGCGAAAGGTGGTCGCCGCGAGCGCCGGTGTGAGCCGACCGTCATACATCTCCCGGACCGTCCCGATCGCTTCGTCGGCGTGCGGGTTGACCCATGCAGCCTGGCGCTGTCGGCCCGCGCAGCCGCCGACGATGAGCAGGGCAATCGGGAGCCAGCGCATGAACGCTCACTTGCTGAAGTTGGTGTGGGTCGGCATTCTGGCCGGTATGACAACTGCATTCTATCTCGGGTCGCCAGCGGCCGTGCGTCGGGCGCTGACCGCCATCCTGTTGGTGGCCGCGCCGTCGTTGCGCGCACAGGTCGGTGCCGCCGCTCCAGAGGCACATGCGCCCAACGCCACCCGGGCCCGGCTGGCCAGGATCGATTCGCTCCTCGAACGGGCGGTGGCCGACAGTACGATCACCGGTGCGGTCGGACTCGTCCTGCGTGATGGGAAGGTGCTGTACGAGCGAGCGGCCGGCTGGGCCGACAAGGCGAGTGCCCGACGGATGGCGCCCGACGCCATCTTCCGCATTGCGTCCCAGACGAAGGCGTTGACGAGCGTGGCGATCATGGCGCTGGTGGAGCAGGGGAAGCTCGCGCTCGACGATCGGGTGAGTGACTACCTGCCGACGTTCGCGAAGACCACGGTCCAACTCGGCGGAACGACCGCCGCCGTCGCCGCACGGCGCCAGATCACGATTCGCGACCTGCTCACCCACACGGCCGGTGTGTCGTACGGCACGGATACGCAGGTGGCCGAACAGTATCGCGCAGCGGGGCTCGGGCCCGCGGCGGGCTGGGGCTGGTACACCGCCGACAAGGAGGAACCGACCTGCACCTCGATGGACCGACTCGGCACGTTGCCGTTCGTTCAGCAGCCTGGTTCCGCATTCGTGTACGGCTACAGCACGGACATCCTCGGTTGCGTGGTCGAACGGGTCTCGGGGATGCCACTCGATGAGTTCTTCCGGATGCGGATCACCGCGCCTTTGCGCATGAACGACACGCACTTTTTTCTGCCTGATGCCAAGCGGCCGCGCTTCACCACCGTGTATGCGAGCGACTCGACTCGGCACAGCGTTCGTGCACCCGATGGCGCTCGTGGGCAGGGGCATTACGCGGAAGGGCCGCGCCGCAGTTTCTCGGGCGGTGCCGGACTGCTGTCGACGGCGCGCGACTACGGACGATTCCTGCAGATGATGCTCAATGGTGGCGTCCTCGATGGTGCGCGCATCCTGGCGCCTCGAACCGTGGACCTGATGACGTCGAACCAGGCAGGAGCACTCTACGCCGCCGAGGGGCGCGGCTTCGGGCTTGGCTTCTCGACGGTCGAGCGACTGGGCGCGGACGGGTTTCGGTCGGTCGGAGCGTATGGGTGGGGCGGGGCCTACGGGTCGTCATACACGGTGGATCCGAAGGAGCGCCTGGTGATCGTGTTCATGATTCAGCAGCTGCCATTGCAGAGCGACATCGCGGCGCGGTTCACCACGCTCGTGTACCAGTCGCTGCTGCCAGCGGGACGATAGCGGCAGTGGATGCGCGCTGCGGGTGGCCGACGGCGTGACCAGACAGCGCCGACGCAAACCCGGTGGAGCGGGTCAGGCAGTACCCATTCTGCGTGGCCGGGAATCATCTGGCACTCCGCTCCATGCGCAGATCTATCGCCGGCTGCGTGACAACATCGTTGGCGGGGTACTGAAGCCCGGCGACCGGCTGCCGTCGGCGCGCAGACTGGCCAGCGACCTGGTGGTATCGCGCAACACCGTCGATGCTGCATTTGCTCAGCTGCGGGCCGAAGGATTGATCGTACGTCGCGTCGGAGCCGGGACGGTGGTGGCCGCGACGATCGGCGAGACCAGCCCGATCGTGCGGCGCCGTGGAGGGCGCGAGGCGGTGGGGCCAGCGCGTGTCACGACCGGTCCGCTGGCGCCGGCGACGCTCTCCGAGCGCGGAACGTTGATCGCAAGGCTGGGCGCCGCCCAGATCGCGGATGATCGTCACGCCTCGCCGTGCGCCACGGATGTGCGCGGCTTCCCCAGTGCCACGTGGAGCAAGCTGCTCGCGCATCGGGCCCGCGCCGCAGGAGAGACCACGTTCCGTTCCGCCGACCCATTCGGCACGCTCGAACTCCGCGAGGCGATCGCCGATCAGGCGCGGCTGAGTCGCGGTGTGCAGTGCTCGGCGCGTCAGGTTGTCGTACTGAACGGTACGCAGCAGGCGATCGATCTGGCCGCGAGGCTGCTGCTCGACCCAGGCGGAAGCGCCGCGATGGAAGACCCGGGGTACACCAGCGCCCGCGGCGCACTGATGGCCGCGGGCGCGACGGTGATCCCGATTCCGGTCGACGACGAAGGTATGGTCGTGCGCGAACTTGCCGCACATGCAGAAGTTCGCGTCGCATTCGCCACGCCGTCGCATCAGTTCCCGCTCGGCGTGACGATGAGCATGGCCAGACGCAGCGCGCTGCTGGAATGGGCATCGGCCAACAATGCGTGGATCATCGAGGATGACTACGATAGCGAATTCCGATACGCTGATCGACCGATGCTGTCGCTGCAGGGCATGGACCGTGGTGGACGCGTGTTGTATGTCGGCACCTACAACAAGGTGCTGTTCCCGGGATTGCGCCTTGCATACATCATCGTGCCGGAGTCGCTGGTGGATGCCTTCGGTGCCGCGCGCCGCTTGTCCGATGGGTTCACATCGCCGTTGTTGCAGGGCGTGCTCACCGACTTCCTGCGGCGCGGACATTTCGCTGCCTACGTGCGCGCTTCGCGCAATCACTACGAGACGTGTCGCAATACGCTCGTCGACGGGATCGCAGCATCATGGGGCGATCGCGTCCTGCTCGGCCCATCGGACACCGGATTGCACCTCGTCGCCCACTTGGCCACCGGCGCCGACGATGTCGGCATCGCCGGAGCCGCGCAGTCGCGCGAAATCGGCGTCGGCGCGCTCTCGCGCTACTGCCACGGTCCTGCAGTGCACCGCGGCCTGCTGCTCAGCTACGGCGCCGGGACACCGGAGGGGATCACACGCGACATCGCCGCCATGACCGCGGTCATTCGCGGTCGCTAAGTGGCGCGTTGGAGTGCGACATCGGAACGTGGTGTTTGGCGGATGAAGGGCAGCTGGGCGATGCATGAAACTGTGGCGAAGCGATACCGTATAGGCCGAAGTGTTGACGTGTCGATCTTGTCAGACTCCAACTCACGGGCACGAGGATCACATGCCACGGTGCAACCCCCGTCACGCGTTCGCACTGCTCGCAGTGTGTGCCGCTGCGACCCTCCCCGCGCAATCGGCGACACGCAGCCGCACTGCGGCACGCGATGACAGTCTGCGGACGTATCTTCAGACCGAGATGAGGGAACGGAAAATCCCGGGTCTCCAGATTGCCGTCGTGCGCAGTGGCAAGGTCGTGTTACGAGGGGCGTACGGCACAGCCAACCTGCAGTATGCGCTACCGGTGACAGACACCACCGTCTTCTCGATCAATTCGGCGACGAAGGCTTTCACGGGCGTCGCGATAATGCAGCTGGTCGAGCAGGGGCAGGTGGATCTCGCCGCACCGGTGTCGCGCTACCTCGACAGTCTTCCCGCCGTATGGCACCCCGTCACGATCCGCCAGCTGCTGTCACATATTTCCGGTCTTCCAGACGTACTCGATGCATCGGGCGACCTGGTGGTCGGAGAATCCGAGAACGACGCGTTGCGGCGGGTGGGGCTGCTGCCGATGGCGTTCGTCACTGGGGAGCGCTTTCAATACAACCAGACGAACTACCTGCTGCTCGGTCGAGTGATTCGCAAACTCACGGGGCAGTCGTTTCCGCAGTTCGCGGCGCAGCATCAGCTGAACACGGTTGGCATGCGACACACCAGTTTTGGTGACTCACGTGATGTCATCCGCAACAAGTCGCAGTCGTATCGGTTCGTGCCGGTGCCCGATGACACGGCGTCGCGGCGGCTCACCAACGTGTTCGAGCAG
>CAYMQV010000140.1:0-12417 GCA_964392395.1 uncultured Gemmatimonadaceae bacterium
GTCATTGGCCGGGTCTTCAACGCCGACGAAGACGTGGCATTGACTGGCGGCAGCGTGGTGGTACGATGGGCGGAGTTGCGGGTCGACGATGGTGGAATCCGACGCGTGCCGAAGCAGGTGGTGGTCGCCTTTGGCAGCGACGGACGATACGTGGCCTGTGGCGTCCCGACCGACGCACCATTGCTGGTGCAGGCGCGGACCGCGGCGGCGTCTTCCACCGACACGACGAGCCGACGCGCGACGAGTGGAGAAATCGAAGTCACCTTCCCTCCCAAGGTTCCGCTACTGCACCGCAACCTGCTGATCGCAACGACGGCCCCTGTGGCGGCGGCCTCGGCTACCGCGCCCAGCGGCAACTCACGGCTCAGCGGCCGAATCATCGCGGCCGACGGCTCGCCGGTTCCGAACGCGCGCATCGCGGTGCAAGGCACGGATCTCGCCGCCACCGCCGACACCAACGGCGCGTTTCGCGTCGCGGGAGTTTCCGCTGGTACTCGTGCGATCGAAGTCACGGCCCTCGGATATATACCGGTTCGCAGCTCCGCCGACTTCCGTCCAAACCGCGAAACCACGATCACCATCCCCATCGGCGCAAAGGTTGCCACGCTCGGCTCGGTCAAGGTCACCAGCACTGCGGTGGATCGCAGCGGATTCATGAAGCGCCGCGCGCAGGGCGTCGGATACTTCCTCGATGCCAACACCATCGAGCAACGCGGCGCGATGAATGTCGCAATGGCACTGCAAACGGCGCCATCACTGCGAGTCAATGGCGCCGACACGCAGAACCCGGGCAGGCCACGCATCTCTGGTCGCGGGTATTGCGCACCGACCGTCTACATGGACGGCCTGCTGATGCGTGATGGACTCACGGATGTGGATGACTTGCTCACCGTCCGTCGCGTTGGCGGTATCGAAGTGTATGCGAACCCGAGCGAAGCACCGCCGCAGTATGTGGGCAAGAGCGACTGCGCCACGATCCTGGTCTGGACACGGGCCTACGTTCCCTGACCTGCACGGTCAGCGCGCGACGCCTGCACCGCGGGTCGAGGCAGCCCACGCATTCCGCACCGCGAGCGGCGCCAGACTCGCCGAAAGTGCGAGGTGCACGGCACAGCTGCCCGCATCGGCGAGGAACGCGCGGCGTGACGCAGGATCCGGGCAGGCACCATCAGACATGCAGTTCCCGAGCCCGTCGCTCCACGATGCGCGCCGCGATCAGGTCGCCATGAAAACGACCGTTCTCGATGAACGTCTTGTTGGCGTCGTACCCCGAGGCCAGCACACCGGCAATGAACAGCCCGGAAAGCGGGGTTTCCATCGTTGCCGGATTGTGATTGGGGATACCGGTCACGGGATCAATCGGTGCCTGCACCTGTTTCAGCAGCGCAGTCTCCGGCATGTAGCCGAGCATCGTGAACACATGGTCTGCCGCCACGCGCGTCACGCCACCCGCCTGCTGCAGGTCGACCCAGCCACCGCCGATCTCGACCACCCGCGCATTGAACAATGCGGTGATTGCCCCATCCTTGATGCGCCCCTCGATATCTGGACGCACCCACGGCTTCACTTTCGGATCCAGCGATCCTTCGAAGTGCACCAGCGTCACTCTCGCACCGGCACGATAGAGCTCGAGCGCTGCATCGACGGCCGAGTTGGCGCCGCCGACCACGACCACGTCCTGGTCATACGCCATGTGTCCTTCAACAAACCGGTAGTGCACGTGCGATTGCGCTTCGCCTGGCACACCAAGACGGTTCGGCAAGCCGAAGTACCCCGTGGCCATCACCACCGCCCGAGCCGCGGTCGTGCGATGCTCGCCAGCCCGCGTGGCAGACATCACGCGCCATTGATCATCGCCCAGCATCTCGATCGCGGTCACGGCTTCGTACTGCCGGACCCTCACGCCATGGTGGTGCGCCACGGTGCGATAGTAGGCCAGCGCATCGCGGCGCGACGGCTTGGCCGCACTGGTTGCGAATGGGACGCCGCCGATCGAGATCTTCTCCGCGGTGGAGAAGAACGTCATCTCCGTCGGGTACGACGCGATGCCACTCACCAGACAATCGCGCTCGATGATCAGGTTGCTCACGCCGGCGCGCTGCAGCGCGATCGATGCCGCCAGGCCACAGGGGCCAGCGCCGATGACGACGGCGCCAACGGCCTCCTCCATCACACCACCCCCGCTTCCATCCCGATCATCTGGTCACGACGCGTCCCGACGCTCACGTACGTGATGCGCGTCTCGCACAGCTCTTCGATACGATCGAGATAGCGGCGCGCCGTGGACGGCAGCGTATCGAGCGAGCGACAGTCGGCGGTGGACTGCCTCCACCCATCGAACCACTCGTAGACCGGCTCGGCATGCTCCAATAACGCCAGGTCGGCTGGAAATTCGGTGTGCACCTCGCCATCGATGGTGTAGCCGGTGCAGATCGCGATGCGGTCGAGTGTGTCGAGCACATCGAGCTTGGTCACCGCCAGATCGGTCAGTCCATTGATCCGGGCGGCAAAGCGCACCACGACCGCGTCGAACCAGCCGCACCGCCGTGGACGACCGGTGGTTGCACCAAACTCATTGCCCAGCGTACGCATCTGCGTCTGCATCGGCTCGATGAACTCGGTTGGCAGGGGACCCGCACCAACCCGCGTGGTATACGCCTTCACCACACCCAGAACGGAGTGCAGCGCCGTCGGCGCCATTCCGGCTCCGATCGCGGCACCACCAGACGTCGTATTGCTGCTCGTCACGTAGGGATACGTGCCGTGATCGATGTCGAGCATCGACCCCTGCGCCCCTTCCAGCAGCACGGCGGCGCCCGTCTTCAGCGCACGATGAATCTGCAGACTGACGTCTTCGGCCAGCGCGAGCAGCCGCGGAGCAATCTGTTGCAGCGTCGTCATCGTCGCATCGACGTCGGCGCGTGTCTCGCAATTCATCAGCGCCAGGCGGCCGTTCGCGTTCGCGACACCCGCTTCCACCAGTGTCCGCAGGCGCGTCGGATTGCGCAGATCGAGCACGCGCACGCCGCGGCGCGCCACCTTGTCTTCGTACGTCGGGCCAATACCACGACCGGTGGTGCCGATCGCCTTGCTGGCCGTACTCGCGCCGTCCATCAGCTTGTGATACGGCATCACCAGATGCGCGCGTTCACTCACATATAAGCGCCCCGTCACATCGATGCCGTCAGCCACCAGTCCGTCGATTTCGGCGAACAGCTTCTCCGGATCGAGCACCACGCCGTTTCCGATCGCGCATCGCACGCCGGGGTGCATGATGCCGCTCGGAATCTGATGCAGCACGACTTTCTTGTCGCCGATGTGCACGGTATGGCCGGCGTTCGCACCGCCCTGATACCGCACCACCCAGTCGGCGCGTTCGGCCAGTACATCGACCAGCTTGCCCTTCCCCTCGTCGCCCCATTGGGCGCCGACTACCACCAGCGTGCGTCGCGACGCGTCGAACATCAGATATCTCTTCCTTGGCGCGCCGCACGAGGAGCGCGCAACAGTCTCGAACAGGAGGTTGCGCGGGCTTGGCGCCGCACGCAAAACGCCACGCGCGATGGGCGCGTGGCGTTGGCGAAACCTACGGTGCCGCCGGGGGTCTGCTACCCCCGCGCCGGTTCAGGCGTCCTTCTTGTCCCGCAGGAAGATGAACGGGAAGGCCACCGACAGCGCCAGGCCGAGCAGCGGCGCGACAACGGGCCCGAGCGCATAGATGCCGTCCATCACGAGCGATGGCACCACGAGATAGACCTTGACGAAGGCGTACATCGCGGAAAGAATGGCTTCCATCGCGGGCTCCAGGGGTGCGGGTGCAGAGACAAATGTGATGCGCAGGTCGCGCGTCTGGGGGTGAAGCTAATCGCCCCTGGCGCCGTTCCCGAAGCCCCTCGTCACGCCGGGCCGGTCAGCGCCAGGCGGCCGCCAGCAGCCACACGCCGATCAGGCAGCCAGCCAGACTCTTGAGCGCCGTCGCCACCGCCCGCCCGATCAGCGCCCCTGTCGCGGCACGCGCGGCCTTTCCGTGATCCCGCTCGAGCGAGTACTCGCCGATCAGGGCACCGCCAAATGCCCCTGCAAACGCGCCGATCACGGACCCGACCACCGGGATGGGAATTCCAACGAACGCGCCTGCCAGCCCGCCGATAATCGCGCCCCACGCCGCCCGACGCGAGCCGCCGTACTTCGTCGTGTACCGACCCGCGACGGAGAATTCGACCCATTCCGCGCCGGCGGCGATCACCGCCAGCAAGGCAATCGTGAGCCACCCAATCGTCGGCGGCGTCACCAGCAGGCGGTGACCGACGCCCGCGATCAGCATCAACCAGATGCCCGGCAGTCCGAGGGGGATCATCACCAGTCCGCCAAGCACGGCGGTGAGCAGGATCAGGATGTCTGGACTCATGCCCGAGCCTACGGCCGTCCCGGTGCCGGGGTTCCAAGCAGCGCAGTCAGGCGCTCACGCAGAGCTGCCGTATTCCAGTTTTGGGCACCCCGGTGTCGCAGTGCGATACGCCCCGCGCGGTCGATCACCCAGGTGGTCGGCACCGCCTCGAATCGATAGCCTGGGGGGGCCGGCGCCATTTCGAGATACACGGGCAGGCTGAGCCCGCGTCGCCGAACGAACGATTGGACCGCCGACCGTTGCTGCGGCGCGACCAGCACGAACACGAGTGCCGAATCGGGCACGGCCGCGCGCAGCGCACTCAGCGAGCGCAGCTCCGCCACGCACGGCTCGCACCACGTCGCCCAGCTGTTGACGATGATCACCCTGCCGCGGAACGCCTCGAGCGTGATCCGCTCGCCGGTCAGCGACATCATCGCCCACGACAGATCCGCGCGCGCCGCAGTGTCGCTGACCGTCGACACCGACTGCGCGTTCGCGCGCCCTGCCGCGAGGCCGGCGACCAGCGTCGCGCATAGCGCCTGACGCACAGGACACCGCATTCAGCGGCCCACGATCTGCCGGACACCAAAGAGCAGTCTCCGGCCCTGCAGCGGTCCGTACACGCGCGCGGTATCGAATCGATCGCCAAAAGGATTGAACGGATCCACGATGGCGTCGCGCTGCACGAAGTTGAACAGATTCTTCACGGCGATGTACAGGTCCGGCGCGCCAGGCCTGCGCCGCGTGAGCTGCAGATGCTGCTCCGTGAACCATGGAGAGCGCGATGCCAGCCCATCGAAGCGCGGCAGTGCCGCCGGGCCCTGCACACGACCGGTCCAGTCGAGCGTGAGCGCGAGCCGATCGATCCGGTAGCCAAGCGAAAACACGCCCTGCGCCGTCGCCGCAAACGGAAGGGCACGGCGTACGCCGCCGTTCTCGACGAACACGTCCTGCAGCGTGAACCCGACGCTGCCCGTGAATGGCTGCCGCAACGTCGCGTAGCCGAGTGCCACTGACGCCCCTCGCGTCACCGCCGCACCACGCAGGTTGCGATAGATGATCAGATTCGGGTCGGTGTCGAAATCTCCCACGATGCGATTGCTGAATCGAGTGTGAAAAAGATCGATGTCGAGCGTCATTGCATCCTCGATGCCGCGCACGTCCATCACCCGATTGAGGCTCACGGTCGCGGTGGCGGAGCGCTCCGGCCGCAGCGCCTCGTCGATGCGGACGGTCCGCGCACCAGTCAGTGCGGCATGATCTTCGGTGAAGAGACTGACCACGCGGAATCCGGTGGCACCGTTCACGCGAATCGTCGTGTGCGGGTCCGGTGTCCATTTCAGCGCCAGGCGTGGCGAGGCAATCACGCCGTGCGCCTCATGATGATCGATGCGGATGCCCGCCAGCATCGACGCACGGGTGCCCAGCGAGACTTCATCCTGCACAAAGACGCCGGGAATCACACGGGTATCCGTCGTGCGCTGCGCCTGGGTGCTGTCGCTGTAGCGCTGATAGCGCACGGCGCCCCCAACCGTCAGTCCATGCCGCGCCAGTTGCGGCGACCAGACCCCCTGCGCAAACGCCACCTGCTGCGCGGCTCGGTAGACCGTTGCGCCGTAGAAGCTGTCTTGATCGTGCCAGTTTCCCGAAAGATCAAATCGCAGCGGCGTTCCAGGTGCGCCCGGCCGATAGGTACCGAGCAATTCTGCACGATACGTGCGAATCGACTCGCCGTAGACTGATGCCGATCCGCGATCGGCGCGCGTCCACGCATCGGTGCCACCAAAACGATCCTCACCATACACCCGCGCCATCAGCTCGAACGGCCGATTCGCCGGTGTGCCCGTCACCCACTTGTTCATCACCGACAGACGCGACACGAGCGGCAGATCGCTGAACCCATCACCATTGCGATCGACGAAGTGCGCGTTGCGGCTGCCAGTGATGCTGAGCAGGCTGCGCACCCCACCCACGCTCGGCGCCGCCGCCAGCGACACGCTCGTCTCGCCATCGCTGGTGCCGAACGCATTCAGGCTGTACTTCGGTGCAAGGCGTGCGTCTTTCGTCACGATGTTGATCACGCCGCCCATGGCCTCCGATCCGTAAAGCGTCGAGTTCGGGCCCCGGATGATCTCGATCTGCTCGATCAGGCTCGGGTCGATCGAGTTGAGACCGTAGACGGTGGCCAGCGCGCTCATCATCGGCGTCCCGTCGATCAGCACTGCGGTGTACGGGCCTTCCATGCCATTGATGCGAATGTTGTTCGTGAAGCACACGCCACAGTCCACCTGCTGCGTGAGGCCAGGCAGGAACGAGACGTTGTCCATCACGTTGTTGCTCACGTTGCGCTGCAGGAACGCGGGTGTGACCAGCTCGACCTTCACCGGCGAGTCGGACAGATAGCGCTCCTGCAGCGTCGCGGTCGTGACGACCGTATTCAACGTCGAGGCGCTTTGCCGGAGCACAAAGTCCAGCGTGTCCTGGCCTGAGGTGCCGAGTGTCACGGTCCGGCTGACTGGTGCATAGCCGATCGCCCGCGCCAGAACCCGGACCGTTCCCGTCGCCGGCAGGATGAGGCGATAGCGGCCCGCAGCGTCGGCGCGGACGGTGCGGCGCGGATCACCCTCAAGCCCCACGGTGGCCCCCTCGAGCGGCTGCCCCGCCGACGAGATCCTGCCCACCAGCACTGCTGGCAGCGGTGGCTGGGCGAATGCCGCGCCCGCGAGCGCACCGGCGAGGCAGCCGACGACCACCTTCGAACAGAACCAGGCAGCGAGTGTCATCGGAATCATTTATTTAGGTTATACGAAATTCAGGATACTGACGACCGAGAACGCTGTCAATCACAGTCTCGTCCGCCGATGGGGCGCCAAACGGTCGAGTCCGCCGTCCTCGAGGGGCATCTGACCCGGCACGGGCGCGACGCGTCGGGGCCGCGCCCACGACTGGTGATGCGCGGTTCAGGCGCCTGCGCCGCCGCACGCGTCAGTGCGGCCATCGCGGTGTCGGCATTACACGTCGATCTGCGATTGAAGGGTGCAGGCGCTCGCTCTTCATTCACCGCACGGAGGTTCTCGAAATGCTGAAGCAGACCTACGTCGCCCGCGCGATCGAACCGCTCCTCATAACCGCCCGCGGCATGGACTGGCCGAGTCGCAGGGCCTATCTGAATGACCTGCGGCGCGATGCGCCGACGTTGATTGCCGAAGTCGAGCGAGTACTCGCGCAGGCGTCGGCACGCGGCACGCCGACCATCGACGCTACTCGGCCGCTCGGCTTTCTCCGCATCTGTGCGCAGTATCTGCTCAGGAACGCCGCGCGAAATGCGAACCAACGTCTCACATGGCGCACATGATCGATGCTGTCCGCTGGACACAACTCAGCCCGCTGCTCGACACCGCACTCGACCTGACAGGTGATGCGCGGGAGTACTGGCTTGCCGAGTTGGCGACGATCGATCCAGACAGCGCGCGTGACGTTCGAGAACTGCTCGGGACCGACGCCGCACGCGCCGGCGCTGGCACGCTGACGCGCGCGCTGAACGGGCTCACGCCGCACGCCGAGGAACTGGCCGGCGCGCGCATCGGCCCCTGGACGCTCATCAGCTCACTGGGCGTTGGTGGAATGGGCAGCGTCTGGCTCGCGCAGCGATCCGACGGCGCCTTTCAGGGATCAGCGGCCGTCACGCTGTTGAATCTTCGTGGGCTCGGCGGCGCAGGGCTGGAGCGGTTCCGGCAGGAAGGCACCGCACTCGCGCGACTGACGCACCCTGGTATCGCACGACTCTTCGACGCCGGCGTGCGCGAAAGTGGCCAGCCGTACCTGATTCTCGAGTACATCGATGGCGTCCGCATCGACGAATGGTGTGACGAGCAGCGACTGACGGTCGCCCAGCGCATTGCGCTCGTCCTCACGACCTGTGACGCCGTCGAGCACGCGCACGCCCACTTCGTGATTCATCGCGACATCAAGCCGTCGAACATTCTGGTGACGACTGGTGGCACGGTGAAGCTGCTCGATTTCGGCGTTGCACGCCTGGCGCAGCAGGATGGCGCCGACACCGACACCACGCCGTTGCCGTTCACGCCAGCGTACGCCGCGCCTGAGCAACTCGCCTCAAAGCCTGAATCGGCGGCGACCGATGTCTACGCGCTCGGTGTGTTGCTCTACTCCATGCTGACGGGCAGCATGCCGGCGAGGCCGCCGGTTGCCGCCAGCATTGTCGCAGCCTCAGTCCTCTCGGAAGACGCCGCTGCGCGACAGTCGTCGGCCGACGCGCTGCCGAAGCTTCTGCGTGGCGATCTCGATGCGATTCTCGCCCGCGCGCTCGAGCAGGACCAGAGCCGCCGGTACCAGACTGTCACCGCATTCGCCGATGATCTCCGCCGCACGACGCGGCACGAAGCCGTTTCCGTTCGGCGCGCTACCACGAGCGAACGCGTCGCGCGGTTCGTGCGAAGAAACCGCGTCGGTGTGCTCACCGGTGGCAGCATCGCGCTGGCACTCCTGACCGCCACCGGCGTGTCGTGGCGTCAGACGCGGGTGGCCGAGGCAGAGCGCGACAAGGCCGGTCGCGCTCTGCAGCTGTCACGCGCCACCGGAGACATGCAGGTCGCGATGATGAGTTTTGTGGGTCCGGGTGGACGCACACTCACGCCATCGGAGATGCTCGCGATGGCGCGGAAATCGGTCGAGACGCAGCATGCGAACGATCCAGTCATCCTCAGCGCATTGCTCGGTTTTCTGGCCGAGCGGTACGCGGATCTCAACGATCTCGAGAGCCAGGGTGATGTGCTGTTCGCTGCCGCGCGCGCAGCCCGCCGTGCCAATGATGCGGAGGGCGAAGCGACCAACCTGTGTCTGACGGCTTGGGTGATGCTGCAGGCAGGAAAATCGGATTCGGCCGCTGTCCGCCTGCGCGAGGGGCTGTCACTGATGCCGAAGGTACGACCGGACACCACTGGCACCATCATCGCCTGCAACTCCGCGCGCTCGCGCCAATTCAGCGCGGCCGGGCAGTTCGACTCCGCGATCGTGGCGACACGGCAATCAGTCGCGTTGCTCGAGGCGAGTGGCGACACGCTGACATCGAACTACACCGTTGCGCTCAACAATCTTGGGATGAGCCAGTCGTCGGGCAAAACGCGCGACGCGGCGAGGACATTCGTCCGACTGACGACAGTGATGCGCCGCAGCGGCCGGGAGAACACCGAAGCGATGCAGGTCACCACCGGGAACCACATCGCTGCACTCATGTGGCTGGGTGAATTGGTCACCGCACGCGCGATGCTGGAGCGTGAGATCGCGCGGATCGGGCCGAGCGAGAATGGCTCTGCCGTGCCGCTGGTCCTTCGATATCGCGGGATGCAGGTGTACTCCCGCCTCAAGCAGTCGGATAGTGTCGTGGCGCAGACCGGGCGACTGATTGCGGACCCCGAGGCGCAGAATCCGCGGGTGCAACTCGAAGCATACGCGCTCCTGGTCGATGCGCTGCTGCAGATGTCGAACGCACCTGAGGCACGCCGAGTGTATCAGGCGATGCAGCCCATGTTGTCAAAGGCGCCACCGGTTCCGTCGATGCGCGTGGCGGCCATCGGCGCCAGCGCGTCGATGGCCGCGCACGACGATGGCGCAGCCGCTGCGCTGGACACGCTGAGAGGTTTCGTGCGTTCCTTCAGCAAGCGCGAGGGCGGTGGCGACCAGTTTCTGCTGGGAACCTACCTGCACGCGAGCGCACTGGCGCTGCAAAGCGGCAACTCAGCCGTGGCACTTGCACAAGCTCGCCTCGCGAAGCGTGCTGCGGACGTCGATTCGCTGGCGACGACACGCAGTGCGGGATACGGCGACGCACTGGTCGCCGAAGCGCGAGCACTCGCGGCCGCACGTGATCCTGCGGCTGCAGGTGCCGCGCAACGGGCACTGGTGCCGCTGCGCTTCGGTTACGGCGCCGGGCATCCGCTGCTGCTGCAGTTCGAGCGCTGGATCTCGGACACCCTTGGCGTCGGCGGCACGGGCGGCGCGAAGTAGTCGCGTCTGATTGGCCCGGAGCGCACGGCGGACGATGTTCGCCAATGCGCAAGAACCGAGGTCGTGGAGACAGCTACACCACCACCTCGAGCACCGAACTCACCACGCTCCGCACCACCGCACGCCCCTCGTCGCTGACGGGCATCAAGGGCGCCCGGGGTGCACCGCCGATCATTCCAGCCGCATCCACGCCGGCCTTGAGCCCCGGCACGCCATACACCACCGCCACTTCCATCGCGATGCGCTTCAGGCCGAGCTGCGCGTCAGCGGCATCTTCCGGATGCCCAAGGCCCACGCCGCGCGCGACGGCCAGTGCGAGCGTTGGTGCGATACACGCCGCCGCCAGCACCGCGCCGGCACAGCCTTCGCCCAACGCCTGCGTCAGGGATGGCGCGTGGCCGGTCATCACGGCGAAGGTCGGGCTGGCCGCGCGGAGGTAGCCGTTGCGCCACTCGGCATTCCCGCTCGAATCCTTGATGCCGATGATGTTCTCGTGGAATGACAACTCGCACACCACATCCGGATCGAGGTGGTAGTGCATGAACGCCGGCACCGAGTAGAGCACGACCGGTGCGGGCGACGCATCAGCGACGGCGAGATAGTGCGCGCGTTGCGCCGCGGGGGTCATCAGCGCGGTGAAGTAGTGCGGCGCCACCACCAGCACGGCATCGGCACCGAGCGTCGCGGCATGCCTGGCGCGGGCGATGGTGTGACGCGTGCTCTCAGTACCCACGCCCATCAGCAGAAATCGGGACGACGGCACTTCGTCACGGACCGCCTGGAGCAAGCCGTCGCGCTCCGTCTGATCGAGCAGCGCCGCCTCTCCAGTGGAGCCGGCCAGCAATACGCCGTGCAGCCCTGCATCCAGCAGTGAGCGCACATTGCGCCTCGCTGCGTCGCGATCGAGTGTGCCATTCATGTCGAATGGCGTCACGGTGGCGGCGAACATACCACCAAGTATTGCACGCGGTGTTGGCATCAGTCAGTCAGCCCCATGCGCTCGTACACCTGGCGCATTGTTTCTCGTGCTGTCGTCCGGGCGCGCGTTGCGCCTTCCTCCAGCACATCGGTCACAGTCGATGGTTTCGCTCCGATCTCTGCGGCGCGAACACGGATCGGCACCAGCACCTGCTCCATGCTCTCGGCCAGCACCTTCTTGCATTCGATACAGCCCCACCCCGCGCTGCGACAGTTCGAGGCGACCGTGGCTTGCGTCGGCTCGTCACCGAACGCCTGGTGCATCGAGTACACGTTGCAGACGTCCGGATTCCCGGGATCGCTCTTCCGGACACGCGCTGGATCCGTCATGGCCGGGCGCAGCTTGTCCCAGATCTGTTCCCGCGACTCGAGCAATCCGATGGTATTGCCGATCGACTTGGACATCTTCGCCTGGCCGTCGAGCCCCATCAGGCGACGCACGGGGGTCAGCAACGGCTGTGGTTCCGGGAAGTACGGCGCCTCCGCCGCAAAGCGCGCATTCCAGCGGCGAGCGATCTCGCGGCTCAGCTCCAGGTGCTGCACCTGATCCTCGCCCACCGGAACCCGCGCGGCGTGATACAGGAGGATGTCGGCCGCCTGCAACACGGGATACGTCAGGACACCCGTGATCACACTCTGCTGGCGGCTGGCCTTGTCCTTGTACTGCGTCTGGCGCTCCAGCTCCCCGAGCGGGGTGACCGTATTGAAGATCCAGGCCAATTCCGCATGCTGTGGTACCGCGCTCTGGAAGAACAGCGTGCAGCGCTCCGGATCGAGGCCGGCCGCCAACAGCGAGACGGCCATTTCATGCCGACGTCGCCGAAGATCGGCAGGCTCGTAGTTTCCTGTCAACGCATGCAGGTCGACGACGCAGAAGAAGGTCGCGTCGCGCCCTTCCTGCAGCCGGACCCAGTTCTTGACGGCCCCGAGGTAGTTGCCGATGTGCAGCTCGCCCGAGGGCTGGATGCCACTGAAGATTCGAGACATTCCGCCAAGCTAATGCCTACCCACCCCATGCAACG
>CAYMQV010000141.1:0-12403 GCA_964392395.1 uncultured Gemmatimonadaceae bacterium
TGCGAAACAGGTTGCCGCTGACGCCGGAGCGCGCGGCGGCATCGGCCCTCGTCACCCGGCGCTCACCTCGTACCCAGCGGACGACCTGGCCGAGCTCCGCTGCGCTTGCGACCAGAGCGCCACGGGTTGCGGCGTCCGGCGGTGCTGGGTGCAAGACTGGTCGTGGAACGGGTGACACGAGTCGTGACATGAGCTTCTCGATTGATCAATGAAGGCTGTATATGCACTTTAATGATCTCGCTGAGCAAATATACGCCAAATACGGATAGTAATGTCACTTCCGCGTGTCAGCGGTCGAATACGGACTTTTATGCCGCTAGGTGGAGGACTCGGCCCCCGGCTGACAGTCGACACGCTGACGCGCCCGTCTCCGCTGCGGTGAGGCGGCGCGTCCTTCTGCCGGGCCCACATCCATGATTTGTTCGCAGGTGCATCGTGGGCGGCAGGTTCAGGCCTTGAGGCAATCAGAGATGAAGTTGCGTTCGCTCCGACCCGAAACTCAGGCGTAACCGATGGTCGCCACCTTGGCGCTGTCGACATGCTTCTCGTCCGGAAAGCGAAATGCCATCCGCAGTTCAATGCAGGAGCTCGCGGCGCGCTGCGGCGTGCCTGACCGTGCGTCTCGGAACGATGGTTGTCATACTGCTGTGTGCCGAAGCGGTACAGGCACAGAACATCATCAGCGTACCGTTCACCCAGGGATTCATCGGCACTCGCGGTTCTTCGGCAGGCACGGCGAACAACGTGCTGACCTACCCGACGCTGCAGATCGCGCGCACCTTCTTCATCCAGTCGTCGTCCGTCAGCACCTTCGAGCTGCAGGGCAATGACATTCCCGGCACGCTCCGGATCGTGCGTACCAACGGCACGACGATCGACATCCCGGCGTCGGCCAACTGGCGCAACAACGGCGGTGGCACGTATCTGATCGGTATCCTGCCGCGTCCCGTCAGCCCGATCACGCTGACGTACAGCGGGGGATCGATCAGCATCACCGATGGCTCGGTGAACGGTGGCACCAGCGTCGGCGGATACATCGCCGGCTACGGGGGCAGCACCGTCGTCGATGGCGCGAACACCAGCGGCAATGCAGCGCAAGGGCAGGTGCTCACGGCACTCAATACCTACCTCGCCACGGTGATCTCGTTGCGACCGGCCGGTCCGGTGACGGTCACCTCGCTCAACACCAGCTCCACCACGCCGACGATCACGGGCACCGCCACCATCCAGGCCGGGGAACAGCTGGCGGTGGTCGTCGGCGGCGTCCAGTACACCAGCTCCACCACGCCGAGTGTCGCCACCGGAGCTGGCACCTGGTCGCTGGCGCTCACGACACCGCTGGCGCAGGGCACGTACGACGTCACGTCGACGCTCACCAACGCCGCCGGCTTCACGCTCAGCGACGGTACCATCAATGAGCTTGTGATCGGCTCGGGGATCACCACGATCACGATCGGCGGCAGCTTCTCGCCCACATCGAAGACGTACGATGGCACGACCACCGTCGCCGCCAACGGAAGCAGTCTGTTGCTGATCGGCGTGAATTCCCCCGATCAGGTGACCATCGCCTCGGTGGCGTTCGCCTTCCAGAGCGCCGCCGCCGGCACCTCGCGAACGGCGGTGATAACCGCGATCACGCTCGGCGGCGCCGATGCGGCGCGCTACACCGCCAGCCTCACCGGCGCACCAACGGCCACCGCCAGCATCACAGCGCGCGCACTCACCATCACCGGCGTGACGGCGACGAGCCGGATCTACGATTACACGACCGTCATTGCACTCGGTGGCACGCCGTCGTACGCCAACCTCGCTGCCGGCGAGGTGCATGCAGTCACCGGCACGGCAACGGCCAGCGTCACGACGGTGAACGTCGGCACCGCGAAGGCGGTGACCGTCACCGGCTACCTCGCACCGAACGCCAACTACACCCTGTCGCAGCCGAGCGGGCTGACGGCGAGCATCACACCGCGCAGCCTCACGCTCGGTGGTTCGTTCAGCGCATCGTCCAGGACATACGACGCGACCACGGCAGCCACGATCGACGTGACCGGCCTGACGCTCGGTAACGTCGCCGCTGGTGATACTGTCGCGCTGGCGTCGGTGACCGCGGTCTTCGCGACTGCCAGCGTCGCCGTGGCCACGCCGGTGTCGATCACGGCGGCGGGGCTCAGCGGTACAAGCGCGGCCAATTACGCACTCACCATTACCGGCGCACCGACGGCCACCGCGACCATCACGAAAAGGACGCTCACCGTCGGCGGCGCATTCGTCGCTGCCGACAAGGTGGCTGACGGTTCCACCAGCGCCACGGTGCTGAGCCACACGCTCTCACTCGTTGGCGCGATCTCCAACGACGCCATCTCGATCGGCACGGTGACGGCGGTGTTCAACGACGCGCTGGTCGGTGTCGCGAAGCCGGTGGCACTGGCGACCCTGACGCTCGGCGGCGCGGTCGATGGTGCCATGATCGTTGCCGTCGTCGTCGGGGCGCCGGTCAGCTGGACGAGATAGTTCGCGGCAGATGCGCCGCCCACGGCACCGCGCAGCGTCACCGGCACCCCGGGCGATGGCAGCGTCGCCATCAGCTGGATTGCACCGCTCACCGATGGCTGCAGCGCCGTGACTTCGTACGTCGCACAGGTGAGCCAGGATGACGGTGTGACCTGGTCGCCCCTGACCATTCCGGTTCCTGGAACATCGGCCACGTTCACGGGCCTCGGCAACAATCGCCCGACCCGCGTGCGCGTCGCGGCGGTGAACGGGTGCGCGACCGGCGTCTTCGAATCCGCAGCAGCAGTCGTGCCGGTCGGCGTGACGCGTCCGCAGGGCGGCACGCCGATCGTGAGCGCGCCCGGCACGGCTGGCAGCACCGCCAACGGTGTCACGCAACCCGTCGCTGCGACTGTCGTGAACGACTCGATGATCGTCGTCAGTCCCGCGCCGAACGTCGCGTTGCGACTACGCACCGAAGACAGCAGCGGTGTTGCGATCGAAGTCGACTCCACCCGCATCCTCTCGTTCGAACATGGCGGCCGGGCCGGCACCAGCGGCACCGGCTTCAAGGCCGGCACCGTGGTGACTGTCTATGCCTACGCCAACGGTGCACCGGGACAACCGCAGCTGCTGGCACAGGTCACCGTCGCCGCTGATGGGACGTTCGACACCACCATGCTGGTGCCCGCCGGCTTTCTGCCGGGGTTCTACACACTGCAGGTCAACGGAATCGACAAGGACGACACTGCGCGCTCGGTCGCGGTGGGTATCGAGGTCACCGATCCTCCCGCAGAACTGGTTCTGCGCTCCACGACCGATCGCGCGACGCCGGCGGTTGGCGACAGCATCGTCATTACGCTGACGGTGACGAACGAAGGCCCGGGGCCGGCGCTCGATGTGCTCATTCCGCGCGCCTTCAATGAGCCGGGCTTCCGCATTGTCGCCACGATTCCACTCGAGGGCACGTACGACGAGCCGACGCAAACGTGGCGCATTCCACGGATCGATCCGGCCGCACGTGCCCGCATGCGCATCACGGCCATCGTGCTTGCCCGCACCGCCACTCCGGTAATCACTCCATGACCTGCACTACACTGCGCCGCCGCGTCGCCAGCTGGCCACGTCTCGTCGCGATGCCAACCCTGCTCCTTGCCGCTGCCGGCTGTGCGCCGGACCGTATGACGGGGCCTTCGAGCTCCGTGATCGAGTCGGTGAAGCTCGAGGGTGCCGCTCCCGGCGCACTGGCGAGCTTCGGTGACACGGTCACGCTGCTGCCGCGCGTGCTCGATCGCGCCGGACGTACCGTCGCAGGGGTGACGCCGCGCTACACCCTGTCGGCGTCCCGCATTCTCGCACCGCTGGGCAACGGCCGATTCGAGGCGATCGGCAACGGAAGCGTCACCGTCTTCGTCCGTGTGGACTCGGCGCAGACCGGCGTCGTACCGGGCGGTTATTACGTCGGCACGGCTGTCGACAGCGTGCAGGTCACGGTGCAGCAGGTGGCTGTGAGCCTCTCGATCATGGCCGCGGATTCAAACTTTGCCGCAGTCGGCGAAGCGCGGCCGCTGTTGGTGCGGCTGACCGACGCACGCGGGAATGCCATGACATCGGGCTTCGCAGCGCTGACCTACTCTGCGGCAGATTCGAACATCGTGGTGGTTGACGGTACCGGCACGTTACGCTCGGTACGTGACGGCAGCACGCAGGTCGTGGTGCGCAGCGGTGCGTTGAGCGCCGCGCGCACCTACAGCGTCAGCGCCAGTCGTGCGCACACCTCGTGCATGAGCTATGTACGGCGCCGAAAAGCGCGTACGTCGTGTGTCACCGTCGGCTTCGTGCTTCATCCCTCGATGTCGGTGACGCCGTGAACGCGCGCCATCTCCGACACGGTGCGCTGCTGGCGATTGCGTGTGCCGCGACGACACGCCAGACGCACGCCCAGTCGCTCGCGGGCGGTCGCTGGCTCGATCGGGTGACGATTGCCGCCAGCGCGGGTGTTTTTCGGCCGTCGGGAAACAGTGAGCTCTTCACCCTGATCGATCGCGACCTCGCTCCGGGATCCGCCGCGCTGCGACCGCGCACGGCGGGAGGCGCAATGCACGTCGCGCTGGACAGCCGTTGGTCGATGGTGGCGCGCTTCGATGCGGGCTCGCGGACGATCGGCACCACCAGCCGCGCCGCCCCGACCACGCCGGCGCCGAGCCTCGCGCAGCGCACCACCCTCGACCTGACGTCGATGCTCAGCGCCGGCGTGCAGGTCGTGGCCTGGCGCTGGCGCGGCGTCACGCACGCTGACGCACGCTCGCGGAGCGACCGGGCACGCCTCGTTGGCGGTGCCGGCGGCGGGCGAGCGCAGTATCGCCTGCGGCAGTGGGGCACCTTTGTCGACGCCGACCGACGCATCGCCTACAACGACGAGTATCGCTCGGCATCGCGCGATTTCGTCGCGTATGCCACAGCCGGGGTCGAGGTTCCGCTTGGCGCCGGCGTCGCCATCGACGGCCAGCTGCGTCGCCAGTGGGGATCGGCCGAGATGAATGGCGACTACGACTCGTTCGACCGGATCGACATCGGTGGTACGACCCTGACTGCGGGTATCCGCTTCACGCCGTCGCGGTGGTTCTAAATCACCTTGAAATTCTGGAGCGTCGCATTTGTGAGCCACTCGCGTCACTCAGAGCTGAGCTGGTTTTCCCCGTCAGTACATGAGCGGCCGGTGCCCTCTCTGCCAATATGAGTGAGACACCGATCTTCCCGTAGTTTAGTGTACGAGGGTGATCGAGGATGTCCCGTTGTCTCTTGCTCCGACGCTCGGGCTGAATCCTGATGTGAGTGTGTCCGCGACCCGCACCCGCCGCCGGTTCACGGCGGCGTACAAGCGCCGGCTCCTCGACGCCGCGGCGGCGTGTACGCGGCCCGGGGAGATCGGCGCTCTGCTCCGCCGCGAAGGCTTGTAGTCCTCGCACCTGACCGCGTCGCGTGCCGCCGACCGGCAGGGCGAGGCCCTGACACAGCGGTGTGGCCCGGCGCCAACGGCTCCCAATCCCTTGGCGCCGCGCGTCGCCGCGTTGGAACTCGCGCTAGTCCAGGCGACGCGCCGCGCGAGCCGCGCTGATGACGACGCTCACAAGTCCCGCCGCCCACGGCCAGCGCCGCGCGCTCTGCCACGCGCTCGACGTGGCGCCGGCCACCTGCTATCGGGCGCGCGATCAGGCGGTGCGGGCCACGGTGACGCCCCAACGGCCGGCGCCCCCACGCGCCCTCACGGCGCCCGAACGCGTGCAGGTGCTCGCGGTGCTGCACGAGGACCGCTTCGTCGATCTCGCGCCGGCGCAGGTCTACGCGACGCTGCTCGACGAGGGGCGCTATCTCTGTGCCGAACGGACGATGTATCGGCGGCTCGCGGAGGCGCACGAGGTGCTCGAGCGCCGGGCGCAACGACGGCATCCCGTGTATGTCGCGCCCGAGCTGTTGGCGACCGGGCCCAATCAGCTCTGAAGTTGGGATATCACCAGACTGAAAGGCCCGACCACGTGGAGTGCGCTGCATCTCTACGTCGTGCTCGACGTCTTCAGTCGCTATGTCGTCGGATGGATGCTCGCGCCGCGCGAATCGGCACAGCTGGCCGAGCGACTGATCGCGACGTGCTTGCGTCGCGAGGGCATTCCGCGGGGGCAGCTGACGATCCACGCGGATCGCGGCGCGGCGATGACGTCCACCAGCGTCGCGCTCCTGCTGGCGGAACTCGGCGTCACGAAGACGCATTCGCGTCCACACGTGTCGAATGACAATCCGTACTCCGAAGCCCAGTGCAAGACGCTCACGTATCGGCCCACCTTCCCGACGCGCTTCGGCTCAATGGAAGATGCCCGCGCGCACTGCACCGCCTTCGTCGTCTGGTACAACACGATCCATCGCCACAGCGGCCTGGGCCTGCACACGCCGTGTGACATGCATCACGGCCGCGCTGACGCGCGTCGCGCCCAGCGGGCGGTGGTGCTCACGGCCGCCTATGCGGCCACACCGCACCGCTTCGTCAATCAACCACCCGTTCCAGCCGCCCTGCCCACGGCCGCCTGGATCAACCCGCCCGCACCGCCGCCAACCGCACCAGTTACTCAGTAAACTGTCCCCGCCCGGTGTCTCAAAATCATTGACAGGTTCCGCCGCGCGAACGCCGAGGCACACTCGATCGCGGATCCCCACCACGCCACCATGTCACCGTCGCAGGCGCTCAGTGCGTGCGCCTCTGGCAACCGCGGCTGCCGCAGCTGGAGCGGCAGAAGCGCTGACGAATCCCAGAAAATCACCGACCGACGTCCCGCTCCTCGAGCAGCACCGCCAGGGCACGTCCATCGGCGTCGAGCGCGCGCGGCCGCGTTCAGAAGTCAGGCGCCAGGATCGCTGACGGTGGGCGAAGGCGACCGCTCCGAATCAGCAGCTCGCGCTGCCCGTCCTCCTGCGCGTCACCCCGCACGGGAACGAGACGGGCAACCGGTCGGCCGCGACCAGTCACGAGCACCTCGTCCCCATCTCGCACGATGTCGATGAACGCGCTCAGGCGCGCCTTGAGATCAGAGATCGAGACGCTCGGTACCTGACTGTAATAGTCATAATGATCTGACTTGGCGTGTGCTTTTGAGCTGTTGCTCGTCGCAGGAGTGCGATCTGACCGGGGCGCACTTTTGCGTCGGCGGCGTCGTAAAGGGTGGCACATCCGTGGTTGAACTCCTCGCAGGCCCATCCCCGAGAGCGTGTTCAGCGATGGCAGTGCAACGATCCCGCTGCTCCGCCCTCCTTCGTTTCTGCTCAGTGAGCCCTAGCGGTACCGTGGTCGGCAACTCTCCGGACCCATCGCACCGGCACCGGGTCAGAGCCTCTCACCATGCCGCAGCCACCGCCGCGCCGCTGCCCACCGTCTGGTTACCTCGTTCGGCTGCACCCGTCTGTATATCGTATCCAGACGGCGTTTGATTTCTTCGAAAGGGTCGGGCATGACACTTGCTAACGGCTTAGTACGGTTTCCCGCCAGCGCTTGGCGCCGAGTCCGCTAGGGCTCGCCGCCGCGCCGACTATAGTCATAGAGGACCGGATCGCGGGTCTGAGCGAGACGATCGACAGGCTGGAATCCGTCCTCACGGTCGGGCGCACGAAGTCGCTGGTGTAGCATCTTGGGAGGGGGAAGTCTGCTGAAGTCGACGACGGGCGGTTCGAACATTGTCCGCTGCTTGAATGGCTGGTCCTGGAGCCACGGTCACGTGCCCATGCGCACCTGCGAGTCGATGGGCCCGGGCGACCCGAAGTGTGTCGCGACAGTGATGCAGTGTGTGGCCGTGCCAAACGCGCGTCAGCACGACGTCGACGGATTCGCGTAGTCCAAATACGACCGGAAGAGGTAGAGCACCATGACGTACACACTCGCGACGAAGCTACGTGTGAAGGAAGGAAATCATCTCGACGGCTTGCCAGGCGATCACGTCTCGGCGAGACTCCCGGACGCGAACGGGTCGTTACTGGCCGCGCGCATCGAGTCTCTGAGCGCCATCGGGACCACGTCAGGTACCATGTCCCGTATGCTTGCGATCGCGTCTCTCTTACTGTTGTCGAGCTGCGGCGATGCCGCGATGCCGGAGGGCGAGCCGCCCGTTGCGCCGCCTTCGGGCCGCACGGCGACCGGGCTTCGCGTCGCCGGAATCACCATGGACTCCCTTGCGGAGTTCCCGGTCAACAGCGGCGACACCCTGACGCAGGCGATCACCGCGCAGCTCATCGACGCCAGTGGAGTTGCCGTGCCGCGGAGCGGCGTGCGCGTGTCGGTCGCACTGACGACCATGGGCGATCTGCCGTTGCCAGGGGCACGGATCGTGAGCGCCGATACCGCAACCACGTCGGCCGAGGGTATCGCGACGTTCCGCGGACTCGCCGTGAGTGGCTTGGCGACCTCCGGGCGGCTCATGTTCGCAGCGCCCTCGCTGGCTCCGGCACGCCTGGCGATTCGTTTAAGCGCTGGCGCGGCCTCGGCGACCGCCTCAGCCGTGACCGTGCTTCCAGACACCGTCCCTGTTGGCGGTGCGTCGCAGGTGGCGATCACGCTGCTGGACGCCGCCGGCAATCGGCTCGGCGCGGGACAGACCGTTGCGGTTGCGATGAGTGGTGGAACGAGTACGGCAACACCTTCCGCAGCCACGTTCAACACGGCTGACTCGACATACCGCCTCACGCTGACAGGTGTCACGGCCGGCACGGCCAGCACCGTGACCGTTACCGTCAATGGCCGAGCCTTGGCAGCCACGAGGCAACTGACGATCATGGCACCGGTGGTCCCACCAGTTCCGGCCGCCAGGCTCGCGTTCACGTTGTTCCCGGGCGACACCACGGTCGGTATCGTCGTCCGGAGTGGCATGACGCTCTCACAAGCCGTTGCCGAACTCCGAAGCGCGAGCAATACCACCGTCGCTCAAGCCGGCATCGCGATCAGTGCGAGCTTGACGACAACGAGCGGTGGCGCGCTGACAGGCGGCACGATTACCGGCGCCGGTCCCATCAGCACGTCAAATGCCGGCAGCGCTTCGTTTCCGGCAATCGGTGTAAGTGGTCGGGCAGGCCAGGCCCGTCTGCAGTTGACGAGCCCTGGCCTCACCGGCGTCAGCTTCCCCATCACGATTGCTGCTGGGGCGGTGAACGCGGGCCTCAGCACCCTGACCGTCAGCGCGGATACCGTACCGGTCGGGAACACGAGCCTCGTGACCGTCCTTCCCCGCGACGGGCAATCGAACCTGCTCGGAACCGGGCAAACGGTGACCGTCACGGCAACCGGCGGGACCGCGACCGGCACCGTCGGTGCCGTCAGTTTCACGGCCAGCGATTCGAGCTATCGCGCCACACTCACCGGCACTGCAGTTGGCACAGCCATGACCGTGCGTGCGGTCGCGGCAGGCACGACAGTCACGCAGACCCGGACGGTGCGCGTGACTGCGGGCCCGGTGTCTGCGGGCACGAGTACCGTGGCGGTGAGCGCTGATTCGGTGCCTGTCGGCGGGTCCAGCGTCATCACGATCACGCCGCGCGATGCCATTGGAAACAAGCGTGGCGCAGGCCTGGTGGTCAGCGTGACGGCCACCGGGGGAACCAGCGTCGGCAGCCTGAGCGCCGTGGCCTACACCGCCAGCGATTCGACCTACCGCAGCACATTCACTGGTACGACCGCGGGCACGTCGCTCACGGTACGCGCGACGGTGACTGGTGTGGCACTCACGGCCACGCGCCTCGTGACCGTGCGGACGTCAGTGACGCCGCCACCGCCACTGCCGTCGGATACCTCGTGGACGTTCTGCTCGAATCCGGGCTCGTTCTGCGAGAACTTCACCGGGCTCCACATCGTGCGACTGGTGGCCTCGAGCGGGCAGTTCGTGACGCAGGACGCCTTCGGTCGCATCGTCTGCAATCAAGCGTCTTTTCCGGCACAACTTCCGGCGGGATCGACTGTCGTCCGATGCGACCTTGGCCGGCTTCGCACGGAAGTGATTACGAACCCCTCCCCCGGCATGAGTGGGTTCGGTGCGTCGGTCACGGTGCCGATGGGCGACCCTGGTCAGGGCGTGATCTTGACCCGGGCCTCCACGAGTCAGCCCGGCACGCTGGCGGATGAAGGCAACTTCCGTATGTCGTGCGGCTTCACGAAGTTCGGCTTCTTCGATCCGATCGTGTTCCCGAATCAGCCGTTCGCGGGCCACTTGCACATGTTCTTCGGCAACGCCGGCATCAACGGCACCTCGACGACAGAGTCCATCGCGACATCCGGGAACAGCACCTGTCATGGCGGGACGATGAACCGCACCGGCTACTGGTTCCCTGCGATCTACGATGCGGTCACGCAAGAGATCCAGGTTCCGTCACGCGGCACGTTCTATTACAAGAGTCACATTCTGCCACCCGAAGGGCTTCAGCCGATTCCTGCGGGCTTGCGCATGATCGCGGGAAACAAGAATGCCACAGGCTATCAGTCAGTCGCGAACTGGTACTGCTCGCGGACCAATATCCCGAACACCGAGGGATTCATTCCGAACTGTCCGGTGGGCGATGAGGTAATGCTGTCGGTGGCGTTCCCGGAATGCTGGAACGGGCGCGACCTGGATTCTCCCGATCACCAGTCACACATGGCGTACGCGATCTACGTGGGTGGCGGTACGTCGTACTGCCCATCAACGCACCCCATCGGGTTGCCGCGGGTCGAGGAGATCGTGGCGTTCCCGGTGACGGCGAATTCGCGCCCGCTGCAGTGGCGGCTCTCGAGCGACATGTACTCGTCGTCGATCCGTGGGGGCCGGTCGCTGCATGCCGACTGGATGGACGGGTGGGCGCGTGATGGGATGACGACGTTCACGCGGGAGTGCGTGAACAGGCGTCGGGACTCGACGCTGCAGCTCTGCGATGGGCGTGACATGTATTACGTGCCGTAGTGGCCGTGATCACGCAGATCGAGTTCAAAAACTACCTCGACTGCGTTCGAGGTGAGTGTCGTGATCGGACGGCGATGTGATGGGGCTGGCAGGGCCAGGCACAGCGGTGGCAAACGGGGCGGGCCTGCTCCGCATGGGTAGGAACGACGGCACGGCCATAGCGTGCCCGCGACGGTCACTCATGTGGCGCTCGCAGCAACGCGCCGCCTGACCGTGCGGACGTCAGTGGCGCCGCCGCCACCGTCAGACACCTCGTGGACCTACTGCTCGACCACCGGCGCGATCTGCGATTTGATCGGCTTGCGCGACGTGCGCCTGAACGCGAGCAACGGTACTGCGGCCTTACGAAAGACGCTACGGGAGTATTCCGTGCGGGGCGAATTACGACAACGAGTACTTCAAGAACACCCCGGCAGCGAATGACGTCAGGTATGACCAGGGCCCGATACTGCTCACGACAATCGCGAACCCGTTCCCCGGAATGCAGGGGCTCAATGGGTCGACGGTGATAGTGTTCCAGGGTGACTCGGGCTCATCGACAATGCGAATCGCCCCAACGACGCCGCAGCCGACGGCTGCCGCAAGACCATGGTGACTTCCGCATCAGCTGCAACGTGAAGACTCCTGGTTTCTGTGACCCCCGTCGTCTTGCCTGGGCAGGCGAACAGCACGCACCTGCACCTGTTCTGCGGGAATGCCGGCATTACCTAACTCGACGTTCGTCATCCGCGACGTCGGGGCAGGCACCCGAACCGTCGAAGCACGATTGATCGGCTACAGCCCGCATCGGATTCCGATCGAGTTTCGAGAAACGGCCGAGGCCTCGGTCACCCTCGTGCTCCCGGTGCAGCGCGTCGAGCTGGATACAATGCGAGTGGTGGCAGGTCGCGACATTCCGTTCTTCGTCAGGAGTATCGAACGTCGTGCACGCAGCGGTAAGGCGAGATGCTCTCAGGTGATCTGGTCCGGGAACGATCGACGTTGTGGGTGACGGATGCGCTCCGAGAAATGAATGGCCTCACAGTGAGCGCCACGGCGCAGGGGGGAAGCATCCTGATGCGCGACCTGTCTGGGCGTGCCTGCATTCCATTCGTGTACATCGATGGAACTATCACGCAGACAAACGAGAGTTCACGATCGATGACTTCGTGACGCGTGGCAGCGTTGCGGCGTTCGAAGTCTACCCGAGGGTGAATCTCGTTCCACCAGAGTTCAACGGTGGCATCACGGGGTGCGGCGCCATTGCGGTGTGGAGCAAGTTCGGCACGGAGAAGATCAACGTGCTGCCGACGAAATCGGATCGGAAGCGGAGGTGAAAGCGTTCCGCGCGCGCCGGTGTGACGCCTGCTGTCGACGGCCTCGAAGTGCGCATAGTATGCGAAGAAATGCGAAATGGCTTCCTCCCTTCGAAACCCGGAGTTCGCAGCGTCGCCGAATGATGGTGGCTGCAG
>CAYMQV010000142.1:0-12395 GCA_964392395.1 uncultured Gemmatimonadaceae bacterium
TGCACTACGGCATCCGCAGAATCGACACCTGCGCCCCGCTCGACGCCGGGAACGGTGTACCGTCTGCGGCCAGCATGCGCAGCACCGCACTCGGGGTACTGGCGTTGAGTCGCATACGGTACGTCAGGAACGTGCCTGGGCGCATCGTGCCAGTCAGGTTCGTACCGCTCGCCAGCGCCAACGGTTCGATCGGAAACGGTCGCCCCACGCCACCCTGAATGCCGAAGACGTCGAACAGTGACTTGTACAGCTGCCGCAAATTTCGGCTCGAGAATCGCACCGTTGCCGGCGCGGCGGTACGCGCAACACCAATCACGCTGTCCGCACTCACCGAGAGCGCAAAGTCGCCGAGCAGCGCGGCGGTCTGCCTGCCGGTGACCGCTTCCAGATTGGCCCGACCAGTCAGATTCGTTTCTACCAGGCTACGGAACGTCGCGCTGCCTCGCTGATCCGCGATCCAGCGCAGGAACAGCCAGGTCCCTCCGCGCTCGGCCAGCGAACAGAAGGTTCCCGGTGCACAACTCGTGACCGAGTAGATCGCGCTCGAGAACAGGAACCGGTAGGAGTAGAGCACGTTCGGGTTGATGAACGGCGACGCTGAATCCGGGAAGATCGACGCCGGATTCGTGCGACCGCTTGGCGCAGGAAATCGGGTCTCGTACGTCAGCGATCCGATTTCTTCCGCCATGTGACTGAGCCCTTCGTTCAGCCAGACCTCCTCGGCCGTGCCGTTCCGCTTGATGGCGTGTTCACCGAACGACACCATGTGTTGCAGTTCGTGCATGAAGGTCGGCGGTAGGTTTGCCAGAACGTCAGACTTGGTGTGCGCACAACTCCAGCGGCCGGTCGCATCTGGTACGTAGGCGTAAAAGACTTCGCCCCGGTTCGAGGTGGCGTCGGTGCTGCTCAGGTCGTGGTTGTAGAAGAAACCTCGGACGAAGCCAGTCGCCGTGCACTGCGACGCGCTCACCATCGCGTTGACCGTCGGCGTGAGCAGGAATATCACGCGCGCGTTCGCGTCGATGTCCGAGCCGGCCCCGAAGGTGCTGTTCACGGCCGGAGCGAGCCGCTGATCATACAGCGTACCCATGCCGGTGAGCTCAGCATCGGTAAAGGCGGCCGCCGCGAGGGTATCGACGTAGAGCAGCACCCGTGTGCCTGCGAATCGCAGACGGGCGCCCACCGGCGTGTAGCCGGGCGCGGCCGCGAGAGTATTGAGGACACTGAACGATCGCGTCGTGTCGATCGCCGCTTGCGCGGTCTGAACGCGCAGTCGGACGTCAGTCGTACGCGCCCCGGCAGCAGGATGCCACGACGCCTCGCGCGCTCGCATGCGCAAATCGAGGACGGCCTGCGCATCGGGCGCCTGCTCTGCCGAGGCCTGACCTTGTGCAATGCGTAGCCACGCAGGTTCGTCAACGTTCGGGGACTGCACTCGTGCGGTGACCGCCGTCGGATCGCCGAGCCTGAAGCCATAGCCTCCGTATGGCAGTGCTGCACCGGTCAGTTGCGGCACGACCAGATACTCTCGATCACCACCTGAGAGCGCAAAGCAGGTCACATCGCTGCCGGAGATGACGACGCGCTCGAACGGCGCAAGCGTTCGGACAGTGACCGCGACACCGTCACACTTCGCTTCGCTGGGCTTTGGCGTGACGGGGGTATCGCCACTGCATCCGGCGAGCAGGAACGCGAGCGCTGCACAGGAACCGCGCCGCCCGTGCAACTCAGTTGAAGATGTTTTCATCCTCGATCCTTGCCACATTGCCCTTCGAGTCGATCAGATAAATGATCACGGAGTACACATCGTCCCACTTGATGCGGCCGGTGGTCGGGATGTTGGGCACATCGAGGCCGAGGTAGCCGACGGGGTCCATCGACCCGAGGTCTGGCACACCGTCCGGGATGGAGAGCACGCCGTCGCGCAGTCGCACCAGCACGAAGTGGCCGACGATATCGCCGTCCGGATCGCTCGCTTCCAGGATGCTGCTCACGAACGCCTGGCCCTGGAGTTTGGCGTCGAAGAATCGAATCACGGGAGGAAACCCCGTCGCCGTGCCGATCTTGTGGGTCGCAATGCTGCTGACGTTACCCGTGGCGTCGTAGACCCGAATCTCGGTGCAGCGGCCCGCCAGCGCCGCGTTCTCGAGGCCGAGTTCAAATGCGCCGACGACGGTGAGCGTATCATTGGTTGCGCCGCGCCCGCCGCGCAGGTTCACTCGCACGCGTTCGCGCTTGTCCGGCAGCACGGTGTTGCCGTTGCAGTCGGTGATGTCCCAGTAGTAGCCGATCAGGTCCGCGTCGGGATCGAAGACGCGGAACTGGAAGATGCTGGCACCCTGGATGTAGCCGCTGGTGAAGGCGACGATTCTCGGCTGGTGCGCGACATTGGCGCATTGCACGCGGAACTGGATTGCCGCACCGCCAGTCGGGGTGACTTTGACGGTCTGGCGCGACCCGCCGTCGGTTGTGACAACGCAATTCGGCGAGACGCCGCCAAGGTCCACCTCGATGTCGCCCGAGCCGATGTCTTCGATGGTCAGCGTGTCGTTGGCAGGGACGAGCCCAGTGCGTTCGAGCCCAGTGACCTTGCTGCGGGCGCGAAAGACGAAATCCTTGTCGACGTCATAACCGTCAGCGATCACGGTGAGGCTCAGCAGTCCGCGACATTCGATCTGGTAGCGAATGATGCCCGTGTTGTCGGCCTCGGACACCGAAATGCCCTGCTGTCGACTGCCCCGTGGCAATACGCACCGGGCGGGCAGGTCTTCCGCCTCGACGATGTAGGTGCCGGGGATGACCGGGACGATGATCGTGTCGGTCGGTGCGACGATGAATTCCTGATCGAATCGCACCACGCCGGCGGTACTTTCGCGGATGCGGTACTTCACTTTTGCAGGGGCACTTGCGCCCGGCCAGGTGGTGAGCCGGGTGACGACGGCGAGGTAGGGTGGCTTAGGCGGGGCGGTGGCGTCTGTGCATCCGGATATTGCCCAAGGCACGAGCGCCGCCGCACAAAACTGTGCGGCGGCGATCGTGGATCGTACGGATTTCGGTGTGCGACGTCTCATACGATCACAGCAACCTTCAAGGGTGAGACATTACGGGGTGGTGGCCGTCGCGAACGGACGGGTCCAGCCAGAGTACCACGGGATCTGACCGGCGGAGAGAACGCTCACCGCGCCGCGGTAGTTCGTCTGCACGAGTCCAGCCGGCACCGGCTCCGTACCAGCTTCGGTCGGCGTCGAGCCGCCGGCCACCGTCGCGCGCATGCGCCAGTCGGGGAGCAGCGTGTTGCGGCCGTCGAGCAGGACCTGATCGATGCCGAGCACACCGCCCGAGCTGTTGCGAACGCGGTAACCGGCCTGACCGGTGAGGAACTCGGTCTCGGCAGCGTTACCTGTGTTCACATTAGTTGCTACTGCAACCGTCGTGGCCGGCGCACACGTCGGCGGGATGTTGGCGGCCGCGGTGTTGTCGATGGCGCTGAACACCGTGGTCACTTCCATGAACGTGGTGCTGAGCACCTGCGGATTGCCGGTGCCGAAGCCCGTGCAGGTGAAGGCATCACGGAGCGAGATCGCTGCCGGCCAGCCTTCGATGATCGAGTTCGCAAGGCGCGGGCCAGTGCCGCGACGGAACATCATCGCCGCAGTGGACGAGCGGTTCACCAGGTTGCCCGTGACGGTGAAGTTGTACATCAGCGGCTGCGTGCGCGGGAGGTTCTGGTTGGAGGAGTCCCAGTTGTCCATCTCGATCGCGCGTGAGTCGGCACCCGAACTCACGTCACCGGCATCATTCTGGATGATCACGAACTGCGACCGGCCGGTGAAGCCACCGGTGCCGTCAAAGCCGTCGTCGTTGTTGGCCGTGATCACGAGATAGCTCGTGTTCACCGTACCACCGAAGAATTCGACTCCGTCATCCGAACCGCCGTGCGCCTGCACGTGATCGATCTGCGTGGCGCTGCCGACACCGGCCAGCGTCAGGTTGTTCAGCTCGCGGGTCGGAGCGACGATGAATCCGCCGTACTCGACGCGGACGTAGCTCAGGCGACCGCTGTTGTCGTTCGGCGTGCAGCCGCCGTATGACGGCGCGGCGCCAGCTTCGGCAACCTGCTGGTTACACCCACCTGCGTCGGCCGGAACCGGCGCCTGACCGGTGCGAGGTGCGAACGCCGGTGACAGGCCGATCGTTGCATTCGGCGTGTTCACATTGCTCTTGCCCGAGATCCAGATACCGCCCCAGCAACCCGGGGCCTTGGTCCCGGTGCAGGTGAAGACGACCGGCTCGTTCTGCGTGCCGACGGCGAAGATCGCAGCACCACGCTCGACGTACAGGGCCGACGGGTTGATGGCCGTGTTGCCTTCGATGCGCGTGCCTTCCTGGATGTTCAGTGTGGCGCCGTCCGTGACGCGAACCAGCCCATCGAGCTGGTAGACGTTGTTCTTGGTCCAGTTGATCGTGCCCGTCAGGTTACCCGAGACCGTGATGCGGTTCGTGGCAACCGGACCACGACCTGGAATCAGCGTGCCGGCAGATGTCTCGGGGTTGCCGACGGCGCGGTTGGCGACGGCGAGGAAGTCGTTCAGGTCCAGAACGCGCGTGCCATCTGCTTCGGTGCCGCAGGCGCCGGCCGCATTGGTCGGGAACACGTTGCCGGCGATCACAAGATCGACGTCAATTGCTGGCCCGTTGGTGCCGATGATGATCTGGTTATTACCCACGGCGGCATTGGCCACCGAGAGGAAATCGTTCAGGTCGACAGTGTTGTTGAAGTCCACGTCGCCGTACTGCAGGTTGAGCGAGTACTCGCCCGGCCCGGCAGAGACTGCGCCGTTCTTGTCACCGGCCGGCGTCAGCCGGGCCGCCCAATCCGCAATCGTCATCATCGCCGCGTCCGACGGTACTGACAGGTCGGATACGACGGCAGTGCCCCGAAGCGTGACTGACATTTCGTGAACATTGCCCAGCGCGCTGGCGGCCTTGTCGTGCACGTAGCGGATGGATGAGAAGTAGTTGTCACCCTTCGTTTCGAACACGAACGTGGCGACGCGTCCCTTCACGCCCATCGGGTTGCCGGACAGGAAGCGCAGCGTGCCCTTGGAGGCACCCTTGTTGTTCGCGACCGTGATGGCGTCGCCGACCGGCGATTGACCGATGTAGGTCAGGCGCGCGGCATCGAACTCGATCGTGCCCTGAATGCCACCAACGGTGGACGGTGCGGCATCGATGTTGACGGCGACGGCGATACGATCGCCACGCTTGGCCGTTTGTGAAGATACCTCGAGCGTCACCGGCGTGTTCGTCGGGCGCGCGATGGATCCGGTGCTCTGCTCGTCGGAGCAGGCCGTCAGACCGATCGACGACGCCGCGACGATCGCCGCGAGCTTCGGGATGGTGCGATTGAAATTCATTGGGATAAAGCTCCAGTGGGGTAGTGTTGTCGATCGCGATCGGTGGCGTGATGCCGCTGTGGCACCACGCCACCCATCATCGATCAGCGACCTGCAGGACTTACGGGAGCGGAGCCGGGAGGATGAACGGCGTCTCGGCGTTCACCACGTTCGGCAGGATGTTGACAATCGCGCCGGCGTTGCGGCTCGAGATCACCTGCAGAGTCGTGGTTGTGGCGACCGATGCTCCGGTGGTTCCACCCGCCGCGCGGTTGAACACCAGGCGAACCACACCGACGTTGCCGGTGAAGCCAGCGCCAGTAGCACCGCTGAGGACCTGCACCTGTCCAGCAACGCTGCCGTTGATGACCGGCGCCGCAGTGATACGCGGGGTGGCGATCGGATCGTCGCCGCGGTTGAAGGTCAGCCTGGTGGCATCGTAGGCAACCGTGATCTGTGCACCGACGATCGGGTCACCCGTCACGCCGAGGGTGGTCACATCAGCGATGTCCGCACGGTTGAACGTCCGCATGTCGATGCGGATGTCGACCGCAACTTCGCCGCCCGGGAGGTTCACCCAGGTCGTGTTGTACTGGTAGCCAGGCGTCGGCGGCACTGGGCAGTCGACGAGCACGTTCACCGTGGCGGTTCCAGCGCTGAGAAGCGTGTACGGCGCCGACGGCGCAACGCAACCAGCCGGCAGGCCGGTCAGCACGAGCGTACCAGCGCCCGGACCAGCCGACGCAATGCTGTACGCACCCGTTGCATCGGTCGTGGCGGTACCACCCGTCGAGGCGGTCACGGTCACACCCGGCAACAGCTGGCCGACATTGTCCGACGTGATGGTGCCCGAGATGACGCCCGGGAGACCGGTGCAGACGACGGTGGCGAAGTTCGCAACCGTGTTCGCGCCTGACGTCACCGAGATCGTCTGCGCAGCCGGAGCTGTGCAACCAGCCGGCAGGTTCGAGAGCGTGATGGTGCGCGAGCCCGGGTTCACAGCGGCAAGCGTGTACGCACCACCGGCAGCCGTGACAGCCGTCTGACCAGAGCTGGCCGTGACGGTCACACCCGTGAGTGCGCCGCGCGTCGGCGACGTCACGGTACCCGAGACCGTGCCCGGGGCCACGACGCCAGCGGCGGCGAGGTCGGCGGCAACGATCATGCGAGCGCGGAACTGACCGACGGTGGCGTCGATGTCAAAACCAACCGTACGCACCGACGAGGTCGTCAGCGGTTCGATCTGGACATCGAATGCTTCCCAACGGAAGCAGTCATTCGACGTGGCGAGCGAGCAATCGGTGTCGTTGAAGAAGCTGTACGGAGCGCCGCTGCCGGCTGCGCCGGTGCCGCTCCAGTCGATCGACGGACGAACGGCGCCGAAGCGCGGCTGCTCGACGATCACTTCGTTGCCGTCGCCACCCGTCACGCCACCGGGGGTGGTGGTTACGACGTAGTCGAGCGGGAACAGGATCACACCAGCGGCAGGCGATACCGGCCACGTCGGGGTGATGAACCGCACGCCAGGCAACTTGTTCTCGATCAGGACGTCGAACGTCACGCGGATCTGGCCCGGTGCAAACGCACCCACGGCCGACGCCTGATAGTTGGACGGGATCAGCCGGACCGCTTCGCCACCGAGCAGCGAGAGGTTCGGGGCTTCTGCACCGCCGGTGGACAGCGTCGGAGCGTTGGCCGTGGTGGCCGTCGGCGCCGTGATCGAGATCTTGCCGGTCTTGGTGTTGATGTCCGCCGTGAAGGCGAGCGGACGGAACTGCGACGGCGGAGCTTCACCGGGTACAACCGGGGCAACGCCCTTCTCGGATGCACACGCGCCGATGAACACAGTGCTCATCGCCACGAGGGCCGAGGTGAAGCGACGCGCTACGCTCGCGCGTCCAGCGGTAACTGCCATGATCCTATTCTCCTGACCAGGTGGAATCATTCGTGCCGGGCGGCACACGCCGTTTTCTGTAGTCGGCGCGTCGCTCCTGTTCAGGAGCGCAGGTAAGGATCGGGTGGTGCAGTAACGGCACCAGCGAGGCGAGTGTATCAGGCAAGTCTGTATCCCGTATCGTCGCTCATGGGTTGACAAAGTGGCCTTCGATAATCGTGCTCTTCGAGCGGTACGAGAACGAACCCGTCGCGGTCGTACCGATCAGCGCGCCGAGGTATGTCGACGTCGTCGTGGTCTGTCCAGGAGTGCCGATCGGACGGAGCCGGATGGTCGCGATGACGACGTTCCCCTGATCGAGCCCAGGCGATGTCGTCCCACGCAACGTCAGCCGTCCCGATGATGCGCCAGGCTGGCTCGTCGATCCATCCACGATGATCCCCGGGCCATAGCTCAGCGACACGAACTGAAGACGTGTCGCGTCCCACTTGAGCGAATCGACAACGAACGTACGCAGCTCCTCAGGGCCAGGCGTCTCAGGTACGTTCCCGTTCAGGTCGTACACGATCTGCAGCGCCACGATGTTGTTGGCAGCGTCGTACGCCTGCATGACGTTGCGCCAGACCAGCGGCGTTGCGTTCGATGGAGGAGGAGGAGGAGGCGCAGCAGTCACGGTGACGGTGGCCTGATCAGTGCTCGTGGCACCGCTTGCGCTCGTGACGGTGAGCACTGCCGTGAAATTTCCGGCCGTACTGTAAGTCACCGATGGTGACGCTCCCGTCGCCGTCTGCCCGTTGCCCAACGCCCAGCTGAACGATGTCGCGCTGGCGGATCCGGCGGAGGACAGCGTCAACGGTACTCCAACCTGCGCCGTGTAGGGACCGTTGGCCCGGGCGACAGGAGCGGCGCCGACGGGTGGTGGCGTCGTCCGGCTGGTCACGGCAATCGACGCCGTGCGCGATGCAGTCGCGCCGCGATTGTCCGTGACCGTCAACGTCACGCTGTACGTCCCCGCCGTCGCATACGTCTTCGACGGTGACGCCACCGAGGCGGTGGTGTTATCCCCGAAGGTCCAGGCATAGCTGGCAATCGTGCCGTCCGGATCGTTCGACCCAGTTCCGTTGAACGTGACCGCGGTGCCGACGGTGCCCGTGGTCGGACCAGTGAACTGCGCCACCGGCGCCTGATTCGGAGCTGCGCCTCCGGTGCCAACGGTCATGGTGTCTTCCACGACCCGAACCGAATCCTGGAATGGTGTCGGCGATGACGCCAGCAAACCGCTGGTGAGTGTCGGCGATTTCGCACCCGCTGCGCCAATCACCGTGAAGTTGAACTTCGCAACGGAGACGAGGCCCGTCCGCGGCGGATTGTTGCCCGGTGTCGATGCGATGAAGGTGATCAGTCCTGCCGTAGAGCCGTTGACGATCAGCTGCGTCAGCTGCCCGACGTCCTCCGCGTCGAACCGCAGCACCGCGGGATCGTAGCGCAGTGTGGCCTGCACGCCTTTCACCGCCTGACCGGATCGTGCGGTGAGATCGAGACTGGTCTCGAGGACGACGGCTGTGCCGGGTGCTGCCGTGCGCGGCGTCCATCTGTTCCGCCAGACAAACGGTGCATTACTGACCGGCGGTGGCGGCGGTGTGGAGCCAACGCAGACGACGGCGAACGCAATGTTCGCAACACCCAACCTGGTCACGGTCGCCGAGCGCTGGCTGGCGCCACCCTGCAGCGTGCAGTTCCCCGCGATGCCGCGGAGGGTCACGTTGTACGTGCCGGGCTGCAGGTTGGCGAAGTTCGTACCAGGTGCGCCGACGGTTTGCGTGCGCTGCGCCGAGAAGACGCGCTGTGCGGGAGGCAGTGTCGTATCGGAAGCCTGACCGAGCACGTCGATCGTCCAGCCGTCATCGAGGCTGTCGCCGGTCACAGTGGTCACGACGTTCAGTTCACCGCGGTTCGGATCCTTGCAGGTGACGCTGAAGGTGACCGGCGTGATCGTCGTCGCGAGCGTGTCAGTGACCACCGCCTGCTGCACCGCAGACGCCGCCGAGCACCGCGCTGTGATACCGCTCAACGTGACGGTATACTGGCCAGGGCGCAGCGGGGAGAAACGTCGTGTCGACGTCGTGCTGAGGACCGCCTTGACCGTGTCGGGGCCGGCAATGGTCAGCTCGTAGCCATCGGGGTCGAGCGACTCGCTGGATGTGACAACTGAGGTCGTCACGACCTGAATCCCCGGCGGCGGCGGTGTGAGGACGCCGCCGATGACCGATGGTGCGGACCGATCGCCCAGATCCGTCAGCGCGAAAATACGGTAGCCGTAGATCGTCTCCGGCGTCACATCCGTATCGAACCACTGCAGATCACCGGCGGAAATCGCCGTGATCCGCGCCACTTCAACGAATGCGCCGGTCAGCGCGGTCCGCCGTTCGATGATGTACGACAGCACGGCACCTGGCTGCCCGGTGGCCGGCTTCCATGTCAACCGCACCGCACCGGCGCGCGCGACTGCGACGTTCAGCGATTGTGGCGAGGTGGCTGCGGTCAGCGGTGAAAGTCCTTCTGCACAGCCGGCCAGCATCCCGCAGGCCAGTACCAAGGCAACGAGACTGACCCAGCCAACGCGCCGCGCGCGCGAATCGTCATCAGCGAAGCGCATAACCCATCCCGAGACTCACGTTGACTCCTGGCCGCAGATACCCGACCTGCAGCTTGCCGTTGTCGCTCTGCTGCGTGTAGCGAACCTCGTTGTCGGTCAGGTTGCGCAGCGACAGTGAGACATTCGCGCGGCCGAACCGATGCCGCAGCTTCGCATCCAGACCGAAACGTCCCTGCTCCACGACGTCGGCGACGACTTGCGTCTGCGCGCCACCCAGCACGTCGCCATACCGGAAGACGCGGTCACTGAAGTAGTTGCCCAGCAGGCTGAACTCGAACCCGGACGGCAAGGCGTACAGCAGATTCAGATTGATCAGCTGATCCGACTGTCCCTGCAGCCGCAGCGTGCGCGATGTGTCTGCGTTGATACGGGCCCTGGCTTCGGATTGCACCAGCGTGACGTTCACACCTGCCGAGAGCCGGCTCAGCCAGCCCGGCAGGAACGTCAGGCTGCGGCGAAACTCAAACTCCGCACCCAGCAGGCGCGCCGACGGCACGTTGGCCGGCCGGAAGTAGCAGTTACCCGAGTCGGTGCCGAGGAATTCGACGATTGGATCAGTGAACTGCTTGACGAAGCCGCTGACCGAGAGAATCTCGCCCGCGCGCGGGTAGCGCTCCCAGCGCACATCGGCATTCCGGATAGTGCTGCGCTGCAATTCAGGATTGCCGATGTTGGAGCAGTCGCCGGCGACCGCTTCGTAGGCATCGGTGGTCACCTCGCGAGGATCCGGGCGTGCCACCGTCTGGTACGCCGCCAGCCGAAGATTCTGGCGATCATTGAGCTTGATCGTCAGGTTCGCCGATGGCAGCAAGTCGTTGTTGCGCCGCGTGGTGGTTGGCGGCAGCGTGTCCTTGCGCAGGTTGTAGATGTCGAGTGCCCAGTCCTCGCGCCGCACACCGCCGATGAGTCGCAGCCAGGGTCGGATCGGCACATCCAGCATCGCGTAGTATGCACGCAGATTGTCCTGCGCCTCGTACGGAAGCGTCCTGCTGCCGTCGCGCCGCAGCCGCAGCAGCGAGCCGCCCAGCAGTTCCGGAGAGAAGATCCGTTCCGGCGGCAGGCGCAACCACGGTTCCGTGGCCGATACGTTGTCAAGATTGGTGGTGAAGAGATTGCCGTCGAAGCTCCGGAACCGGTTCTTCAGCAGCGCCCCGACCTTGATCAGGGACCCGTCTCCGAGAAACCGCGCGATCGGCGTGCTCCAGTCCACCTGGCCGGTGCGCACGTCATCCTGCAGGTTGCGGATCCAGAAGTTGCTGCCGGGCACATTCGGGAACACCTGGAAGGTCGAATCGGTGGACGAGCGCTGATACGAGAGCGACCGATTTTCCGGTTCGTCGCGCTTCGCGGTGGCGACAGTCGCCTTCCACTCCAGTCGTGAGTCCATCAGTCGACTGATGAGGTGATCACCGCTCAGCTGCGACTGAAGCAGCGTGCGCGTGATGTACCGAACCTGATAGACACGCTTCTCGACGTCCTGCCCGTTCGCCGGCGAGAAGCCGCTGGCAGTCGAGACGAGTTCCTCGGAGTTCCGTGTGTACAGGTTCTTCCAGCCGATCTTGTTCGAGCCACCCAGCCGCACCGCGAAGTTGGCGATACCACCAAGGTCCACCAGCGCAGTTGCCTGCGACACCGTCGACGTATTCTCGGCCAGTCCACTTGGGAGAAAGACGTTCTGGAAGAACCGGTTCGGCGTGGCTTCCGTCTGACGGTTGTAGTTGGCCGAGAGCACATAGCCGAATGGGGCGTTGTCACCGCCGAGGCGACCGCCGAAGTTGGCGGTGCCACCGATGTTCGGCATGATCGATGTCGGCGTCGGCGTCCAGACGTTGCGCAGCCGCTCAGCAAACACCTCGTTGGCGGTGTTCGCATCACCAAACGCCGGCAGTGGCGACGGCGGCTGACGACGCCCGCCGGCATCGAAGCCCAGGTAGTCGATTCCGCGCTGCGGCGCATGGGAAATGGTCTGGAAGGTCGCACTCGAGTTGTATCCCGTGTTCAGGCTCAGATCGGCCACGGTCGTGTTCGGGAATTCCTTGGTCGAGACTTCGACCGAACCGCCCGCAAAATCGCCGGGCTTGTCAGGCGTGGCGGTCTTGCTGACCACGATCGACTCGAGCAGCGACGAGGGGAAAATGTCGAGGGGTACGATCTTCTTCTGCGGCTCCGGACTCGGCAACTCGACACCATTGAGCAAGGTGTTGCTGTACCGCTCTGCGAGGCCACGCACCACGGCGAATCGGCTATCCACCACCGAGACACCAGTCACACGCACAATCGCATCACCGGCATTGGTTCCCGGTGCCCGCTTGATCGCCTCCGCACTGATGCCATCCGACACCGTCGACCGCGACTTCTGCATCGCCAGCAACGCATCCTCCGAGTTCGCCTTCGTCGGCGCCGCCGTCACAGCCACCGCCTGCAACTGCACCACCGCGGCGCCGAGCGC
>CAYMQV010000143.1:0-12370 GCA_964392395.1 uncultured Gemmatimonadaceae bacterium
CTGCAGCACTGAAGGGAACTCCTCGAGGGAACGACCTGAACCGCGGGCGACGACAGCCGCGAAAGTTAGGCATTTGCATAGCCCAACTTCAAGTGATGGCGATACTTCGATATCCGGACTCCATTTGACGCTCCTCGGGCATGTCGGCTATCTTCGTCCCTTCAGTGCCCCGCGATCGGCTGGTGCACCCGCAGACAATTTCCGAGGTCTTGATGGCGCCTGGTTCACGGCTGCAGGAGCTGACGGCCAAGTACATGCAGAACCCGCGTCGCTACTTCGTGCCGCTCGCCAACGAGTATCGGAAATCGAACGATCTCGACCGGGCGATCGCGCTCTGCCGGGAGCACCTGCCTTCCCAGCCTGGCCATATGAGTGGACATATCGTCCTCGGCCGGGCGTACTTCGAGAAGGGTGATGTCGATGCTGCGCGCGAGGTGTTTCTCACATCGGTGGAGCTGGATGATGAAAACCTCATCGCGCTGCGACACCTTGGCGATATCGCAAAGGCTCTCAACCAGCTGAGCGAAGCGCGGCAGTGGTACGCTCGCGTGCTCGATGCGGACCCGCAGAACGATGAGATCGAGCGCCTCCTGCAATCGCTCGGCACGCCGGACGAGCAGGGACGTGCCGCCGACGTCCAGCTCCTGGCCCCGGTCGAGTCCGATGAACCGCAGTCCGCTGCCCGCGTTGGCGAAGCGGGTGGTTCTCCGGGCACTGATCGCAGCACGGCGCTCAGCACGGCGCTCAGCACGGCTCTGGCGGATCCGACTCCTCCGGGGTTACGGGCGATCACGAGCCACAATGACGCGTTCGCTTCGTCTGCTGAAGAGATGGCCGGTGGTCCGCTGCGGATACCCGAGTTGGCTCCCGATCCTCGCGTTCCGCTCGACCGCTTCGATCTCTCCACACTGGCGGAGGAAGAGTCGTCGAAGGCGCAGACGGAGACAGAGATTCGGGTCGACGATGGTGTCGGGTTCATTTTCGAAGATCTTGATGAGCTCGTCGATCCGGCGGCTGGGAGTGTGACCGGCTCGCTGCCGTCCGTGGACGAGGGTGATTTCTCCGCTGGTATCGCAACCCCGACGTCGCCCGCGACGAGCGTGCCGGCCGAGCCGGTCGAAGCCGGGATTTTTTCGCGGCCTGCGTTCGGCGCCCTCGCAAGTTTTGCGTCCTGGCGCACGGCACAGGGGCGCGAAACGCCGACCAATCCAACGGCACAGCCTACGCCTTCTGCGCCCACGCCATCACAACAGCCGGAGCCCATCGGGAGCGACGCAGGGCTGTTGTGGCAGCCGGCAACAGCGGATCCGACGTCCACTGCCCCTGAGTTCATCACTGTAACCATGGCTGCTTTGTATGAGCAGCAGGGGTTCACCCAGCAGGCGCTCGAGGTGTATCAGGCGCTGTTGGTCAGGGCTCCCGGCGATGTGTCCTTGCGAGCCAAGGTCGCGGAGATGAGAGCCGTGCTCGCGGCCGCGCCAGGCGTTGCGGGGCTGCAGGATGATGCAAATTCGGCGCTGGATTTCGATGGCGCTCGATTCGGGACAGATGCGGTGGGGACTTCGCCGGAACTCGCAGCTGATCAGCGGCAACCGACGTCGACTGCGTCGCTCGATGACCAGGAACTGTCGTCAGCGTTCACGCGCGCGTGGGACGGCCCCGATCATGCCGAGGGCGACTGGTTCGCAGAGGCATCCGACACGGCCGTTTCTCCCGAAAGCGGAGGAAGCTTTCAAGGGATGTATGGCATCTCGAGCGATGTTTTTGGAATCCCAGCTCGGGCCGGCGACGGCGTATCGCGTCCGGCCGCAGGCGCCGTCACCACGCTGGCATCGGTTTTTGGATCACCCGATGTGGTCGCTGCCGACGAAGCCGCGTCGGAACTGCTGCTGGCGCTCGCGTCTGAGATGGTGGGACGTTTGCCAAAAGAGGCGCCGACGCTGCCGGTGCCGGACGTGCTCGACCTCCCCTCGCCGGTCGCTGGCGATGAAGTCGCTGGGACGTCACCGGCTCCGCTGCTCTCATTTGATCGGTTTTTTTCAGGCAGCGGGGCACCGCCGCGCGCGCGTCCTGATACGCCGTTCTCCTCGGTGGGAGTGACCGATCCCTGGCCGTCGCCGGTCGCTGCGCCTGTGCCGTCTCCGGCGCCGTCGCTCTCGCCGACCTTCGGCGGTCTTCCGGTGATTCCGCCAGCGTCAGTGACGCCGGCGACGTGGGCCGCGTTCGACCAGTTCTTGCCCACGCCTGTGCGCACGCCGTCGTCGCCGCCCGCTGTCGCGGTACCGGCAGCGCCCGTGGTGCCAACACCGCGCTCATCGGTTCACGTGCCGCCGCCCCCGTCGTCGACGCCCGGCCCGGCCAAGCCGTCGCTGTCGGTGGCAACGCCTCCCCCGGGTTCGCTGGTGGGGCCGGAGGCGCCGGCCAATTCCGCGACGCCAATCGTTCCTGCAGCGGCCGAGCCCTCGACAGACGTTCCGGCCGCCAGCGAGCCAGCGCGCGCGGCACCATCAGATTTTCATCGGTGGCTGGAAGGGTTGTCCTGATGAGCCGTCCGATTGCGGATCGCGTTCTCAGGATTGCGGTGCTGCACGGACCGAACCTCAACTTGCTGGGTGAGCGGGAGCCCACGATCTATGGTCGCACAACGCTGCCAGAAATCGATGCGCAGCTGCTCAGGCTGGCTGCCGAGCTCGGTGTGGCCGTTGGGCCGATCACGCAGGAGAACAGCGAAGGCTCGTTGATTGACGCGGTCCACGGGTGGCGAAGTGCCGGGGTCTCAGGCGCGCTCGTGAACGCTGGTGCCTACACGCACACCTCGCTCGCGCTCCGCGACGCGCTGGTCGGCGTCGATGTTCCGTTCGTCGAAGTGCATCTGTCGAACATCCATGCGCGCGAAGCGGTGCGCCGGCACTCGATGCTTGCGGACGCCGCGGTTGGCGTCGTCTGCGGCTTTGGCGCAGCGAGTTACTCCCATGCTCTGCGCGCGCTAGCCGGACATCTGGCGGCGCGCGCATGAGCGCTGAGTTCGGGGTGCGCGTTGCCGCGCTGCAGGCTGCGATGCATCTGGAGCACCTCGACGGGTTGCTGCTCGCTGGCATGAGCAACATCCGGTATCTGACCGGATTCTCCGGCAGTAACGCGCTGGTGTTCGTGACGCAGCGCGGGGCGGTGACGCTGTTCACGGACTTCCGATACCAGACCCAGGTGCTCAGCGAGGTTGGTGGCGCTGCGCGCGTCGTCATCGCCGCGAACAGCCTGTGGTCGGAGCTCTGGTCGTTCCTGCCAACGGTCTCGCATGTCGAAGTGATTGGGTTCGAGAGCTCGCACCTGCTGCATCGCGACTTCGAGCGACTGCTCGCCGACGGCCCGCGATGGCAGTGGCGTCCGTGCAGGGATCTGATCGAAGCCCTGCGCGAGCGGAAGGATGAAGGTGAGATCGCGTTAATCGAAGTCGCCGCATGCATCGCGACGGATGCGCTTCACGAGACGTTGCCACAGATTCGGGCTGGGCTGAGGGAGGTCGAGATCGCCGGGATCCTGGAAAAGGCGCTGCGTGATGCGGGAAGTGAAGGCTTTCCCTTCGCCACCATCGTTGCCTCGGGTCCGCGGTCGGCGTTGCCGCACGCACGCAGTTCATCCCGAATGGTCGAGTCTGGTGATTTCCTGTTGCTGGATTTCGGCGCGATGCACGAGGGGTATTGTTCGGACATCACGCGGACCGTTGTGGTCGGGCGCGCGACGCCGGAGCAGCGGGTTGTGTATGACGCGGTGCGGGTTGCGCAGGACAAGGCGTGCGCCGAAATTCGCGCGGGGATGTGCGGGCGTGAGGCGGATGCCATTGCGCGTGATTCGTTGCGGTTAGCCGGTCTCGCGGATGAGTTCGGGCATTCGCTCGGACACGGGATCGGTCTCGAAGTGCACGAAGGGCCGCGACTCTCCGCCACGGCGGATGCAATTCTTCCGCTCGATGCGGTAGTCACCGTGGAGCCGGGAGTGTATCGTGCGGGGTGGGGAGGTGTGCGCATCGAAGATGACGTGCTGCTCTCTGTTGCTGGTCCACGACGATTGACCGAGTTCCCCCGCGAGTTGCTGGAGCTGATATGACACTGCGATTCGCGTCTACTGACGTCAGAGCCCACTCATGATCGACCTGCGCTATCTGAAGAAAGTTCTCGAGATGCTCGACGAATCGACCGTCGACTCCCTGGAGATCACCTCTGACAAGGGGATGAAGCTCCGGATCTCGAAGAGTCCGACCCATCGTGGGGGGGCCGTGCTTGGCACGCAGATGATGTCGTCGCCGGTAATGATGGCCCCCGTACCGTCCGCTGCGGCGGCCCCGGTCGCTCCTCTGGCAGTTGAGCCGGCGAAGCCGGTGTCGACACTGCTCGAGGTGAAGTCGCCGATGGTCGGCACCTTCTACGCGAAGCCGGAGCCCGGTGCAAACCCATACGCCTCGGTCGGTACTCGCGTCTCCAAGGGACAGATTCTCTGCATCATCGAGGCGATGAAGATCATGAACGAGATCGAGTGCGAAGTGTCAGGAACGGTGGTGGAAGTCGGCGTGCAGGATTCCTCCGCCGTGGAATATGGCCAGGTGCTCTTCCGCGTCGATCCCAATGTCTGATCCGACGGCCGCCGCCTCTGGTGCCTCCCAGTCGGTTGGTGACAAGCCGATCAGCGGGCAGGGGAAGCAGTTGTCGGCGCAGCTGCGCAGCTGGCTCGCCTCGCTGATCGAGCGAGACGGATCGGACCTGCATCTGAAGGTCGGTCGACCGCCGACAATCCGGTTGGCCGGCGAACTGGTCGGTCTCGATCATCCGTCGCTGAAGGCAGAAGACCTGTCGGCGCTGGCCGAACAGATCATGCCGCAGCGCTACCTGAAGGAGTTTCAGCAGACTCGTGAGGCGGACTTTGCCATCGGCGTCTCGGGCATCGGCCGGTTCCGCGTGAACGCGTATCAGCAGCGCGGCACCGTGTCATTTGCGCTGCGTGGCATTCCCTACCAGACGCGTACGGCGAGTGAACTGCATCTCCCGGCAGTGGTCGAGGAGCTGGCGCTCCGGCCGCGTGGGTTGGTCCTCGTGACCGGCATCACCGGCTCGGGGAAGAGTACCGCACTGGCGGCGATGATTCATCACGTCAATCAGAACCGCGCGGCGAACGTGATCACGATCGAGGATCCGGTCGAGTTCCTGCATCGCGATATCCGCTGTCATGTGAGTCAGCGTGAAGTCGGGACCGACACGCTCAGCTTCAGTGCGGCGCTTCGGCGTGTATTGCGTCAGGATCCCGACGTCATCCTGATCGGCGAAATTCGCGACCTCGATACCCTCGACACGGCACTCAAGGCGGCAGACACCGGCCACCTGGTCTTCTCGACGCTGCATACGACCGATGCGTCCACGACGATCGCACGCATCCTGAGCTTCTACCCGCCGCATCAGCAGGCGGAGGTTCGATTCAATCTGGCCAATGCGCTGGCCGGAGTCATCTCGCTGCGGCTCGTTCCGCGCAAAGATGGCAAGGGCCGTGTGCCGGCCTGCGAAGTGCTGGTCAATACGGCGGCGGTCCGTGACAAGATCCGCGACCCGGCCGCATCGCTCGATATCATCGAGTTGATCAAGGACGGCACCGTGCAGTACGGGATGCAGACGTTCGATCAGAGTCTGCTGTCGTGGTACACGCGGGGCGTGATCAGCTACGATCAGGCAATCTTCTATGCGACCAACCCAAGTGAGTTCGCACTGCAGATCCAGGGAGTTGGCTCGGCCAGTGACGCGTCGTGGGATGCATTCCGCGCCAATGCACCGACCTGAGGGGGCATGTTCAAGAAAGTCCTGATTGCCAATCGCGGTGAGATCGCGCTGCGAGTCATTCGTGCCTGCCGCGAGCTGGGTATCCAGACGGTGGCCGTGTACTCGGAAGCGGATCGTGATTCACTCCACGTGCGCTTTGCCGATGATGATGTCTGCATCGGCCCGGCGGCGGGGCGCGACAGTTACCTCAAGATTCCGCGGATCATTGCGGCGGCCGAGATCACTGGCGCTGACGCGATTCACCCGGGATATGGATTCCTGGCCGAGAACGCCGAGTTTTCGGAGACCTGCACGGCGTCGGGTATTGCGTTCATCGGTCCGACGGCGCATCAGATTCGGGTGATGGGCGACAAGGCGTCGGCCCGCAGGGCGATGGCTGAATGCGGGGTGCCGATCGTGCCCGGGACGCCGGGGCCGGTCGACGACGTCGACGAGGCGCTGGCGTTTGCGGAGTCGATCGGCTTCCCGGTCATCATCAAGGCGTCGGCCGGCGGCGGCGGCAAGGGTATGCGGGTCGCCACCGATGCGGATGACTTTGCGCGCAGCTTCAATCTCGCGCGCAGTGAGGCCCTGTCTGCCTTCGGCAACGGCGACGTCTACGTCGAGAAGTATCTCCTGAAGCCGCGCCACATCGAGTTCCAGATCCTCGGCGATACCCACGGCACCTGCATTCACCTTGGTGAGCGCGACTGCTCGGTGCAGCGTCGGCATCAGAAACTGATCGAAGAGGCACCGTCACCGGCGATGACGCCCGATCTGCGCCTTCGCATGGGTGCGGACGCCGTCCGTGGCGCCAAGGCGATCGAGTACGTCGGCGCCGGAACGATCGAGATGCTGCTCGATACCGACGGATCGTACTATTTCATGGAGATGAACACGCGTATTCAGGTGGAGCATCCCGTCACGGAGATGCTCACCGGCGTGGATCTGGTGCAGGAGCAGATCCGGGTTGCGGCCGGACTGCCGTTGCGCGTCACAGAGATGCCGCCGCTGCGCGGGCACGTGATCGAATGTCGCGTGAATGCCGAAGACCCGATGCGCAATTTCCAGCCATCACCGGGCAGGATCAACACGTTCCATCCGCCCGGTGGCCCGGGCGTACGAATCGACAGCCACGTCTATGCGGGCTACACGGTCCCACCGCACTATGATTCGTTGCTTGCCAAGTTGATCGTCCAGGCCCCGACCCGTGCCGAGGCGGTGAAGCGGATGCAGGTTGCGCTCGAGAGTTTCATCATCGAGGGACCGACTACGACAATTCCGTTCCTCGCCAGGGTGATGCAGAACGCGACGTTTCAGTCCGGCGATTTCGACACGAAGTTCCTGGAACGCGAAACCGCACTCTTCGCGAAGGAGTGAAGCGTGCGACTTGAAGTATTCCTGGCCCCGTCGGAGTTGACTCCGACGGCGCTGGACGGTCGAGTCGTTGCCGTGATCGATGTGCTCCGGGCCACAACGACGATTGTGGCGGCTTTGCAGGCTGGCGCGCGAACCGTGATCCCGTTCCTTGAAACCGAAGACGCGGTTCGGACGGCGAAGCAGTATCAGCGCGGCGAGGTGAAGCTTGCCGGTGAGCGGCACATGGTCGCGATTCCTGGATTCGACCTTGGCAACAGCCCGCTCGATTTCACGGAGGCCGCCGTCGGTCAGCAAACGGTGCTGCTGACGACAACCAACGGAACACGCGCCCTGCTGGCTGCCGAAGACGCCAAGTCGGTCTACGTCGCCAGCTATGCGAACTTCAGCGTGACGCTGGCGCGCCTGCAGTCGGCGCTCGAGTCGGGATTTCCGCTGGCCATCGTGTGTGCGGCCAGCGAAGGGTCGCCGTCGCTCGAAGATTCAGCGTGTGCTGGACGCTTCGTGCAGCAGTTGCGAGCGGGGCACGCCGAGCTGACGATCAATGACGCCGCGCAGATGTGCGAGTTGCTGGCGGCGAAGTATCGCGATGATCTGGTCGCGCTGTTCGCCGATGCGGAGCATGGGCGCGCACTGAAGGCCGCAGGTTTTGACGATGATCTGCACGCCTGCGGCGCGCTCGACCTCTACCCCGTGCTGGCGGAGTACCGCGAGCGCGCGATTGTCCGCCGCAATGACGCAGGAGCGGCGACGGATCGAGGCGCGTGAGCCGATGATGAAGCGCGAGCTGAGTGGCGTCGGGCTGCTCCTCCTGGCGCTCTTTCTGATCGGCTTGCTGATGACCTACGCCGTCGGCACCGATGGCGGCCTGCGCGAGGTGCGTGGCGCCTTTGGCGCGATCGGCGCGACGATCGTCGCACCCCTGGTGACGATCCTGGGCTGGAGCGGCGTCGTCTTCCTGCCGATCCTGCCGGCGGTGCACGGCCTCCGATTGCTGGGCCGTCTCAATCGCAGCGAAAATCATTCCTGGCTCTGGTTCCTCGGCGGACTCCTGGCGCTGATGCCGATTGGCTTCGCACTCGGACTGCGTGTCGGTCGCGAGACGAGTCTGGTGGCGGGTGTCTGGGGCGGTATTGTCGCCTTCTACCTGATCAAGCTGATCGGGTACGTCGGGGCGTGGATGGCCGTGCTGGCCGCGATGTCGGCGTTGACGATCGCTACGCTGGCCTGGAACCCGGTGCTGGCGCTCTTCGATCGCGCGCCGAAGGTTGCTGCCGCACTGACGCCGTCGCGCGACCGCGCGCTCGCCGCGCTGCAGATGGCGCCGCCTCCAGAAGAAATGCCCGCCATCGATGACTTCGCGGCCACATCCCTGGCGCGTGATGCCCGGCCAACCCCAGGGCGGGGAAAGTCGAAACCCGTCATCGATCACGCGGACGACGATACCGATCATGGACCGCCGGCCGTCGTGTTGCCGATTGCGCCGCGGCTCAAGCCGGCGACTCCGTCGCGCGAACAGCGCGTGACCGCTGCGATCGAAGCCACGGCCGAGGCCCCGGATGATGATTACAGCGCGCTGCTGCCGCCCACGTCGCTGCTGACCGAACCGCCACCGCGGAATGCCGATGCCAACAAGCGTGAACTCGACGCATCGGGGGTGCGGCTGATGGCGGCGCTGAAGACGTTCCGGGTCGAGGGGCAGCTCGTGGGTCGGACGACCGGGCCAACGGTGACGCAGTTCGAGGTGGAACCTGCCGCCGGCGTGAAGGTCCGGCAGTTCGCGTCGCTGTCGAACGATCTGGCACTGGCGATGCGCGCGAACAGCATCCGTATCGTCGCTCCGATTCCGGGCAAGGGCGCGGTCGGCATCGAGGTACCGAATCCGAACCCGGAGATGGTGGCGTTCCGCGAAATTGTGGAACACCCCGAATACTGTTCGGCGCGCGCAGCGCTTCCGGTGGCGCTGGGGAAGGATCTCGAAGGACGTCCGGTGATCGCCGATCTGGCGAAGATGCCGCATCTGCTGATTGCCGGTGCGACCGGGTCCGGCAAGTCGGTGTGCGTGAACACCATCATCACCTCACTCATTTATCGACACACGCCGGCCACACTGCGCTTCCTGATGGTCGACCCGAAGATGGTCGAGCTCTCGGTCTACAACACGCTGCCGCACTTGCGGCACAAGGTGATCACGGACAATCGTGATGCGGCGGCCGTGCTCAAATGGGCGGTGCTCGAGATGCAGGATCGGTACGCGCTGCTGGCGGCCAACGGCTGTCGCAACGTGCAGGACTTCAACCGCCGAGTCCAGGAGGGGGCACGACTCCAGAAGCCGCGCAATCCGGAAGTGGCCTTCGAAGTGAACACGTATGACGGCGGGATCCTGCCGTACATCGTCGTGATCATCGACGAGATGGCCGACCTCATGATGACGGTGCAGGGTGAGGTGGAGACACCGATTGCCATGCTGGCACAGAAGGCGCGTGCCATCGGCATTCACCTGATCCTCGCCACGCAGCGTCCGAGCGTGAACGTCATCACCGGCTTGATCAAGGCAAACTTCCCGAGCCGGATTGCGTTTCGCGTGGCCAGTCAGATCGACAGCCGCACGATCCTCGACGGGTCTGGTGCGGAGTCGTTACTCGGGAATGGCGACATGCTCTTTCTGCCGCCGGGCAAGTCGGAACCAGGGCGGCTTCAGGGAGCCTATCTCTCGAGCGAAGAGACGGAGCGGCTCATGCTCTGGTACGATGGACAGCGGCTGAAGGCCGAAGCGGAGCGCGACGCCGCTGGCACGTCGGTGGCGCCCGTGGCGGTCGAACCGGACATCCTGGAGCAGATTCGCGCACGCGAGGCTGCCGACGCCGGCGGCGGTGATGATGACGGCAGCGATCCTGTCGATCGCGACAAGCTGTTCCGCGAGGCAGCCGAGCTCTGCATTCAGCATCAGGGCGGCAGTACGTCACTGCTGCAACGACGCCTGAAGGTGGGCTACGGTCGCGCGGCGCGCATCATCGATCAACTCCACGACGCGGGGATTCTGGGGCCACCGGACGGCAGCAAGCCGCGCGATGTGTTGAAGGGCTTTCAGGACCTCGACGAGATCTGCGCGACGTAGCAGGCGTTCCGGAAGTGAACGTCACGCCGCAGCGGCGAGCCTGCAGGTGTGTCCCATCGCCCAGTGAAGCTCCAGCCCGCACACATGTCCCGCGGCACAGTCTGTTTTCCGACGTGATTGGCGCGCGGCGCGATCGTGGCCATGACCGTGCGGCGTGCACGAGCGCGATGACGCCAGCGCGAATCCGGTGTGCGCGCGCCATGGCACGGCACGACCTTTTCATCATGACACAGACCAAATCACAAGCGCTTGGCGCACTCGGCGAGCGGATCGCCGCCCGGTGGCTGCTGCGCGACGGCTGGCAAGTGGTGGACCGGCGGTGGCGATCAGGGCGGCGCGATCTCGATCTCGTCGCGATTCGCGACAATGTCGTCGCCTTCGTCGAAGTGAAGACCCGACGGACCACCTGGTCCGGCGGGCCGGTGGAGGCGGTGAACTGGCGAAAACAGCGCGAACTGACGCGGTCGGCGCAGGCGTGGCTGGATCAGCGCGGCGTACTGCTGGCGCCGAACGACGCCGTCTTCCGCTTCGACATCGTCGGCGTCGTGGCCAGCCGCGAGCGGGTGGGGGTGCACCACGTGGAAGGGGCGTTCCCGGCCTTCGCGCCGCAGTGACCCGCCCTCCGGTCGTGGGTTTGCCGTGCCCCCTTGACGGCGTTTGTTCGGTTTCGTATTTTCTTCGGTCGCCGGGGGCCTTTGCCCGGATTCACTAGATTGCGGTTCCGGGCCCGGTGGCGCCGCACCTTCCATGCAGGAGAACCGAGATGGCATCGATGGCGATTGCAGACGAGAACAAGAAGAAGGCGCTGGCGCTGGCGGTGGCGCAGATCGAGAAGAACTGCGGGAAGGGCTCCATCATGCGGCTTGGGATGGACACCCGCATCAAGGTCGACTGCATCCCGACCGGGGCGATCAATCTCGATGCCGCGATCGGCATCGGTGGCGTGCCACGTGGGCGCGTGACCGAGATTTACGGCCCGGAATCGAGCGGCAAGACGACACTCTGTCTGCACGTCGTGGCCAACGCGCAGAAGATGGGCGGCGTCGCCGCATTCATCGATGCCGAACATGCGCTCGACACGGAGTATGCCCGGAAACTGGGCGTGGATATCGAGAACATGCTCATCAGCCAGCCCGACACCGGTGAGCAGGCCCTCGAGATCTGCGAGATTCTCGTGCGCAGCGGCGCGGTCGATGTGATTGTCATCGACTCGGTCGCGGCTCTGGTGCCGAAGGCGGAAATCGAAGGCGACATGGGCGACAGCTTCGTCGGGCTTCAGGCACGTCTGATGAGTCAGGCGCTGCGCAAACTCACGGGTGCGATCGCACGATCGAACACGTCGGTGATCTTCATCAACCAGTTGCGTGAGAAGATCGGCGTGATGTTCGGGAGCCCCGAGACGACGACCGGCGGAAAGGCGCTCAAGTTCTATGCGTCGCTTCGCCTCGACATCCGACGCATCGGGCCCGTGAAGGACAAGGAAGACGTTGTCGGGTCGCACGTCCGAGTGAAGGTGGTGAAGAACAAGGTCGCGCCGCCGTTCCGACAGGCGGAGTTCGACATCATGTACGCCGAAGGCATCAGCCACGCGTCGCTCGTCCTTGATATTGCCGCCGAAAGCAACATCATCGAGAAAGCGGGCTCCTGGTACAGCTACAAGGGGCAGCGGATCGGGCAGGGACGCGAGAATGCCAAGATGTTCCTCAAGGACAACGTCGAACTGCTGGCCGAGCTCGAGGAGCTGGTGAAGGGTGTCCTCGGCATGAAGATGATCGAGCAGCCGGTGATCCCAGCGGACGCCGACGGCGAGGAGTAGTGCGAATGCGCGCGGACAGCGTGGTATGCGCGCCATGGCGGTGTGATGCGCATCAGTGATGCGTCGGCAAACGAGGGGGTGGAGTCGCAGCGGCGCGGGGCCCGGTACCCTGTGACCTCCGACGCCGCCCCTTCGTCCCACGGTCCCCGCACTGGACGCGGAGCCAGCCGCACGGCGAACACCCGCAGTCGCGGGCGCGGCGACGAGGTAGCCGTCCTCGTGCCGCCGATTCGTGTCATGAGCGTCGCGGAAGACCCGCGC
>CAYMQV010000144.1:0-12345 GCA_964392395.1 uncultured Gemmatimonadaceae bacterium
AGCAGCAACAACAAGCCAGGCTCCTCATGCGGACGCGAGAGTGTCTTGGTCGTGCAGCACAAAAACACAAAACGATACGAGTAGAAGTCTCAGCGGACTGCTGCGCCATGTCAAGCGATCCAGTCAGTAGTTTTGCCCTCGTCGTGCGCTTGCAGTGTCCCCCTTGTCAAGGCCTCGGCGACTTCACTCGCGCTTGAACCAGAAGAAGCACCGCTGCGTGTAACGAACCGTGACGAGCGCGTGGTGAACGGCCGAGCACACTTCGCATCGTAGGCAGCCGGGCGAACATACCTTGGCAACTCGGTTGAGCGCGCTGGCGCGCACCGCATCGCTAATTTCGAAGTACGCTGCCGCGAGAGCGCATCCTTCGCGCTCAAACGCGGATGACGATTCGCATGAGGCTTGGACTCACCGCGTCGATCGCGGTGATCGGCTTAGAATGCCTGATCGGGATGTCGCAAGACGCGGCAAACTTCGGCGAAGTCGTCGGAAAAGCGATCGAGGCGGAACGGTGCAGTAGAAAAGATGCTCGTAAGGTGAACACGGCATGCCTACATGGCTCAAGTCGCCAATAATTGAGGCCGAGTGTCAAGATGGGTCGCCTCCAGGAGCAGCGGCGGGGCAGGTCACAACACCCGCACCACCTCTCGCACCGTCCCCGACAACCAGCTCGGCCCCGCATCACTGATCACCAGATCGATCTCGCGCAGATCCGCCACCGCGTACGGCGCCACCATGTCGTGCTTCGTCGCATCGGCCAGCACCGCACAGGCGGCCGCCGATTCGATCATTGCCCGCTTCACCTGCGCATCACCAGCCAGCGACGACGTCAGTCCGGCACGCTGATGCAACGCGCACGCACCCAGAAACGCCCAGTCGGCACGGTGCGCACGAATCGTGGCCTGCGCCTGATCACCGAAGAACTCGCGTGTCTCATGCGACCATGTCCCGCCGGCCAACACCAGCTGCACCGTGGGATCGTTGGCGAACAGCGCCGCGACATCGAAGGCGGCCGTGATGATCGTCAGCGGGCGCGGCGCGTCAGGTGACGCGAGAATCTGCGCCAATGCCAGTGCCGTGCTGCCGCCATCGATGAACAGTGCCTGATGCGCCTGCACACGCTCGGCCGCAGCCCGCGCAATCGCACGCTTTGACGTGGCGCGCACATCCACACGCTGCGCCATCGGCAAGGCGGTGGTGTAGAGTGCCACGGCGCCGCCATGCGTCTTCTGCACAAGCCCGCGCGAGGCGAGCAGCCGCAAATCACGCCGGATGGTATCCTCCGACAAGCCGTACTCGGCCGCGAGGGCAGACACCTCGACGCGGCCCTGTTCGCGGAGCGTGGCGGCGATTCGGGCCTGTCGCTCCTGGGCGAACCGCGGGCTGTCGTCGGAAATCGGGGAGTTGGGAGTCTTGGGATGAGCCATCGCACAAAGTTACTCAATGTGACGGCCACGTACTTGCACAAACGTGCATATTTCGGCTTGTTCGTGCAGCACTGACTCGACCCTTCCCTGAACTCTCTGGCGATGATGCCCGGCGACGTCCTCCCCCTGTCGGCCCGAACGCCTCGCACGGCCCTTTCGAAGGCCCGATGGGCCACGCGGACGCAGTTCCTGAATCTCGGATTCGTCGCCGGGGTCTGGGGTGTGCACGTACCGTCGCTCAAGGCCGCTTACTCACTTGATGAGCGAACGCTGGCGGCAGCACTGTTGGCGACGAGCGTGGGCTCCGTCCTGACGCTCACGATGGCGGGTCGCCTCGTTGGGAAGCTCGGCGCACGAGGCACCGCGATTCTCTCGGGATGGGCGATCGCCCTCGCCCTCGCGCTGTCGTTGGTGCTGCCTGGATTCTGGGCGCTGGTTCCTGTGATGGTGCTGCTGGGCGCGGGCGAGAGTGTGTTCGACGTCGCCATCAATGCTGAAGGTACGATGCTGGAGACGCTCACCGGTCGCACGGTGATGAGCGGATTCCATGGGATGTTCAGCCTCGGCGCGATGGTCGGCGCGGCGGCAGCGGCGGCGATGATCCGCGGCAATGTGTCGAGCGCGATCCAGCTGGCACTGGTCGCCGCAGTGGTCGGCACGTCGATCACGATCGCCTCGCGCGGCATGCTCGCAGCGCATCCGGCGGCTGACGCATCACACGCGCAATTCGCCTGGCCGAAAGGAACCCTGTTGCTGATCGGCCTGCTGATCCTGTCAGGGATGCTGGCGGAAGGAGTGATGTACAACTGGAGCGTGCTTTACGTGGCGCAGGAGCTGCACGCGCCGCAGGAGCAGGCCGCACTGGCGTACGTCTCGTTTGCCGGTGCCACCGCCGCGATGCGGTTTGCCGGTGATTCGGTGCGTGCGCGCATGTCGGAGCGCACGATGCTGGTGGCGGGGCCCGCCCTTACTGCAGTGGCGATGTTGCTGGTGCTGCTGGTGGCGCGACCGTGGTTCGCGATGGTCGGATTCGCGTTCGTGGGCGCCGGGCTCGCGACCGTCGTGCCAATCCTCTACAACGCCGCCACGCGAGTGCCTGGCGTCAGTCGCGCGGCCGCAATCGCTTCCGTCTCGTCGATCGGTTACCTCGGGTTCATGATCGGTCCGCCGATCATCGGCGGCCTGGCTCACGCCACATCACTCACCTTCGCCATGGGCACGCAGATCGTCGCCGCGCTGGTGCTGATCTTTGGCGCCCTGCGCCTTCCGCAGGTGCTCCCCGCAGGCAAGCGTCAACCCGCCGCCACAACCTCCCCACTCGCGACGACGCAGCCATAGCGCCTGAACTCCGATGTCCGGCCGCTATGCTCCAGCGTCATTCCCCGCCTGAGCGTAGCACTTCCGTCTCCCACCGGATCGGTCCACGTGCGTCAGTCCCTGTTCCGCCGCGCCCTGCTCGTCCTCGCCGTCGGCGCCACGCTTCCGTCAGTCAGCGCCTCGCAGGCCCCCGACATCACGTCTGACATGCACTGGCGACACATCGGACCGGTGCGCGGCGGCCGTGCTCGAGCCATTGCCGGTGTGCCGAGTCAGCCAAATGTCTTCTACGCTGGCTTTGACGACGGCGGCCTCTGGCGATCGACCGACTACGGCTCCAACTGGGTGCCGCTGTTCGACAGGGAGTCCACCGGCAGCATCGGTGCGATTGCGGTGGCACCGTCGAATCCGAAGGTGATCTACGTTGGCACCGGCGCCGGGATCATCCGCCCCGACCTGGCGGTGGGTGACGGGATGTACAAGTCCACCGATGGCGGGGCCACCTGGACCCATCTGGGCCTGCGCAACAGTCAGATGATCGCGATGATCGATGTGGACCCCACCAATCCGGATCGGCTGTTCGTGGCCGTCCTCGGTCATCCGTACGGGCCCAACACTGAGCGCGGCATTTTCCGTTCGACCGACGGCGGCGCGACCTTCGACCGGGTGCTGTACCGCGACGAGTACACCAGCGCCAACGACATTCGCATCGATCCGCGAAATCCCAATACGCTCTACGCCACACTCTGGCAGCAGCAGCAGAGTTTCATCGAAGGGCAGGCGTTCGCTGGCACCGGCGGGTTCTTCAAGTCCACCGATGGTGGCAGCACATGGCGCCAGATCACGGAGGGGCTGCCCGTTCTCAATCAGGCGAATCTGGCGCTGTCGACCAGCAATCCGAACGTGCTTTACGCCACGGTCGCCAACGTAGCGACGGCCACGGTGCCAAGCACTGTCGGTTTCTACAAGTCGGCCGACGGGGGCGAACACTGGGCGCTGGCGGTGCAGATGCCAGGGATGCCAGCACAGGCGGGACGGATCACCGACACCCGTCCGATGGCGCGCATTGGCGGTGGCGATCTTCCGACGCTGTCTGTCGATCCGAAGAACGAGAACGTCGTCTACAGCGCCTCGACCGTGATGTGGCGTACCGAAGACGCGGGGTACTCGTGGAGCGCGGTGCGCGGCGCGCCCGGTGGCGATGACTATCAGAAGATCTGGATCAATCCGAACGATCCGAACATCGTGTTCGCCGTCAGTGATCAGGGCGCCGTCGTGTCGGCCAATCGCGGGGTGTCGTGGAGCAACTGGTACACACAGCCCACCGCCGCGATGTATCACGTGACGGCCGACAACGCCTTTCCGTATCGGCTCTGTTCCGGACAACAGGACTCCGGGTCGGCGTGTGTGGCCAGTCGGTCGGATGACGGACAGATCACGTTGCACGATTGGCATCCGGTGAACATCCAGGAGTACGGGATTGCCGCACCTGATCCGCGCGATCCCGACATGGTGTACGGCAGCATGCGCAGTGGCGTCTCGCTGTACAACAGGAAAACCGCGCAGACGACGTATGTCGGTCCGGACATGGAAGGGTTTGGTCGCAACGTGCGCACGATGCCGTTGCACTTCTCGCCGGCCAGGCCGGACGTGCTGTTCTACGCCTCGAACGTGGTCTGGAAGACGCTCGATCGCGGAAAGAACTGGAGTCGCATCAGCCCGGACCTCACGCGTCAGGCCTGGGCGGTGCCGGCATCGGCCGGACAGTACGCCGGCACGGTGAAGGTGGCACCGGCGGGCTCGCTGACGGCACTCGCGCCGTCGCCGCGCGACGTGAATGTGCTCTGGAGTGGCAGCGATGACGGCACACTGCAGGTGACGATGAATGGCGGTGCCACGTGGACCAACGTGACACCGTCGATGGTGAAGCCGTGGGCGCGCATCTACAATCTCGAGGCGGGGCATTTCGACACGCAGACCGCGTATGCGGCGGTGAACACGCTGCGTCTGGATGACATGAATCCACATTTCATCCGCACGCGCGACGGGGGCAGGACCTGGACCGAGATCAACACCGGGATCGCCGGTGGCGCGGCGTCCAATTCGATCCGCGAGGATCCGCGGCAGAAGGGACTGCTCTATGCCGCCACCGATCGGCAGGTATGGGTGTCGTACGACGATGGTGATCACTGGGAATCGCTGCGGCTCAACATGCCCGCCATTGCGGTGCGCGACCTGCAGGTGAAGGACGACAGCACCTGTCTCTGTTCGGATCTGGTGATTGGCACGCATGGCCGCGGCTTCTGGATTCTCGACAACATCACCACGTTGCGGCAGGCTGTTGCGGCCCGTGCGGCGACGACGGCGTATCTGTTCAAGCCACCGACCGCAGTCCGGGTGCGTTTTGCCACCAACGATCCAACGCCGTGGGCACCGGAGGTACCGGCTGGCGAGAATCCGATGCCGGGTGGCATCATCGACTATCGGCTGGGGGCGAATGCCTCCGGCCCGGTGACCATGGAAATTCTCGATGCGGCGGGGAAAGTCGTGCGCGGCTACTCGAGCAACGAACCGGTCCTCGATCCACATCCGGCGTTCGACTTGCCGGCCTACGACCGTCTCTGCCAGAAGACGCCGACGGCGACCTTCTGCGGCCTTCCGCTCTATTGGCCGGCACCGCCGATTCAGTTGTCCACCACGGCGGGGATGCATCGATTTGCGTGGGACCTGCACTACGATCCGATTCCGCCGGAAGACATCGCCGACAACGGTGATGACGACGCGACCGGTGCCGTGCCCCATCGCACCTACCCGACCGTGAACGCGCCATGGGCGCCGCCCGGCAGCTACACCGTGCGCCTGACGCTGGACGGCACACGCTATACGCAGCCCTTGACGTTGAAGCTCGACCCGCGCGTCCGGACGTCGCCGGTTGTGCTGGCCCAGGTGGCGACGGTGTCGCGTGAGATGTGGTCCGGGTCGATCGACGCCTACGCGGCGCACCGCACGGCGCGCGCGCTGTCTGCGGCACTGGCCGGCATGTCCGGCGTCGACGTCGTCGCCTACAAGGCGCAGGTGGATTCGATTGCCCCGGCCGCACCACGGGGTCGGGCGCGCTTCCGCCGCCGCGGGCCGCAGACCGCCACACCGACACTGACGGCTGCCAGTCAGGCGATGATGGCAGCCGCGATGGCGATGCAGACCGCCGACGTCGCACCGACCGCTGCGCAGCTGGCGGCCTGTGCCTCGGCACGCGAGCAGGTGTCGCTGGCCATGGCACGCTGGACGTCACTTCGCACTACCGGGCTGGCGTCGCTCAATGCGTCGCGGCGGGCGGCGGGTCAGTCGCCGATCACCATCCCCGAGGTTTCGACGAAGTGATCCGGCAGGCAACGACTGCAGCGCTGCTGCTCGCGTGGGCCTCACGTGACGGCGGCGCGCAGTCGGTGCCGCTGGGCGCGGTGCGATCCGCGCAACGTGATGCACAGGTCGCGGCGGGCGTGCCACATGTGCTGGCGACCGAACGCGCCAAATACGTCCGCGACGTGCGGTATGCGTTGTCCCTCGATGTGACGCGCCCGGACACGGCGACCGGTTCGGTCGTCGTGCAGTTCTCTCTGCGGTCGATACGCGAGGTCATCCTCGATTTTCGCGGATTGGGCGTCTCGAGGATCGTGGCCAATGGCCGGCCACTGCCCAGTGCAGACAGCAGCATCTGGAACCGTGCGCATCTGCGGATCCCGGCGTCGCACACCCGCGCGGGTGTCAATCAGGTCGAGATCACCTTTGCGTCACCGATTGCGGCGGCCGGTGCAAGTATCATCCGCTCCCGCGATGCGGCCGATGGGCAGGAGTATCTCTACACACTGCTCGTCCCGTCCGATGCAAATCTGCTCTTCCCATGCTTCGACCAACCGGATCTGAAGGCACGCGTCACTCTGAGCGTCACGGCGCCGCGGCGGTGGAACGTGCTGGCCAATGGTGCGGCGCTTCGCATCGACAGCGCGTCCGTCACCGCTGCCACGCACCGGTTTGCCGAGACGCAGCCAATCAGCACCTATCTGATTGCGTTCGCTGCGGGGCCGTACGCGAAAGTCTCGCAGGCGCGCGTGCTGGCCTCGGGCGCGCCAGCCGCAACGGTCAGCATGTGGGTGCGCGCCTCCCGACTGAAGGAAGCGGAAGCCGACTCACTGATCGCGTCGAACGTACAAGCGCTGCGCTGGCTCGGCGACTGGTTCGGTGTGCCGTATCCGTTCGGCAAGTACGACTTTCTGCTCGCTCCCGTCTTTCCGTTCGGCGGCATGGAGCATCCGGGTGCGGTGTTCTACAACGAGCAGAGCTTCATCTATCGTGAACGACCCACGGCGTCGCAGCTGCTCGGGCGGCAGGCGACGATTTTTCACGAAGTCGCACATCAGTGGTTCGGCGACTACGTCACGATGGAGTGGTTCGACGATCTCTGGCTGAAGGAAGGCTTTGCCACGTACATGGCGGCCAGGATGCAGGCGGCCATCGCACCGGAATCGTCGCCCTGGAAGACCTTCTACCTGCGCAACAAACCGGTCGCGTACGGCACCGATGCCACTGCCGGGACGACGCCGGTGTGGCAACGCCTGGACAACCTGGATCAGGCGAAGAGCAACTACGGTCCGATTGTCTACAACAAGGCGCCGGGGATTCTCCGGCAACTGAACTACCTGGTGGGTGAACGTCAGTTTCAGGCAGGGATTCGCCGGTTTCTGGGTGAACATCCGTATGGCAATGCCACCTGGCGTGATCTGCTGCGTTCGGTGGGTGCTGCATCGGGTCGCGATCTCACCAGGTGGGGCGCGCAATGGATCCTGCGTCCGGGCATGCCGGTCGTCGAACAGGATGTTGCGACATCAGGAGGACGCATCACGCGTCTCGCGTTGACGCAGCGGGCGGCACAACCGGCGCTGTCCGGTGACGGCGCCTGGCCGATGCGACTCTCGCTGCTGCTGTACTACGCGGATGGCCCGGCGATTCGCATTCCGGTGCAGTTCTCGCACCGGACCACCGTCGTTGCTGCTGCGCGAGGGCGTCGCACGCCGGATTTCATCTTTGCCAACGATGGTGATTACGGGTATGCGATCGTATTGCCCGACTCCGCCAGTGTGTCGTGGCTGGAGCAGCATGTCGGTACGGTGCGGGACGAGCTGCAACGCGCGATGCTCTGGGGCGCGCTGTGGGATCTGGTGCGTGAGGCGCGCCTGTCGCCGGCACGCTATGCTGCGGCCGCGCTGCGCGCATTGCCCGCTGAGCGCGACGAACAGATTGCGGCGTCCCTGATCGCGCGCATCAGCGTCGCCCTTGGTCGCTATGGCAGCGAGACGCTCGTTCAGGCGCAACAGCCGATATTCGAGCGGGTCCTGCTCAGTGGCGCCACCGATACGACCCTCGCCTATGGCCAGCGCAAGTCGCAACTCGACGCGCTGATCGGGTCAGCGCGCACACCCGACGCGCTGGCGCGAATCGATCAGTGGCTCGACCGCGACTCCGCCGCCGGACTGCCGCTGCGCGCTCCGACGCGATGGGCAATCGTTCATCGCCTGATGGCACATCGCTATGAAACCGCCCAACAACGACTGGCGGCGGAGGCAGCGCGTGATTCGTCCAGCGAAGGGCAGCGGCAGCGTTTCGTGGCCGGTGCGGCCGCTCCCGATGCCGCGAACAAGCGCGAATACTTCGTGCGCTGGTTCGGCGACAGCACGCTCAATGAGGAGTGGGTGACCTCCAGTCTACGCACGTTTCACGATCCCGATCATGGGGCGAGTACGCAGTCGTTCCTGGTGCCGTCGCTCGACACCCTGCCGTGGATTCAGCGCAATCGTCGCATCTTCTTTCTTGGCGCGTGGCTGAGTGCGGCGATCGGTGGGCAGTCGTCACCGGAATCGTTGCGGCTGATCGACGACTGGCTTGCGGCACATCCGGCGCTCGCGCCCGATTTGCGGCGCAAGGTGCTCCAGACGCGCGATGAACTCGAGCGGACGGTGCGGATCAGGAAGGTGTTTGCGGAAGCGCGAGTCAGTACACGCGAGCCGTGATCGTCGCACTCGTCGGCCTCGCACTCGTACCGACACGCGCAGGGAACTGGCGGCGGATCGGCAGGGCGCAGACGATGCCATGTTAAGCCGGTCCAATAAACGGCGAATGTGCCGGCGTAATTAGCGGCAGCACCAGCACGGGACTTAAGCGGAGTGGACCATTGACCGATACCTGAGAGTGTCCCGCACGAGGCGGGCATTCACTGCTGTCTGGTATCCACACCCCCGCCGATTGGAGTCGACGATGACCCATCCGTTCCGTATTCGCCGTTCACTGGCCGCTGTTGCCATCGCTGGAATCACGCTCTTCGCGCCCACCGCCGTTCAGGCGCAGGATGCCGGCAAGACATACACACTCGCCGAAGTGGAGACGAAGCCGTCGCTTGCCTCACTTGTCAGCTTCCAGCGCCTCGTGTCGGACGGGTATCCCGAGGATCTCAAGCGCCGTCGCATGGGGGGGATTGCCGAGATCTCGTTCGTGGTCGATGCCAGCGGCAAGGTCGAGGCATCCTCGGTCGAGATCGTTGACGCAACTCAGCCGGCCTTCGGTGAGGCGGCCAAGAGCGCGATCCTGCTGACAGGCTTCAAGCCGGGCAAGGTGAGTGGCAGCGCCGTGCGTACCAAGGTGTCATTGCCGATCGTCTACAAGGTCCAATAGTCGTCACTGATCGAAGGGCCGAAATCCGTGACGTCCCCGATTCCGCACTGCGGGATCGGGGACGTCGTCCATGTGGTGTGAGGGCAATGCCGCCGTGATCAGCGTATCGCTCACAGCGCCGGTGGCAACGCAGCGATGCGGACGCGCCGACGCTATGGCAAGCGTATGACGTCCGTCACCGCCCCCGGCTGCACGACTCGTGCACCTGTGACCGTGCCGGCTGCATCACTGCGAAACTCGACTGAGATCTCGCGCATCGCGCTGAGCACAAAGCGCGATCCGGATTCTGCCTCGAGTGCCGTTGGTGCTCCGCCGCCCTGTGCCCAGTAGAGCGTGTTGCCGCGCAGTGTCACCGCGGCCACCGGTCCACCCGGGATCTGATACCGACCCGTGAATCGCGTGATGTAGGCCGCGTCCAGCAGCTGCGCGTCGGGCATCCGCCGGAACACCGTTGCTGGCGCCAATGCATCCATCGTAATCATCGCACCCTCGACTCGGCCCGCAGTACCTGTCCGAAAGGTGATCTTCTGATCCTCCAGCGCCGGATCGTCGGGGTTGCGCAGCGCGCTGAAGGTTTCGTAGTGCCACGGCTGCAGCTTCGCGCGAATCCCGTTGTATGAGAGCACGAGCGTGTCGCGCTCGTGCGTGACGGTCAGCGGACCGTACCCCGAGTCCGAATACGTTCCGGCGTACTCGGCGAGCTTCCGTGATGGCGGCGCGTTCGGAATTCGCACCTCCCCCTTCTTCTGTTCGTTGGCGCGGCCCGCAGCATCAGCCGACTTCCGACCCTTGAGTGCATCACCGCTCCAGTCACGGCGCGCGCCGCCGAAGAGGCGATCCATTGCGTGGCGCGTCGCCAGTTCGCCGAGTGCGGCACCGTTCTGGTTGACGAGCACCACGATGCCGATCCGATCCTGCGGCAGGAGCGTCACTGCGGCCGTGAATCCATCGATATTGCCGCCGTGCTGCGCGCGGTAGTGTCCACGGTAGGTGTCGATGAACCATCCGAGCCCATAGCTCATCGGGCCCAGTTCCGGGTTGTCACCCATGCCGCTGATCGGCGTGTACGGGCGGTACATGTCGCGCAGTGTCGACGTCTGAATGACCTGTGTGTCGCCCCGCTTGCCGCCAGCCAGGTGCAGCCCGACCCACTTCAGCATCTCCTCGGCCGACGAGTTGATCGAGCCGGCCGGGCCGACGAGTGAGATATCGCGGAACGGAATCCGCTGGATGGAATCGCGTAGCACGCGATACGGCTGCGAAAAATCGGCGTCTGCCTGTGATTCCTTCACCGAGAAGTTGGTCCGCGTCATGCCGAGCGGCGCAAGCACCAGTTGTCGCAGGCCGTCTTCCCACGAGCTGCCGTTGACGTTGCCAACGAGGTAACCCGCGGTCAGGAACATCAGGTTGTTGTACTGGAATGTTTCGCGCAGATCCTTGTTCAGTGGCAGGTAGGCAATGCGGCGCACCAGATCCTCGCGCGACATCGTGGTGTTGTTGTACCAGAGCGCATCGTGTCGCGGCAGGCCGCTGCGGTGCGTGACCAGATCGCGCGGCGTGATGTGCAGGGTGGCGAAATCGGTGTTCATGCGGAATCAGGGCAGGTATGTGCGCACCGGCACATCCCACTGGAGCTTGCCTTGATCGACAGGGGCACCCATGGCGAAGGTGGTGAACGCCTTGGACGACGAGCCGATGGCGTAGAGCGTCTGCGGTGTAGCGGGCAGTCGCTTCTCGAGGTCGCGCAGCCCGTGGCCCTTGAGGTACACGGTCTGTCCGTCGACGGTGATGCCAATCGAGAGTCCGACGACCTTCCATGCCACGATGGCCGAGTCGACCCACGCGTCGAAGCCGGCCAACGCGGTCCGGGCGGCGTCGGCGGGTGCGGCGCCGACGCTCATCGTGAATGGCAGGGATGCGGCCCCCTGGCGGAACACTCCGGTGATGGTGCGGCCGTCCGCACTGCGAACGCCGGCGAAGGTTGGCGTGCCGGGTACGCCACTGATGGTGAAGCGGGTCGAGTCGGCGCGCATCAGCACGTTCAGCAGCGGGACGTCCTTCGCGCCCTGCTGGGGGATGGAAATGTCACCGAAGCAGCGACCGTCGGCCTGGCTCGCAAAGTCGACGTCGAATGCGAGGGGCCCGGTCGGCACGGAAATCGAGCCCGACCAGTGTCCGGCGCAGGGCGTCGTGGCCTGTGCGGCGAGCGGAGAAACCGTCACGGCAGAGGCGAAGAGCGCCTTGGTCAGTCGCGGAAAATTCACGAGGCGTCCTTGTGGGCTGTCGAGTGATGCCGGTGCCGAAGCGTGCCAAAGCAAGGACGCTACTGGTCGGGGAGGAGGTGTGCAATGCACGGGGCGATGTACGTTTCAGGATGCCACGTACCGAATTCGCCTCGTTGCCGGACCGTGCCCGGGTCTGGGTCTTTGCCGCCGACGTTCCTGTCGCCGACGCCACGCCGTTGCTGGCGGCGGTGGACGCACACCTGTCACAGTGGGCGGCGCATGGTGTGCCGCTGCTCTGCGCGCGCGACTGGCGCGACGATCGGTTTCTGGCGATTGCGGTGGATGAAGCGGCGACCGGCGCGTCGGGATGTTCGATCGACGGGCTGTTTCGCACGATTGGTCGCGTGCAGGCCGCGGTTGGTGCGGACCTGCTGGCGTCGGGGCGGGTGGCGTGGCGCGACCCGCATGGCGCGATTCATGTCGAGTCGCAGCATGAGTTCAGCGCGCGCGCGTCGGCGGGTGACGTGACGCGTGAAACGCCGGTGTTCGAGACGCTGGTCGAGACGGTGGCCGGGTGGCGCGAGGCCTTTGAAAAGCCGGCGGGGGCGAGTTGGGCGAGGGCGTTGGTGGGGTGATGTCGCTCGGTCTGCTAC
>CAYMQV010000145.1:0-12204 GCA_964392395.1 uncultured Gemmatimonadaceae bacterium
GATGGCGGACGGGGTCGTCGTCGGCAGCGCGATCGTGACGCAGGCCGAGACCTCGGTGGACGCCGCACTGTCGCTGGTGCGAGAGTTGCGCGCCGGGCTGGATCGCGTCGCCCCCTAGTCGGCATCGTCGCGCGGTCGCCGTGCCGGATGCTACACTAGATTCACGATAGGATCGCGTAGTCGTCCATTCACCGCCGCCGCATGTCATCGAGCGTAGAGATCACGTTGCGAAACATGCAGTTTCATGTCTGCGTCGGAGTGCTCCAGCACGAGGGCCACCTGCCGCAACCGCTGGCCGTGGATCTCACCGTGTGGGCGGCGCCGACGGTCGACGATTCAATCGCGGTGGACTACCGCGACCTGTACCGGCTGACGGCAGGGGTGCTGGCCACGCCGCCACTCCTCTATCTCGAAACCATCGCCCGTACGCTGCTCCGCGAAGCGATGGCGCAACCCACCGTCATCGGGGCCCGCGTGGCCGTGCGCAAACCGCAGGTCATGCTTCCCGGGCCCCTCGACTGTGCGGAAGTCGTCATGCAGGACGGCATCCGCCCGTGACGATACCGCCGCTGCCGGTTGCGATCGCGCTTGGCTCAAACCTCGACGACCGGTATGAGCTGCTGCAGAGTGGGCTGCGAGACGTCGAGAGCATCGTCGGCGTCACCGTGCGTGCCGTATCGCAGCTGGAGGAGACGGAACCGGTGGGCCCGGCACAACCGCCGTTCCTGAATCAGATGGTGTTGATCGACTGTGCGCGCAGTCTTGCATCACTGCTGACGGAGCTTCAGGCGATCGAACTGCGGCACGGCCGAAGGAAGACGTACGCCAAGGGCCCGCGAACCCTCGATCTCGACATCGTGTACGCAGATGGTGTATCGATTACTTCCAACGACCTGCTGGTACCGCATCCCGGGCTGGTGGGTCGCGGGTTCTGGCAGCGAGAGCTGGCGGAATTGATCGGCGTGGCAGCGGCGGCCGATGCGATCGCAGCGGCGCAGGCGCACGCAGGGATGGATACTGCCGGCAGCGACGGGTCGCGCGAGGAACGTCGCTGGTCCGGCTCATGGGAAACCGTTGTCTGATGAGGGAAACATGAGCGCACAGATGACGACCGCACCGACGATGCTGGGGAAGCCGGTCACGATCCGGGATCTGCAGGCGATGAAAGTGGCGGGTGCGAAGATCGTTGCCACCACCGCGTACGATGTGCTCTTCGCCCGTCTGGTCGATTCGGCGGGAGTCGATATGGTTCTGGTGGGTGACTCCCTTGGAATGGTCATCGCTGGGCACGACTCGACCCGGCAGGTGACCCTCGATCAGATGATCTGGCATTGCGCTGCCGTCCGGCGCGGCCTCCGGCGTGCGATGCTCATCTTCGACATGCCGTGGATGTCGTATCAGGTGAGCAGTGTCGAGGCGGTTCGGAATGCTGGCCGCGCGATGGCCGAAACCGGTGCCACGGCCGTGAAACTCGAAGGGGCCGGTCGCGCTGCCATCGAGGCGGTTCGGGTGTGCGTCGATGCCGGAATCCCCGTGATGGGGCATATCGGCTACACGCCACAGAGTGACACGGCACTCAGCGGCGCCCGGGTGCAGGGGCGCGAGGACACGGTGGCGGCCCAGTTGATGAAGGACGCGCTCGCGCTCCAGGACGCAGGTGCCTTCGCCATGGTGCTGGAGCTGATGCCGACGGCGCTCTCAGCTCAGATCACCGCGTCGCTGCAGATCCCCACCGTCGGCATTGGTGCCGGGGCAGGGTGTGACGGCCAGATCCTCGTGCTTCCGGATCTGATCGGGCTCAATGACGGGTTCAGGCCGAAGTTTCTGAAGCGCTATGCCGACGCCGCTGGGATCGTGAAGTCGGCCGTCGGCGAGTATGCGGACGATGTGCGCGCCGGCCGATATCCGGATGACACGACGAGCTTTGCCTGACGTGCAGGTGATCCGGGACGTCATCGGGTTGCGCGCTGCAATCGCAGCCGCCCGACGCCGCGGCGACCGCGTGGGATTTGTGCCTACGATGGGCGCGCTTCACGCTGGTCATCTGTCATTGCTCGATCGGGCCGGATCGCAATGCGAGTGTGTGGTGCTGAGTATTTTCGTCAACCCATTGCAGTTCGCACCGACCGAGGACCTGGCGACGTATCCTCGAACCGAAGCGGCCGATCTGGCTGCGGCGGAGGCCCATCGCACGACGATCGCGTTCGTGCCCGGTGTGGAGGTGATGTACCCGGGCGCGAGGGTGACGTCGGTCGTGCCGGATGCGATCGCCGACCGATGGGAGGGGGCGATCCGACCGGGACACTTTGCCGGTGTGCTGACCGTCGTCGCGAAGCTCTTCAATCTGGTGCAGCCCGACGTCGCGGTGTTCGGGCAGAAGGACCTGCAGCAGGCGACGCTGATCCGCGCAATGGTCCGGGATATCGATTTTCCACTGACCCTCGACATCGCACCCATCGTGCGCGAGCCTGACGGGCTGGCCCTGTCCAGCCGGAACCGGTACCTCGACGACGCTGATCGACTCGCCGCACGGGCACTTTCCGGCGCGATTCGCGAAATGCACTCCGCGTTCACTCTGGCGGGTGTCGATGACCCGCCGGCGCTCCTCGCCGTTGGACTCCAGCGTCTGGCGTTGGACCCTGCGGTGACCGTCGATTATCTGTCCATCGTGGACGGTGACCGGCTCGAACCGGTCGATGTCGCACGCGAGGCTGATTTCGTGATGCTTGCTGCTCGTGCAGGCGCGACACGTCTGCTCGACAACCATCGTCTGCGCGATCCATTTCCTGCACTGATCCCATGACTCCAAAGCGTCTCGAACACGAACTCCCGCTGTGGGCCATCGCGTCGCCAAAACGACGGGAACACATCGTGCGCGTGACCACACTGCTTGATGGATGGGCGACGAGCATGGCGGTTGACGACGACGAACGCACGGCGTGGCACGACGCAGGGATGTGGCATGACGCGCTTCGCGACGCGGAGGAGCCGCTGTTGCGTGAATTGTCGCGCGACGCAGGGGCGCCAGTCGAAATTCTGCACGGCCCTGCCTGCGCGGCACGGCTCGCGTCGCTCGGAGAGTCCCGTCGCGACGTCATCGAGGCCATCCGCTGGCACACACTGGGCAATCCTGGTTGGTCGCGCACGGGGCAGGCGCTCTTCATGGCGGACTTTCTGGAGCCGGGCCGCAAATTCATGGTCGCGGAGCGAGCCTGGCTCGCGCACCTTGTCTCGGATGACTTTGCCGGCGTGTTCCGTCAGGTGGTCAAGTGCCGGCTCGAATGGTCATTGCGCGAAGGGAAGGGACTACATCCGGAGACGGTGGCAATGTGGAACGCCGTACGATGACGCGTGGTCGCAAGCTGGCGGCGGGAGCGATCGTCCTCTCGATTGTGGTAGCGCTTTTCCTCTGGACGAGCGAAATGACGATCGCCGGTCCCGGGCGTGCCGCGCTCGTCGATACGACCAGCGCACCGCAGGGACAGCGTATCGTGGTCGAGGTCCTGAACGCCAGCGGCGTGACTGGTCTGGCCAAGCGTGCGACGTTCCTGCTCCGCGATCGCGGTTTTGACGTCGTCGTCTGGACCAACGATCCGAAGGGACGCCGGAGTGAGACGCTGATCATCGACTACACCAACAAGCCGGAAGCCGCTGAGCGACTCGCACGTGTGCTCGGTGGCGCACAGATCGATCGTGGCAAGGATTCACTCGAGCGCGGTCTCGATCTCACCGTCACGCTCGGCAGCGCCTACCGCCCCGCAGGCGAGGCGTTTCACCCCTGACGGTGTCGCCTACGGCGCCGTCACTTCCCGTCGCCGGCCGATCTTCTCAACCCGTAATTGGCCGCAGGCCGCGCTGATGTCGAGGCCGCGGCTGCGTCGGATGGCGACCTCGACGCCCTCATCACGGATCCAGTTCGCGAACTGGTGAATGCCGTCTCTTGGTGTCGGCTCGAAGCCGAGTCCGCCGCCAGGATGCAGTGGAATGAGATTCACAAAGGCGCGACAATCTCTCGCCAGTTGCGCCAACTGATCGGCATGCAGGCGTTTGTCGTTCACGCCACCGAGCATCACGTACTCGAACGTCACGCGCCGGTCGAAGGCGGCCGCCGCCGCGATGACGTCAGCCAGCGGGAATTTGGTGTTCACCGGCATCAGCGTCCGGCGCAGTTCGTCATTTGGCGCATGGATCGAGATTGCGAGGCGGAACTGCTCAGGCCGTTCGCCGAGCGCAATGATGCCGGGCAGCACACCCACGGTGCTCACGGTGATGTGACGGGCGCCGATCCCAAGGCCTTCGGGTGAATTCAGGATGGTGAGCGTCGGGCTGACGGCCTTCCAGTTCATGAGCGGCTCACCCATGCCCATGAACACGATGTTGGTCGCCCGAACCGGTGGCGTGAGCATCGCAAGCTCGCGCACCTGTCCAGCGATTTCGTGCACGGACAGATTCCGCTGGAAGCCCATCATACCGGTCGCGCAGAACGCGCATGCCAGTGCGCACCCCGCCTGCGAGGAGAGGCAGAAGGTCATCCGGTCGCCGTCGGGGATGGCAACCGTCTCGATACTCTGCCCGTCCGCGAGGGTGAAGAGGAATTTCTCGGTGCCATCGCTCGACGACTGACGTACCGCGAGCGTGAGTCGCGGCAATACGAATCGCTCCGCCAGCGCCAATCGCAATCCTGCCGGAAGTTCGCTCATTGCGTCAAAATCGGACGCCGGATTGATCCAGAGTCGGCGCACGACCTGGTCGGCCCGATACGCCGGTTGACCGAGCTCCGACAGCGCGGTCAGGAGCGCCTCGCGGGCCTCGGCCGGCGAGAGATCGAGGAGATTGGTTGGTGGGGTGGTCACGCTTCTAAAGTAACGCAGCCGGCTCCGCCGTCGTGTCTTTCACCGCCCGGAGGACTCTCGGGCACGCGAGGTGAGGCGGCCCAACCACTTGTCGTGCAATGCCTTGACCGCGGTCGCGCTACCCTCGATGTGAAGACGGGGCTAGTTTTCCCGTTTCCCCGAGACCACTGAGTAATGCTTCCCGATCTCCTGATAGCGGAGCGCGTCAAGGTTCCGCTTGCCAGTCATTCGAAGGACGAGGTGCTGCGAGAGCTGGTGCAGCTCGCGATGCCGTCGGCCGGTTCGGCCGCGCTCGACAGTGTGGTCGGTGCTGTGCTTGGTCGGGAAAACCTGTCGAGGACCGGCATTGGCAGCGGAATCGCAATTCCGCACGGTCGCACGAATCAGGTGGACACGCACGTCCGTGCGCTCGGGCGCATCTCGCGAGTCGTTCGTCATGAGTCCATACGCGAGGAGTTGACTCGTGCGACGAACGCCGGCGCATTTGTCGGACTCCTCGTTACGGCGGAGGCGTCCTGAGTCGGATCGTTGACGCGACGGTCGCCCGATCAGCGGTGCCCAACCGATTGCGCTGGCTGCTTCCGCTCTGCGTTGCGGCAGGAATTTTCGCCGCGACCTCGTGGCCCACTCCGCCTCACCTGCCCGGCAACAGCGACAAGGCGGTGCATTTTTCGGCCTACGCGCTGCTCGGGGCATCGGTGGCGTGGGCCTCGCGCGTCCGGACCGCGCGAGGCGCTGCCCTCTGGATCGTGTTCGTCTCGCTGCTTGGTGCTGCCGACGAGTGGCATCAGCAGTTCATTCCTGGTCGGCGCATGGATGCGCGCGACTGGATGGCCGACTCCCTGGGCGCGGTGTGCGGTCTCTCTCTCGTGACGGTGCTTTCACGGCGCCGGGAGTCAGTTGCGTGACCGTTGCTTCACTGTTCGCTACCGCGCGCCGCAGTCACCTCTGCGGCGAGTTGCGCGATGTGCATGTCGGCCAGACCGTGAGACTTGGTGGTTGGGTGCATCGCACGCGCTCGCTCGGCTCGATCGTGTTCCTCGACCTGCGTGATCGAGCCGGACTCATTCAGGCCACCTGTGATCCGCGCTTTTCCCCGGCCGACGTCATCGTCGCGGCGGATCGACTCGGCGCTGAGACCGTGGTGGAAGTCGAAGGGGTGGTCGCAGCCCGGCCACCCGAGATGGTCAACCGCGATCTCGGCACAGGCACAATCGAGCTCCAGGTCACGTCCCTGCGCATCGTCGGTCCGGCGAAAACCCCTGCCATCCCGGTCGCGCGTGGCAAGGATGAGAAGCTGGCGGCGGAAGAGCTTCGCCTGAAGCATCGGATTCTCGACCTGCGTCGTCCTGAGCTGCAGGCGAACCTGATGCTTCGACATCGGTTGCTGCAGGTCGCACGGCAGTCCCTGTCGTCGCATGGTTTTCTCGAGATCGAAACGCCGATCCTGACCAAGACGACGCCGGAGGGTGCGCGTGATTACCTGGTACCGAGCAGCGTTCATCCTGGGGAGTTTTATGCGCTGCCGCAGTCGCCGCAGATATACAAGCAACTGCTGATGGTGGCCGGTTTCGATCGCTACTTCCAGATCGCACGCTGCTTCCGCGACGAGGATCTGCGAGCCGATCGGCAACCGGAATTCGCACAGATCGACATCGAATGTGCGTTTGTGACGCAGGAGGACGTGCTGGCGACGGTCGAGCGCGTGCTCGTCGCACTCTGGCGCGAGGCGGGTCACGAGATCGTGACGCCCTTTCGGCGTCTTCGATGGGCCGACGCGATGGAGCGGTTCGGCATCGACAAGCCGGATCTCCGCTACGCGCTGGAGCTGGAGAACTGGACCGCGCATGTCGCGGCTGACGCCGCTGAGTTCGTGCAGGCCGGGATCGCGGCCGGCGGCAAGCTCCGCGGCATTCGAGTCCCACAGGGGGCTGTGCTGTCACGGAAAGAGATCGATGCATTGGCCGCACTCGCCAAGGCGCACGGGCTCGGCGGGCTGCTCTGGGCCAAGCGAGCGGAGTCGGGCTGGGAGGGACAGGGCACAAAGGCGTTTGGCGTTGCGACCATGGAGGCAATTGGTGGTCTCGTGGGAGATCTGCTGCTCGCCGGGGTCGGGGGCGATGCGACCGCGTTACCGGCCATGGGGCAGGTGAGGCTCGAATTGACCCGACGAGCTGATCAGGTCGCGACCGTGGCGCATGCCTTCTGCTGGATCGTGGATTTTCCGCTCTTCGAGCTCGATCCGTCAACCGGCGAGCATACGCCTTCGCATCACCCGTTCACCTCGCCGCATCCGGATGACAACCACAAGCTGGAATCCGCGCCGTGGGAGTGTCGCGCCATGCACTACGATGTGGTCTACAACGGTAACGAACTCGGCTCAGGTTCAATCCGGATCACGGATCCGGTGGTGCAGGAGACCATCTTCCGCCTGCTGAAAGTGCCGGTCGAGGAGATTCAGCGGCGTTTTGGATTTCTGCTGGACGGTCTTGCCTCCGGAGCGCCGCCGCACGGTGGTTTTGCGCTCGGGTTTGACCGGATCACGATGTTGCTTTCCGGCTCCACGTCACTGCGCGATGTGATTGCTTTCCCGAAGACCACGGCGGCGCGTGCACTGTTCGAGGGGGCGCCGAGCCCGGTGAAGGAACAGGACCTGCGTGCGCTGGGCCTCGCCATCGTGATCAAGGAGCCGTCGTGACGGGTACCACGCTTGTGACGCAGAAGGTGTCGACCGAAGGCGCCGATCTCCTCACGCTGGCGGGAGTGAACGACGCGAACCTGATCGAGCTGGGTCGCATTCACGGCGTGCGTGTCGGCATGCGCGGAGACGCCATCACGCTCGCGGGTGATCCGCAGTCGGTGGATCGCGCGATGCATACGGCGCAGCGGATGGTCGAGGCTGCGCGTCAGCGCGCCTCTTTCACGGCGGATGACGTGTTGCGGATGTCGGAGGACGCCGGCTCGGATGCCGGGCCGATGGATCCGTCGCGGCTGGCCCTGCCCGGGATCAAGCGCGTCGTGCAGGCCAAGACGCCCGGGCAGGCCGAATACCTGCAGAAGATCGCCGAACATGACATCGTCGTCGGCATTGGCCCCGCTGGTACCGGCAAGACGTACCTTGCCGTTGCCGCGGCGGTGGACGCACTGATGCGAAAGCGCGTCAAGCGCATCGTGCTGGCGCGACCGGCAGTCGAGGCAGGAGAGTCGCTCGGCTTTCTGCCCGGTGACATGCAGGCCAAGGTCGACCCGTACCTGCGACCGCTCTATGACGCGCTCGATGAGATGATGCCACCGGAGCGTGTGATCAAGGCACTCGAGACACGTGTCATCGAGATTGCGCCGCTCGCCTTCATGCGTGGGCGCACCCTCAATGACGCGTTCGTGATTCTCGACGAGGCCCAGAACGCCACCAACGCGCAGATGAAGATGTTTCTCACCCGCCTCGGCGTCAATTCGAAGATCGTCATCACGGGTGACAAGACCCAGATCGATCTTCCGACCCGTGAGCACTCCGGGTTGATGCAGGTCGAACGCATTCTTCCAGGTGTCGAAGGCATTGCGTTTCACTATTTCAACGAGGCCGATGTCGTTCGTCATCGCCTCGTGCGTGACATCATCCGGGCCTACGCGCATGACAGCGGCAACTGAACCTCCACAGCGACGCCGCGTCAACACGCGCGGGCGGCGCTGATGCCGATCGTCGTCGAGTCGAGTTCCCCGGGCGGCCACCGGGCCCCCCTCAGTGCGGCTCGGGTGGAAGCGTTGGTGCGACTGACACTCGTGGCCGAGCAGGTTCCCGATGCGCTCGTGAGCGTCACGTTTCTGACGGCGCGCGCCATGGCCCGGATGCACAAGGAACAACTGGGCCATGCTGGTGCCACCGACATCATCACGTTCGAGTTGACGCGGCCCGTCGACAGCGCGCCGGCCACGGGTGACGTGTACATCTGTCCCGATGTCGCGCGCGCGAATGCGAAAGCCTGGGGCGTGCCGGTTCGGGAGGAGATGGCTCGGCTGGTGATTCATGGCACGCTCCATACCCTTGGGCTGGAACACCCGGAGGGGGAGTCTCGTGTCGATTCGCCGATGTGGCGCGCGCAGGAGAAGTACCTGCGCCTGGCCGTACGTCGTGGCCTCGTCTGACGGGTATGATCCTCTGGCTCCTGTTCACCGTTTTCATGTTCGCTGCGGGCGCCTCCGTGGCGGCGGACGGCTTTGTGACGAGTTTGAACGCGGGCACCAGTGACGATGTGCGTCGCGCCTGGCTCGTGCGCGACCGCGAGCGTGTGCATCGCTCGCTCAGCGGCGCTCGGCTCGTCTGTTTTCTGTTTGCGGGCGCGTTTGCACCGCCGCTCTGGCAGGACGATGGTCCCGAATTGATCGCGGCGCTGGTCCTGCTCCTGGCCCTGGTCGGCGCAGCAGAGACATTCTCGCGCACCATCGGCGCGACACGTGCCGCCGGCCCAAGCGCCTGGCTGTCTGGCTGGGCGGCGTTCGTGACGCTGATCGCGACGCCCGTCGTCGTGCTCATGGAGAAGACGGAGCGTGGCCTGACGTCTGCGTTCCCGCTTGCAAAGATTGATGCTGACGCGGACGAGGTCGCGACCGAACAGTTTCTCGACATCGTTGCCGCCGAAGCCGACGTCACCGGGAAGGAGCGAACACTGCTTCAGGGCGCGTTCTCGCTTGGCGAGACACAGGTGCAGGAAATCATGACTCCACGAGTCGAGATGATCGCCATCGAACGTGAGACGCCCTGGTCCGAGGTGATCGACCGATTCCGATCCTCCTCGCACTCGCGCTTGCCAGTGTACACACACAAGATCGACGATGTGATCGGCGTGCTGTACGTCAAGGACCTGCTGGCAGACATTCTCGATGACGCGGAACCCGCTGGCGGATGGCTGACGCGGATGCGACCCGGGTACTACATCCCGCCAACCAAGCCGATCGATGCAATCCTGCGCGAGTTCCGTGCGCAGCGCACGCACATCGCGATCGTGATGGACGAGTATGGCGGCACGGCCGGCATCGTCACCATCGAGGATATCCTCGAAGAAGTCGTAGGCGAGATTGACGATGAACATGACGCGGAGGACGAGCGGAATTTCGAGAGTCGTGACAACCGCGAGTTCTGGGTGACGGGTCGTATCACGCTCGATGAGCTCTCCGAGACGCTGGGCGTCGAGATCGAGAGCGAGGAAGTCGGCACGGTCGGAGGCTTGATCATGGAGCGTCTTGGACGCGTGCCGCGTGCTGGCGAACGCCTCGAAATTGCGGGGTTCCGTGTCGTGGTCGAGCAGGTGCGTCGACGCCAGGTGCTGCGGGTGTACTTCGAGCGACTTGACCCGGTGGTCGATTCGCCCGACACTGGCTCGGAGTCGTAATGGGACCCTTCGCCATTGCGTTGATCGTGATCGGTGGTGTGGCGGCGATGACACTCGCCGCGCATGCGGTGCGCGCCGCGAGTCGCATCTGGCTGCGTCATTGGGTTGAGCAGCGGTTGCGGGGCGCTGGTCTGGCCGAAGCCTACCTCGAACAGCCGCAGCGGTTGCAGCTCGCGGCCGGTGCCGGCGCCGCCGCGATCGTCATCGGTGGCGGCGCTGCGCTCGCGCTCGCGCTGCGTCACCGGCCGTTGGCCCTGGTGGCGTGGTTGGTGTTCACCGCATTGGGAGTCCTGATCGCGGGGGTCGCCGCGCCGCGTGCGATCGGTCAGCGCTGGGCGGTGGCGCTGACGCCATTCCTGCTGCCCCTGCTCCAGCTGGTCGAACTCATGCTCGGTGTCTTTCTGCTGCCGGCCCGTGCGCTGGCGAGGCTCCTCCGGCCGGCGCTCTCCTCGACGCCCGCCGAGTCGGAGCGCGAAGCGCTCGAAGTGCTGTTGCGGGAGGGCGAGCGGGAAGGGGTGAGCCTCCCTGGCGAACGCGAAATCATCACTGGCCTCGTCGCATTCGGTGACAAGACGCTGCGAGACGTCCTGACGCCTCGAGAGCAGATCTTCGCGCTGGATGTGCGGTTGTCGCATGCGGAACAGGCGCGACAGATCGCGCAATCGGGCTACAGCCGAGTTCCCGTGTATCGTGAGTCGCTCGATACGGTGCTCGGCATGGTGCATGTGCGCGACGTGCTGACCAGCGAAGGCGAAGAGGCGTTGCCGCTTCGACCCGTCGGCACGGCGTCGCTCGACCGGAAATGCAGCGACCAGCTCTTTGCCATGCTGCAGGGACGGCAACACCTCGCGTTGGTGCGCGAGAAGGATGGCCCGGTGCTGGGGCTGGTGACGCTGGAAGATCTGCTGGAAGAAGTGGTTGGCGACATTGACGACGAGCACGATGAACAGCTGCCGAACCCCGTCGCACCATGACCGCACGCGCTGAATCCCCATGCGTCCCGCCGGCGATCGCGAAACTGATGACCGCGTTCGATGCTGGTCATCGGGCTGCGCTGGCACGCGCGATCTCGATCGTCGAGAACCACCGTGACGGTTTCGATGCGCTGCTGGGTCTTCTGCACGCGCGCCTTGGCCGCGCCCGCCGCATCGGTATCACCGGCCCTCCTGGTGCTGGCAAGAGCACGATCACGACGTCCTTGGTCGAACTGCTGCGGGCGGAGGGATTGACGGTGGCTGTCGTGGCCGTTGATCCGACCTCCCCGTTCACCGGCGGGGCGTTGCTCGGTGAACGGATTCGGATGGAGCGTGTGGCGCTCGATCCCGGCGTGTACATCCGATCGATGGCCACCCGTGGATCCCTGGGCGGACTGGCGGCCGCGACGCGTGAGACCTGTGACGTGCTGGATGGATTCGGGTTCGATCGTATTCTCATCGAGACCGTCGGTGTGGGGCAGAGCGAGCTGGACGTCGCCCGAACGGCCGACACCAGCGTGGTCGTGCTCGTTCCCGAGAGTGGGGACAGCATTCAGACCCTCAAGGCCGGCGTGATGGAGATCGCGGATCTGTTCGTGGTCAACAAGAGTGATCGACCCGGCGCCGATCGACTCCGCGGAGACATCGAGCTCATGCTCGGCATGCGCATGGGCGATACGATGCGAGGGGTGCCAGCCCATCACGGCGTGGATCTGCGCCAACGTGCGATGGCCGACCAGGACGCCGCGAAGAAGGCGCTTGCCCCAGCGCGCGCCGCCCGTGCGGCGGCTGCCGATCCGCATGAGGCGGGTGGGTGGGTACCGCCGGTCATCAACACGGTTGGTGCCGACGGGCGGGGAATCCCGGAGCTGCTGGCGGCCATCGGCCGACACTTCGACTATCTTGCCGAGTCCGGTGGCTTGGCCAATCGCCGCCGCGGCCGCATGCGTGAACGGATCGTGGAAGTTGCCGAGGATCGTCTGCGCCGTC
>CAYMQV010000146.1:0-12197 GCA_964392395.1 uncultured Gemmatimonadaceae bacterium
CGCCGCAGTACATGAGCCCCGAGCAGGCGATGGGCGAACGCACGATCGACGCGCGCAGTGACATCTACGCGCTCGGCGCGATGACCTACGAGATGCTGGCCGGCGACGCGCCGTTCACCGGCAGCACGGTGCAGGCCATTGTCGCGAAGGTCATCAGCAGCGAGCCCGAACGGCTGTCGGTGGTGCGCAAGACCGTGCCGCCGCACATCGAGGCGGCGGTGCTCACCGCGCTGGCCAAGTTGCCGGCCGACCGGTTTGCGAGCACAGCCGACTTCAGCGCGGCACTGGGCAACGCCAGCTACGTCAGTCTGGGGGGCAGTGCCGAACTACCCGTGGCGGCGTCACGCGGCAGCCGACGCGCCATAGCCATCGTCGGCGCCTTTGCGCTCGCCGCAGTCGCGGTGGGGGCACTCGGATGGTTCCGTCCCATGCCGTCATCCGGTGTGCTGCGCTACGACATGCAGCTGCCTCCGGTCTTCACCGGCACGGCGGGCCGGGAGCAGGTGCCGATGCCATCGCCCGATGGGTCATTCATCGTCTTCTATGGGCCGCGCGCCGGTCGACTGGTGGGCTCACAGCTCTGGCTCAAGCGCCGTGAGAGCCGATCTGCCGTGCCGATCGCCGGCACCGTGGATGCGCAGGCGTTCACGCTGTCGCCCGACGGCGCGTGGCTCGCGTTCGTGGCGAGCAACAAGGTCGTGAAGGTGCCAGTGGCAGGTGGAGCGTCGGTGACCCTCGTCGACGCCGAGTCGGATGGATTCTCCGGCATCGCCTGGCTCGACGACGGAACGATCGTGTTACACGCGCGCTCGCGCTCCCGATCTTGCCCTCGCGACCGTGTCGTCGAACGGCGGTCCCTCGGTGGCCGCGTTTGCGGGCGACTCGGTGCGTTCGGCGGTGGTCGCCGGCATACCGGGAACCGGTGCGGTGCTCTTCTATCGCTGCTCGGTCACCCGCTCGGCGTGCGACCTCTGGGTCGGCGACGTCCGGACGAGGAAGACCACGTTCCTGCTCAAGGGAGTCAACGCGGCGCGCTACGCGGAGACCGGTCACCTCGTCTACGCGCAGGACGGGCGGCTCATGGCCGACGAGTTCAATAAACGCGCATTCACCTTGCGCGGTCAGCCGACGGTGCTCGCTGACAGCATCTCACGTGGTGACTCGCCGTTCGACCTGTCCCGGTCGGGAACGCTCGTGACCGCCCCCATGGGCGACGGCGGATCGGGCGCCTACGAGATGGTGTGGGTTGATCGAAGCGGACGCACGACTCCGGTGGACAGCGGTTGGAAGTTCGACATTACCCGCTATGTCGCCGACCACGGGTGGGCGCTGTCGCCCGATGGCTCGCGTCTGGCGATCGGACTCTACACCGATGCGGGTGACGACATCTGGGTCAAGCAACTCCCGCGCGGGCCGCTCTCGCGAATCACCTTCGACGCATGGCCGGAGATGCGGCCGAAATGGAGCGCCGATGGCCTGTTCATCTCCTTCATCTCCGCCCGACCCGGTGTTCTCAAGCATCGCGCTGACGGCGTTGGCGGCGATTCATTGCTGCTCCCTGATGTCGTCGACGAGGCGGTCCTGTCTCGCGATGGCAGCTGGCTTCTGCTTCGCGCCGGTGCACTCGGCGCCGTGTCTGGCGGCCGAGACGTGACGGGCGTGCGCATCGGTGTCGACACCGCGCGCGTGCCGCTCATCGTCACGCGGTTCGATGAGGAAGCGATTGCGCTCTCCCCCGATGGCCGCTGGCTGGCGTATCAGTCCGACGAGACGGGGCGTACGGAAGTTTTTGTGCGCGCCTTTCCCAACACGAGTGCCTTCAAGCATCAGGTGTCGAACGGCGGTGGCACCGCGCCCCTGTGGTCACGCGATGGACGTGAGCTGTTCTTCGTGAGCGCGGGCGGCGACATGATGTCAGCACGGGTCACCACGGGCTCCCCAATCCAGATCACGGCGCCGGTGCCGCTCTTCCACATCGTCGACGATCTGCTCAATGTGGAATACGCGTTCTACACGCCCTGGGATGTGGCGCGCGATGGCCGGTTCATCATGGCGCGCACCCGCTCCGGAGCTGCCGGCAAGGTCACGTCGGTGGTCATCGCCGAACACTGGCTCACGGAGTTGCGCGAGAGAACGAAGCGGTGAGCGCGAGCACTGAGCACGCCAGGTGCCCATTCGTTGTGCTCACGCAACGTCAGATCGTCGTGGTCCAGCGCAGCTTTGAGATGTGGGATGTCGTCAGCCGTGCCGACGTTACCCAGCACCACCGCCGCGTTCCGCTTGAGCCCGCGCAACTTCGCCCGCTTCATCGGTGGCTTTCGGAACGCCGCGGTGAACGCTGCCTGATCCAGAACCAGGATGTCTTGCGCCAGCGTCTTTGTGTCCTTCCCCGCGATGAAATCCCGCGCCCTCAACGGCGAATCATCAGCCAGCGCTTGGGAGAACTTCCAGTTCCACGGACACACACTCTGGGAGATGTGTCGGTCTACCAGTTTTGAGATCCCGCTCACGACGGGTGTGCGAACCTCGCGCGTGCCGGGAGCGTGAGTCGGGAAGAGCAGCGTGCCGCGCAGCCGACCTGACGCTCATTCGCGCAGGGCCCGTGTCCGCGCCAAAAGCTGCGCCACGACGGCGTCTGGCAACACGGCCGCGTGGCGGGCATGGCGGGCGCGCCAGTCCAGACACTTCACATGATCGGCGAACGCCACGCCTTGCACGGGGCAGTCGGCGGGTAGTGCGACTTCGAAGGGATACCCTTTGGCTTTCGTGGATACGGGCACGCAGAGTGCTCGACCGGTCGGGGCGTTGTAGCTCGCCGGCGAGAGCACCACCGCCGGGCGGCGTCCTGCCTGCGAGCAAGGCCATCGCGCGGCCGTCGCGAGCATCGACCGCGTGCGCACGTTCGGCGGCGCATTCCGCACCGCGCACTGCCCGAGGACTCGCCCCGTACCTTACTCTTTCGTGTCCCGCGTTCGCCGCCGTGGATTACGCGAAGTATCTGATGCGTCGCCGAGGATCGTATGCCGACCTTACTGGTTGCCCTTGATGGCTCGCCATTCGCCGACGCCGTGCTCCCCGTGGCCGTCGGCATCGCCCGTCACATGAAGGCGCAGATCGTGCTCGCCTCTGTGCTCGACTCCGAGCCGTGGCGCTACGCCACCGGCGGGGCGCCGTACGCCGATCGCCGGCTCGAGCGCGAGCTCGAAAAGCCGTGGCGCGACGCGGTGATCCGGCACATCGAGGGCTGGCGTGCCCAGATTGCTGCGCTCCCCGATGCGCCACCGGTCAGTACACGCGTATTCGAAGGCGCCGTGGTCGATTCGTTGCTGCAATGCGCCACGGACGTCGGCGCCAGCATGTTGGTGATCACGACGCACGGGCGCAGTGGCCTCGAGCGCGCCTGGCTCGGCTCCGTCACCGACGCGCTGATTCGGCGCGCCCCTCTGCCGGTCGTCGCTGTCCGCCCGTCCGCAAAGGCGGCAGCGGTTCCTCCCGACCTCGGTGCGTGGGCACTGCGTCGGGTGCTCGTCCCACTCGACGGATCGCAGACGAGTGAAGCGGTGCTCGCCCCGCATCGTACCGGCTTCGGCGATACCATCGAGTACCTGCGCATGCGCGCCGTGACGCCGCTGCACCCGCTGCTCCGGGCGATTGCCGTCGGCGGCGAGTACGAGCGTGACCTCGCCGAGCAGTTGGCAATGGTCCTCGCATACCTGCGCCTGACGGAGGAGAAGCTGCGGTCCAGCGGCGTGCGCGTATCGCACTGTGCGCCGGTGGAATTCGAGCCACCCCGGGCGATTTGCGACTGTGCGCAGCAGTACGGCGTCGATCTCATTGCCATGGCCACGCACGGGCGCGGGCCCGTCCCCCGCGCGCTGCTCGGGAGCGTCGCCGACAAGGTGCTGCGTAGTACCGATCGTCCGGTACTCATCTACCGCGTCGAGGGTGCGGACGTGGCGTGACGGTCACCATGCTGCTGGTGAGTTTTTCTGTTGCAGCGGTGGTAGTGGTCATGGCGGGCACGGTGCTTGCCCGCAGCGGTGACGTGATCGCGGCGCGCACGAAACCCGTCGGCGCGTAAGTCGGCTCGGTGTTTCTCGCGCTGGCAACGTCCCTGCCAGAGATCGTCACCGACATCTCTGCGGTCGATTGCTGCGAACCATGTGTGTGGTCAACGAAGTCACGCTCGCCAACGCGAAAGGCACTGGATTTGAGTTTCGTCGTGGGCATCCATGTGCAGAAGTGAGGTACGGCGCGTGCGAAACCCTCAGGGGCCGTGGCGGACTGCGCCGACGCGCTCCATCGTCTGTTCCGTCTGTAGGCTCAGTTCGTCGCGTGCGACCGTGGCGAGCGCCAGTAGCTGCCCGTCACGTTCGAACCTCACCGCAAGCGCCGAGTCGTCCTCGGTGCCCTCGACTCGTGTCGCGTCCCACGAATCGGCGTGTCCGACGTAGCGAATGGACATGTCGTAGTGGTTGCTCCAAAAAAACGGGACCGGTGTAAATCGCTCGCGCGCTCCGAGGATGTTGCGCGCGGCGGCCTGTCCCATGCGCTGTGCCAGCGCCCAGTGCTCCACGCGTATGCGCTGGCCGCTGTGCGGGTCGGGCCACCGCGCAATATCACCGGCGGCGAAGATGCCGGGCACGCTGGTCTCGAGGTACTCATTTACCTGCACGCCGCGATCGAGCGCGATGCCCGCAGCGGTGGCCAACTCCAGCCGAGGGCGCACGCCGACGCCGATGACCACCAGGTCGGCCGGCAGGCGCGTCCCGTCATCGAGCACCACGGCGTCGTCGTCGATTCGGACCGGCGTGTGCCCGAGGTGGAACGACACACCGTTTTTCTCGTGCAGATCGCGCACGACGGCCCCAAGCTGCGGCCCGAGCACAGGCTCGAGTGGTTGCGACTCGCGCGCCACCACGTGCACGTCCAAGCCCCGGGCACGCAAGGATGCCGCGACCTCGAGTCCGATGAAGCTCGCCCCAACTACCACCGCGCGCCGCGCCGTCTTCGTGGCAGCAATCACAGCGCGGCTATCCGTCAGCGACCGCAGGTAGTGCACATGGTTCCGGTCGTCGCCCGGCAGGTCCAGTCGAATGGGCTCGGCGCCGGTCGCGAGCAGCAGCGCGCTGTAGAGCACATCGTCGTGTCCCGCCACGCTTACCGACTTGGCGTCCGGGTTGATGGACGTGACGCGTCCACGCAGAATGCAGATCCCATGCTGCGCGTAAAAGCCGTCGGGACGCAGCGGCAGACACTCCTCCGACATCTCGCCGGCAAGAAAATCCTTTGAGACATTGGGGCGATCGTACGGGGCCTCCTCCTCGACATCCACCAACGTCACTTCCCCCTCGAATCCCGATCGGCGGAGCATTTCGGCGGCGGCGGATCCGGCGGCGCCGGCACCGATGATCACCACGCGCTCGAGCCTGGTGACATGGTCGGCGTTCCCCGGCACGCGCATCGTGGGGGCGAGCGGGTCCCGTTCGAGCTTGTTTGTCACCATCACCTTCCCGTCGTGTTGCTCGACCTGCCAGCAGGCAACGGGCGACAGGGCCGGCGCGCGCAACGCCTCGCCGGTGCGCACACTGAAGCAGGCGTGGTGCCATGGGCAGTGAATCGTGTCGCCGTCGAGCACGCCTTCCGCCAAGGGGCCGCCGTAGTGTGAACAGTGCGCGGAGATTGCGAAGACCTCGTCGCCGTTTCTCGACACGAGCACCGCCTCTCCGTTGGCGTGTCCCAGCAGCATGCCATTCGGCGCCAAGTCGCTGAGGTTGATACCACGCCCGAGATCGGGCCCGGTGAGCGTCGGGTTTTCGCTGGTCATTTGCCCCTCCAGTAGAAGAAAATCACAAACGCACAGCACGAACCTCGCCGCAACACAGCGGAATGGCCGACAACTTGCTCAGTATCGAACGTGCACGGTGATTCTGGGGTATAGACACGTTCGCGAATCCAATGGTCGCTCATCATTGTTGCTGCCGCTCTGATGCGTATCGTTCCGGGGGGCACGGCTCGTCTCGCACTGCAAACGTATTCGAAGCACGGGGGTTCCTAATGACTCGCACCAGCCGACGTAGCTTTCTGTTCACCGCCGCGCCGCTCGCCTTCTTCCCGAGCACCGCACTTGCCGCATTGAACGCCTGCTCCGGAGATGCAACAATGTCCAACGCAACTGAAGGCACGCTCCAGAATGAGCAGGATACCGTTCGCAAGCTCGACAAGCCACACAAAGAGTGGAAGAAGGAGCTGAGCGACGGTCAGTATGACGTACTGTTCAACGAAGCAACCGAGCGCGCGGGCAGCAGCCCTCTGGATGGCGAAAAGCGGTCGGGAACCTTTGTGTGCGCGGCGTGTTATCTGCCGCTATTCGCGTCGACTGCGAAGTTCGACAGCGGAACAGGATGGCCGAGTTTCTATCAGCCGATTGCCGGGCATGTGGAAACGAAACGGGACTTCAAGCTCATCTGGCCACGCACCGAGTATCACTGCGCGCGTTGTGGCGGTCATCAGGGGCACATTTTCGACGACGGCCCGAAGCCCACTGGCAAGAGGTACTGCAATAACGGGATTGCGTTGCGATTCGTGCAGACCAGCGAGAAACTTCCGGAATTGAGGGGCTGACGTATGCGACTGCTATTCGTTCCAGTCGTACTCTCGCTTGCGCTGGTCGGCTGCGGCCCGAGCGACACTGATACGCGCACCGACCGTGCGCCGTCAGATGACGTGGAAAGAAGTGCAGCGGCCAGCGTGCGGTCCGCCACCACGGCGGATATCCCGATGACTGCACGGTCTGCCGGAATATCCGCAAAACCGGCTCCCCCCACGATGCCTGCTGCCGCGCTCGACACGGCCATTTTCGCCGGCGGGTGCTTCTGGTGCATGGAGCCGCCGTATGACAATCTCGATGGCGTGCTCTCTACCACCAGCGGCTACACCTCGGGTACGGTGGTGAACCCAACGTACGAACAGGTTTCGGCCGGCGGCACAGGACACACGGAAGCGATGCAGGTGGTGTTCGACCCTTCGCGTGTCACGTACGATCGTCTGCTGCACGTGTTCTGGCGTAACATCGACCCGTTCGCACGCAACCAGCAATTCTGCGACCGCGGCAGTCAGTACCGAAGTGGAATCTATCCGCGCACTGCAGTGCAGAAGGCAGCGGCCGAGACATCGCTCCGAGCACTTGCCGCGCGGTTCTCGCAGCCAATCGCCACTGAGATCGTCGCGGCGACGCGCTTCTATTCCGCTGAGGAATATCACCAGGACTATTACAGGAAGAATCCAGTGCGATACAAGTTCTATCGGACCAGCTGCGGGCGTGATAAACGGCTCGAGGAGATCTGGGGAGACGAAGCAGGCAAATGACCGCGCAAGCTCACCGTCGGCTGGTCCTGCTCGGCGGAGGCCACGCGCACATCGAAGTGCTGCGGTTGGCCGCGCGGCGTCGATTTACAGGCGGCGAGATACTCGTGATCTCGCCGTCAGCGCTGTCTCACTACACCGGCATGATCCCCGGCTTTGTGCGCGGTGCCTATACGGAGTCGGCGCTGACCATCGATGTCGACTGGCTCACGCGGGCTGCGGGGGGAACGTTCCAGGAAGGATGTGCCGCGGATGTGGCTGCCGATGGGCGTTCGGTGACGCTCGAGAACGGTGACGTTCTCGAATGCGATCTGGTGTCGGCGGATGTGGGTAGTGAACCGTCGGGCCTGCGCGAAGTGCCTGGCCTCGCCGTTCACGCCTTCACGGCGCGTCCGATCGCTCGCTCGCGGGCCCTCGTAGGGGCCATCGAGCATGTTATTGGGCGTGCTCATCCGCGCGGCGCAACGGAGGACGCCGTGGCGATTGTCGGCGGCGGTGGCGGTGCGGTGGAGATTGCGTTCGCCATTCGTGCTCGCGCGGAAGCCGCAGGCGTATCGCTTCCGTTGACATTGATCGAGGCCAAACCAGACCTGCTTCCCGAGTTCGAATCCGCGATGGGGCGAACGGCAGGTCGCGTGTTGCGGAACCGTTCGATAGACGTACTCACAAATGCCAAGGCGACAGCGGTCACAGCAACGGAAGTGCTTCTCGCCGACGGCCGACGCGTGCCGTCGACGGTTACTGTCTGGCTTGGTGGGGCGGCACCGGTAGCGCTCACGCGCAACAGCGGGTTGTTGAAAGATGCACTCCGCTTCTGGGCAGTGGATTCGACCTTGCGCGCCATCAGCGGCGCTCCCGTGTGGGGGGCAGGCGATTGCGTTGCCCTACGGGACTTTCCGTGGGTGCCCAAGGCTGGTGTGTACGCGGTTCGCGAGGGGCCCGTGCTGGAGGCGAATTTGCGCGCTGCCATGGCGGGCGACACACATCGTGGCTTGACGTTGTACCTGCCGCAGTCGAGTTACCTCTCCATACTCGACACGGCCGATGGCTGCGCGATCATGCGATGGAAGGGACACGTGTTTCGCAGTCGCGCAGCGCTCTGGCTCAAGTCGTACATCGATTCACGATTCGTTGACCGCTATCGGCAAAGCGGATGACGGTCTAGTGATCGCCCTCTTCGAATGACTTGCGATCCTTCTCGAGCAGCTCCTCGATCCGAAGCGACTGTTGGCTGGCCTCCGCACCGCTGTCAGCGTCGCCGCTCTCGCGCTCCGCTCCCGTCTGGTGCGTCGGCCCTGATGTCTCGCCCTTCGAGCATCGTCTCGTCGCCTTTGCTGCGTCCCATGTGCTGCTTCTGTCGTTTGGACATGGATTCTCCTTTCTTCAATCCGTCGGTGATACTGTCGGTAGCGGTGGGAGAAGTGTGCCCACGGATCGATTGTGCTGTATTCGGTAGAAGCTCTGAAATGATGTCGCTCGGAATCAGACCGACGTATAGCCGCCGTCAATGAGGTAAAACCCGCCCGTCATGAACGACGCTTCGTCTGACAGCAGGAACGCGACGAGCGGCGCCACTTCATCGGGCCTGCCCAGACGTCCGAGCGGATGGCGAGCGATCAGCGCGGCGCGAAGCTCATCCGGTAAATCTTCCAGCAACGGCGTATCGATATACGCCGGACCTACGCAGTTGATGCGCAGCCCGTGCGCAGCATATTCAGCGGCCGCGTTTTTCGTCAACCCGACAACGCCGTGCTTGGCGGCGGTGTACGCACCATTGCCGATCGCGGCCACGGTGCCGTGAATGGATGCCATGTTCACAATTGCACAGTTCGCGGCGCCTGCCTCGAGCATTGCAGGAATTTGATATCGCATACCATAGAGCACACCATTCAGATTGATGTCGATGACGCGATGCCATTCCGCGAGGTCCGTTTCACCTACTGGCGCCTGTGCGCCGCCGATGCCGGCATTGTTGATGGCGTAGTGCAGGGCACCGTACGTTGTAACGGCGTGTTGCACCGCGTGCTCTGACTGTTCCGGTTTGGAGACGTCGTGGGCGATTGCGCTCGCCACACCTCCGGCCGCTCCGATGGCCTTTGCCACACGCGTGGCGCCTTCAAGGTTGATGTCCGTGAGGACGACCTTTACGCCTTTGGCCGCCAGCGATGTTGCGATGGCTTCACCGAGTCCCGATCCGCCGCCGGTGACGAGCGCAACCTTGTCATTGAACGAGCCCATACTCTTACTCCGCAGGAAGATGAGGGGGGAACGCCGACCTGAATCGCCGAGGCCGTAATCACGTGTGAGTCTGCGATCGTCGGCTCGGCCTGCGGCGGCGTCGGTCTTGCACCGAGACGTGCATTAGGACGTGCATGCGCGCCGCGCGTGCGCGATCAGGATCGGCACGTGTCGTGCCACGCGACTGGTATTACACCCGGAGGCTGGACATGCATGACGAACTGAGACCCGGCGTCGACCAACCGCGACGTAGTCAGTACGTGCTGGTGGTGCTGATCGTCATTCTGTTGGCAATCGGCGGCTTTGTCTACCGTCGATCGAGTGAACCGCTTCCTGGTCCTGGCGTGGACGCGCGAATGAACATCATCGACCGTATCAGTGATGGCGATCAGAGCGGTACCTGGCTCGCTTCGTACGCGGCGCAGGTGCGGCATAGATCAATCGCGACGCGAAGAGTGTGAATGGACGAGGCTGTACACGATTTCTTTTTGATGGGAGTCGCGCTACTCGCGCTGCGGGCGCTGCTGTTGCTTGAGCTGTTCCCCTCGCATTCACGTTCGCTTTTATCGCGGGGCGGTTCATGTTCGTCCTCAACATCGGTCCGCTGGCGGCGGTGTTTTCCAGTGCGCGCGTGCTCATGTCCGCGTCGTCCACTGTGCCGACGGTGCCGAGGACCACGGCGGCGTTGGGATGAAAGCCTCGGAGTTTGGCGCGCTTTATCGGCGAGCGCGTGAACGCGACGCTGAACTCGTCTTGGGACACCGCGAGGAGATCACGCGCGACCGTGCGCGAATCCTTGCCGGAAAACATTGGACGCGCCGCAAACCGCGACCCCGCCGCCAATTCCTGCGAAAACTTCACGTTCCACGGACACAGGCTCTGGGAGATGTGTCGGTATGACCGTTTTATGGTCGAGCTCGATACGGGGCGCAGGACGCTCACACCTCCCCTGACATAGCGCCATTCCGCGACCTGGATTTCGGACGACGTCCGTCGATGGGCCCCAACCGTCCGCCGAACGCGCGCCGGAGCGGCCGCGAATTCCCTTCCCGTCAGGGCGATCGGCTGTCGGAATAATACGCGATCGGATATACTTTTGTATGAACCCCGTTCATCTCCTCCGCCTCACCGCCGACCGGACGCAGCAGCAACTCGCCACGCTCGCGGACACCTCCCAGTCGGCCATCGCCGCCTATGAAAGCGGACGCAAGAGTCCCACGTGGCGCACCGTCGAGCGGCTGGCGCACGCGGCCGGGTACGCGGTCGACGTGCGATACATGCCCGCACTCACGCGCGAGGATCGGCGCTCGCTCCTGCTCCATGCCGCGATCGCCGCGCGACTACGCGCGAAGCCCGAGGTCGTGCGTGCCCGCGCGCGCGCATCGCTGGCCCGCATGCGCGCCGTGAATCCCGCCGCACGGCCGCTGCTCGCCGAGTGGCGGTGTCTCCTGCGTCGCCCGCTCGAGGCCCTGATCCTGGTGCTCACCGATCCCATGCCATGGGCGCGCGAGCTGCGCCACGTCACGCCGTTCACCGGCGTCCTGTCGGCCGCCGAACGCGCCAGCGTGTATCGGGAGTTCGCGCAGCGCGAACGGGCCGCGATTGGATCGCAGTCCGCTACGACGGAGCGAGGGTCGTGACGCGCGAACAGTTCGAGCACGCGATCCGTGCCGCCGGTGCCGTGCTCGGCGTCGCGGAGCTGCTGGTGATCGGCAGTCAGGCCGTGCATGGCAGCATGTCGGGCCCGTTGCCCATGGAAGCCGTGAGATCGGTGGAGGTCGACGTGGCGGTGCGCGGTGACATCGAGGGGCGATTGGCCGACCTGATCGATGGCTCCATCGGCGAGGCGTCGATGTTTCACGACACGTTCGGCTACTACGCACAAGGCGTCGTGGAATCCACCGCGCGGCTCCCGACTGGTTGGCAAGCGCGTCTCGTCCCGTTCGACACGCCGGCAACGCGCGGCGTCACGGCGTGGTGTCTCGAGCTCCACGATCTCTGGATCTCGAAAGCGGTGGCCGGTCGTGAGAAGGACCGTGAGTTCTGTCGTGCGCTCTCGCAGCGCGGTGTGGTCATGGTCGACGTCCTCGAGTTGCGACTCGACACCGTGCCCGCGCTCGATCCGCGGGTCCGCAGTGCCGTCCTGCGTTGGATCGCATCGTGAGCGACAGGGACCGCGCAACACTGATGAAGCAGATGTAGCACCGGCGTCACGCTCGCGGGTGCACTCGGTGCGAGTGGGCCGTCACGAGTTGGTCGAGCGCAGTTTGCGCAGTGCCCATGCGGCATGGTCGCGCACGAGCGGCTCGTCAGAATCACGCGCGCGCGTGAGCACCGCCGCGTCGTCCGGCGTACCCATACTGCCCAGCGCGACGGCAGCGTTTCGCTTCATTCCACGCAACTTGGCGCGCTTCATCGGTGACTTCCGGAACGCCGCACTGAACGCGTCCTGGTCCAGCGCCAGAATGTCGCGCGCTAGCGTCACCGCATCCTTCCCCGCAATGAACTCCCGCGCCCGGAACGGCGAATCATCAGCCAGCTCCTGCGAGAACTTCACGTTCCACGGACACACCTCCTGGGAGATGTGTCGGTAT
>CAYMQV010000147.1:0-12174 GCA_964392395.1 uncultured Gemmatimonadaceae bacterium
GCTGGAAGCGATGCAGGAGTATCGAGTCACGGCGGCCGGCGAGACCATGTCGTTACCGGCGCCGTTCTTCGTGCTCGCGACGCAGAATCCGATTGAACAGGAAGGGACGTATCCGCTGCCGGAAGCGCAGCTCGATCGGTTTCTGTTCGACATTCGGGTGGACTATCCCGGTGAAGACGACGAAATCGGCATTCTCCGGAGTACGACCGGTGCTGCGGCAGAGCCGTTGACGCCCGTGCTCGACGCGCTCCAGGTTCGCGCGCTGCAGAAGATGGCGCGTGATGTGCCCGCATCGGACACGGTGCTGCGCTACGCTGCCCAGCTGGTGCGCGCCACGCGCCCTGGTGATGCGCGGGCGCCAGAGCTGGTCACGAAATACGTGCGTTGGGGCGCCGGCCCGCGTGCCGGTCAGGCACTGATCCTTGGCGCCAAGGCGCAGGCATTGCTCGGTGGTCGTGTGGCGGTGTCGCCGTCGGATGTGCAGCGAGTCGCCATGCCAGTACTGCGGCATCGTGTGCTGCCCAACTATGCTGCCGAAGCCGATGGCGTGTCGTCGGATGCCATCGTGAAGGACCTGCTGGCGCGGATCGAGCCACCGCGCAGCGCCTTCGCGCTCTGACGCAGGCACTGGCGATGGCGGTGCCGGCCCTGCACGAATACGGCGCATTGCTCGATGCGCTGCGTGGGGTGCGATGGATGGCGCGTCTGCGCCCGCGCACCACGACTGTCGGTGCGCACATCGCCAGACGCATCGGGCCGAACGTCGAGGTGACGGAGTACCGGCCGTACCGTCAGGGCGACGATCCGCGCCGGCTCGACTGGAAGCTGCTGGCTCGAACCGATCGCGCCTACGTCCGGCTGGCGCCCGACATCGCCACCTCACCCACGCTGATTCTGCTCGATGGTTCGGCGTCGATGGGCGCGGGGCTCGGCGGTGCGACCAAGTGGCGACAGGCGCGCATGCTCTGCGTCGGGTTGGCTGCCGTGGGTCGTGGCGCCGGTGATCCGGTCGGCCTGCTGATTGCCCTTGGCACCGGAGCGCGCCGGCTCGCACCGCGTGCGCGTGGTGACGTCGTGCGCGAGATGATTCGTGTCGTCGACGACCTCACAGTCGATGCTGCGCCGCAATTGGCACCATTGCTCGAAGGAATGCGTGGTGTCGAACGTGTGGTGATCATCTCCGACCTGCTGGGCGATGCGGACGCGCTGCTTGGTCGCGGCGCCTCGCTGGTCGCGCGTGGTGCGGAAGTGATCGTGGTGCATCTCGTGTCACGGGCGGAGCTGTCGCTGGGCGTCGAGCGGGCGGTGGCCGTGGACCCCGAAGACGCGACGCTGCGGCGCCCGCTCGCGCGCACCGCGCACCGCGCGTACGACGCGAGCTTCGGCGAGTTCCGCACAGCGATGCGCAGCCGCTGGTTGGCGACCGGTGCGCGATACGTCGAGATCACGGACGATCAACCGCCCGCCGATGCGGTCAGGACACTCGTCCGTGCTGCCGCCGGCACCGGTGCGAGCGCATGACGTGGCTGGCACCATGGGCCCTCGCTGCGGGCGGTCTGGGGCTGCTCGGTGTCGTCGCGGCGCACCTGCTGTCGCGGCAGCGGCCACGCGCCCTGTCGCTCGCAACCGCGCGGTTCCTGCCGACCGGGATGCTCGAAGCCACCACGCTGCAGCCGATCCCGATCGATCGCTGGTGGATGCTGCTGCGCCTCTGCATCGTCGCGCTGCTGGCGCTTGGCGTCGCCCAGCCCGTGCGGACCGGCAGCAGTGTGCCAACGCGAACGGTGCTGCTGCTCGATCGAACCCTGCCGCTCGACGCGCAACGCGCGGCGCTGGCAGCGCTGACGCCGACGGATGTCGTGATCCCGTATGATACGTTGGCAGTGCTGCAGACAGCTCCCGCCGCGACGCCGGTCAACGCGGCACCAGCATTGCTCAGCACGGCGCTCAGCCGGCTGCTTCGGGTACGCGATTCACTGGCACGACGATCGGGCACCATGCGGATCGCCATCGCGTCGCGCTTTGCGCCGCGGAGCATCGACCCAGCCACGCCGGTGATCCGCGCGCTGATTCCCGATTCGATCACAGTGCTTCCAGTCGCCCTTGCGCCTGGCGCTCCGCTGGCGCGCGGAGCGATTGTGGTGCGTGCCGTCGGCGATGATCCGATCGCAGCCACGGCGCATCTGCTTGGCGACAGCGTGGCACCGCTGGGCGCGGTGGTGCAGCGCGGGGCCAGCCTGACGGCCGACGACTCCCTTGCCGCGCGTAATGGAGCGACGGTGGTCTGGTGGCCAGCGCGCGTGTTGGCGGGCGATCCGATCCTGCAGGCCATCACCGTCGGGTCGCGCACCTGGATCGCACCACTCGGTCGTGACGGTAGTCGCAGCGCGGCACCCTTGGAGCGCGCGGTCGGCTGGTGGGCCGATGGGGCACCCGCAGTCACGATGCATTCGCTTGGACGGGGGTGTGTGCTCTCACTCGATGTTTCGCTGCCGGCGGCAGGAGATCAGACACTCTCGCTTGGCGCGCAGGCATGGCTGGCAGCACTCGTCACCGTCTGTGATCGCGAGGTCAGTGGCGCTGCTCCGGCGCCGGCGTGGCTCACAGCGCCGCCAGGCGGCGAACCGGCCGTTCCTGCAGCAGCGTCGATGACGTCTGGTACGGCGCCGTGGCTGGTTGCGGCGGCGCTCGTGCTGGCACTGGTTGAACTCGTGCTTCGACGCAGACGAACGGCATGACGCCGCTGCAACTCTTCGCCCGGCTCGATCAGCTGCGCGGCGCACTGCGATCAATCGCCGTGGGAACGCTCGCCCTCTGGTCGCTCGGCGCGGCGGCGGTCGTGCTCGTGACCGGTGCGCTGGTTCGCGTCATGTTCGGCGTTCCCGACATTCGTGTGCTCTGGGCGCTGGCCGCCACTGCCGCGACAGTGGTGGGCACCTGGCGCTGGCGCATCGTGCGCCCGGTTGCATTGCAGCGTCTCGATGCAGCATTGTGGGCCGAGTCGCAGGCCCCTGCACTTCGATACGCCCTGGTGACGCTGGCGGAACAGCGCAGCGGGGACGACGCTGATCCCGTCCAGCGCCGGCTTGCAGAGTATGCGAACGTCACGTCGTGGCTTCCGTCAGTTGATCGCGCGCTGTCCCAGCATCGACGACGCCTCCTGTCGCGAAGCGCGCTGCTGATCGCGGTCGTGCTGATCGCTGCATACCCGTGGCGCGCACGTTCGCTCGACGCACGGGCACTGGCGCGCTCGGCGATGGTAGCGGCCAGCGCGACGAGCCGAGGTCGTGTGGCGGCCGAGGCCGTGTTGATCCCGCCGGTGTACACCGGTCGCCCCGCACGTATCGTGCAATTCGGTGAGACGGTCGCGGCGCTCGCCGGCAGCGTGATTCGCATCGACGCCCGGGACGCACAGCACCACGCCACGCTGCTGGTGCAGGAGTCATCGGACAGCGGTGCGGGGGCGCCACGTGCGGTTGTGACGCTGCCGCGGGATGCGGGCTGGCGTGGTCTGATCCGCGTGCGGAACGTTTCGTTCGCGATCCGACTGCGTGATCCGGCCGGCGAGCGATGGCTGCTGGTGACGCCGGTCGTCGACTCGGCGCCGGTGGCCACGCTGGTGCTGCCCGCCGCTGACACGCTGATCTTCGACACGACGGCCGCGATTCGTTTCACCGGTACGATTCACGATGATCTGGGCCTGCGAGATGCACGCGTGGAGTACATCATCTCGAGTGGCGGCGGCGAGCAGTTCACCTTCAGGTCGGGCGTGTTGAATGAACGGCGTGGCCCGCTTGGCCGGAATCTTTCGATCGACGCCACGCTGCATCTCGGAACACTCGGCCTCCAGGCAGGTGATCTGATGCATGTGCGGTTCACGGCGCACGATGGGAACACGCTCAGTGGACCATCGCTCGGGGCGAGTGAGACGCGCACGATCCGGATTCCGCGGCCTGATGAGCGCGATTCGGTTTCCGTGGAGCAATTGCCCCCGACACCGGTCGACAGGAGCGTCCTCAGCCAGCGCCAACTCTTGCTGCTCACCGAACGACTGGTGGCGCGGATGCCGCGGATCGATCGCGCCACGATGCTGGCGGAATCACAACGGATCGGCGCCGATCAGGCACGATTGCGAAAGCAGGTCTCCGACATCGTGTTCGCGCGACTCGGTGACACGCCGACGGGCGAGCACGCCCACTATCCCGGCGACGGGCATGATCACGCCGCAGCCGAGTTGGCGACTGCTTCGACGCCGGAGTCCATCCTGAAGGCAGCCGATCGAGCGACCGGCGGGCAGGGTGGCAGGCTGGATTCGCATGGCGACGAAACGCCGGTGGTGGCGGTCAATCGTCCGCTGCTCGAGGCATACAACGCCATGTGGGACGCCACTCGCGCGCTGCAAGGGGGCGTTCCGCGCGACGCGCTCGACCCGATGCGGCGCGCGCTGGCGGCAATTCAGCGGGCGCGTTCAGCGGAGCGCGTCTATCTGCGCGGCACGCCGCCGGCGGCCGTCGTGGATCTGGCCAGGATCCGACTGATCGGTACCGACTCGGCGAAATTCGATCAACGGCGTGCACTCGACGCACTGCCGCCGACCGAACGGCGCCTGGCCGAGCGTACGCTTCGCGCACTGGCGCGTCTCCTGGCGCGTGATTCAACGGCGTCGGACACGCTGCGGTTGCTGCGACTTGACGCGCTGGGCGCCGTCATCGATGCAGTGGAAGCCCGCCGTGATGCGACCGCCGCGATTCTGCGCGCACGTCGACTCGCGCTCTCGCCGTGGCAGCGCGGCAGCACCACCGGGCTCTGGCTCGGCGGCGTGCCATGAAGTTCACATTCGCCACCGTGCAGTACGAATCGGGTGACTGGGACTCCGCGCCGTTGCTGGCCGCGAACGTGATCGATGCTCTCGCGCGGTACACCAGCGTCGACGTGGCACCATCGGGCGCCATCGTCCCGCTGTCGTCCGAGGCGCTGCTCCGGTACCCGTTTGCGTTCCTGACTGGCCATCTGCCGGTGCGGTTCACCGCCGCCGAACGGGCCATGCTGCGCAAGTACTGCGACCGCGGCGGATTGCTGTTCGTGGATGATCACAACCACGACATCGACGGTGTCTTCCACAAGACATGCACCGAGGAACTGGCCCGGACACTCGAACCGTTGAAGCCGATCCCCAACACGCATCCGCTGTATCGTGCATTCTTCACCTTCGCTGACGGACCGCCCACCACCTCACATGAACTGAACGGGTGGGGCGACAACCTCGTGCACGATCATCTGCAGGGGATCGAACGCAACGGACGATTGGTGGTCATCTACAGCAGCAAGGACTACAGCTCGGAATGGTCGTTTCATCCGGAGAACAAGCGGTTCCTGTCGGTGGACAATACGCGCTTCGGCGTGAACCTGGTGGTGTATGCCCTCACGCGCTGAGTCGTCGAGGCCAATGGATTCGATGACGGGTATTGCTGCGGAACGCGCACTGCGCGTCATTCAAGGAGTGTTGCACGCTGTGGCGATCGTCTGCATGGCGCTCGTGCTGTGGGTCGTCACGGCTCCGGCTGCGCGGGGCACGCTGCGGCTTGCCGTTGCGCCGAACGGTTCCATCGATCTGCCACCGTCGGTGCTGCTGCGAAGCGCGGCCGAAACCCTCGACGTTGCGCTCGCTGGTGTGCCTGATGCGCGCCTGCGTGCGACGCTTCGCGCACTGCGCGGCAGCGGCCACCTGGTGCGCCTGTTCGCGCCGCGTCCCTTGCCGGCGCTGGCAACAGCCGCGGAGGAGGAGTGGCGCGCCACCGGCGGGACCAGAATCCAGCTGGTGTCGAGCGACTCAGCGCTGGCATCGCTGGGCGATGCAGCGGGGTTGATCGATTCGGTCCACATCGCTGCAGCAGGCCTTCAACCCAGATCGGGGCCGCTGCAGGGCGCGCTCGCAGTCGACGCCGGCGCGGTACGAGCCTTCGTAGCCCCCCTGGTGGCCGGCGCACCCGCCACGGCCCGCGTGCTGGTGCTTGGCGATGCCACATGGGAATCACGGTTCCTCGTTGCGTCGCTTGAAGAAGCGGGGTGGCCAGTGGATGCCGGTCTCACACTGGCACCGCGTGTCACGATCACGCAGGGCGTGCCACCACTCCCTTCTCGTGCGCGCCACGCTCTGGTGGTGATCCTGCCTGGTGCATCACCAGTTGCCGTGTCGCGGTTGCCGGGCTTCGTGCGCGATGGCGGTGGGCTGGTGATCGTCGGCGAGTCGTCGCGCATTCCGGCGCTGGCGCCGCTCCGCGCCGGATCTCCGGGCGAATCGATCGCGGGTGAGCTCGGCGCCGAAGCATCAGCTGCGCCCCGGCGTGGATTGGACCTGGTGCCGATCGCATCACAGGCGGCAGGCAGCGTCGTCCTCGAGAGGCGCGATGGAGTTCTGGCGGTCGCCGCCCGGCGCGTTGGTGCCGGTCGGGTGGTGCAGGTTGGTTACGCGAACTCGTGGCTCTGGCGCATGGCCGGCGGCGATGACGCACCCATTGCGCACCGTCGCTGGTGGACATCGCTGCTTGCGAGCGCCGTGCCGCTCAGCGCGCCTGTCTCGCGCATTATGACGGCCGCCGAATCCGACACGCTGACGGCGGCACCGGTCGCGGCGCTGGCGAGCGCGCTGGGGCTGCCCACCGTGCGCGACGCCGGAGTCACCTCATCACGGCGCGACGTCCGCGCATCGCTCGATCTGCGGTGGTTGCTGTGTGCAGGGTTGGTTTCGTTGGTCGCGTCCTGGGTCCTTCGTCGCTGGAGAGGGTTGGTATGAGGTGTTGTCGATGACCGTGGCCTATGTGTCACACTCCGACTGCGGAACGCACGACACGGGGTGGAATCACCCGGAGCATGTGGGGCGATTGCGGGCGATACCGCGCGCGCTTCGATACGACTTCGATCTGTTCGACACCATCGAACATCGTGAGGGGCGTCACGCGACGGCTGAAGAGCTTGCACTCGCACACGACCCTGCGTACGTCGAGCGTGTCCGCGCGATGGCTGACGCGGGCGGCGGCCGCATCGATGGGGATACGGTCGTCAGTCCGGGCAGCTGGAATGCCGCGACGGCAGGAGCGGGCTGTGTGCTCGACGCCATCGACTGGGCCTTTGACGGCTCGGTGACACGAAGCTTCTGCGCCGTTCGCCCACCGGGGCATCATGCGCTGCGCACGACCGGCATGGGGTTCTGTCTCTTCGGGAATGTTGGCGTCGGTGCCCGCTACGCTCGGGCGAAGCATGGGGCCGAGCGCGTCCTGATCGTCGACTGGGACGTGCATCATGGCAACGGCACGCAGGATCTGGTACAGGACGACGTCGGGATTCGGTTTGTCAGCATGCATCAATGGCCCTGGTATCCGGGCACCGGCGCACGGGAGGATCGCGGACCACACGGCAATGTCTGGAACGTGGCAATGGCGTCGGCGTTGCCGCCGTCGGCGTACGTCGATGCGCTGACGCTGGCGATCGACGAAGCGACCGATGCGTGGCGCCCGGATCTGGTCCTCGTCTCTGCCGGTTTCGACTGTCTCGCCGGTGACCCCCTCGGCGGCTTCACCCTCGAGATGGAGCACATCGAGCACCTCACGCAGCTCCTCGTGAAGGGCGCCGAGGGCTGGTGCAGTGGGCGGCTGGTGAGTGCGCTCGAGGGCGGCTACGTGCCTGATCGACTCGGCGAGGCGTGTGTCACGCACCTGCGGGCGTTGCGGTAGGGCAGGGCCCTCCCGGTATCTTGCGGGTAATGCGACCCATCACACACCACACCGAGACGGCGCCGTGAGTCGAAAGAGTCGTCGAATGCGCCCCATGCCGCCGCGGCTCCGGCGTGGTGACGATACGCGGACCTTGAGCACGCAGGAGCTCGACGCCGTCGAGGCCAAGGAACGTGGCGAGGCGCCGCGGCCGACGGTCGCGGCGAGCAGCATCCCACGCATCGCGTACATGATGGGCGGCGGGGCCGTGCGCACCGATCTCCACCCGATGGAACTGCGCGATCTGGTGGCCAGTGGGAGCCAAACCGGGACACTCTGGGTCGATGTCGACACGGACAGCCGCCACCAGGTGGCGTTGCTCGAGAAAGTCTTCGACTTCCATCCCCTGGCCGTGGAAGATGCGCTCAATCCCCAGAGTCGCGTCAAGATCGATGAGTACCGGAACTCGCTGTTCGTCATCGTGCGTGGCTTGCGCTTCTGCGACAACACGGACGATCCGTACGACGTCGAGACGTACAATCTCTGTTTCTTCCTGGCGAAGAACCTGCTCGTGACGGTGCATTCCGGCCCAAGTGCGCCGGTGGACATCGTATACGAGCGAATGATCGCCAATCCCGACCAGCTCGAGCGTGGCGTGGAACGCGTGGCGCATGCGCTGATGGACATCACGGTCGACGAGTACTTCCCGGTGCTCGACAAGATCGACGAATTCGTCGATGGCCTCGAGGAGCGCGTCTATCAGCGCTTTGACGGTGAAGTGATGCGCGATGTGTTCTCGGTGAAGCGGCTGGTCCTGTCGCTCCGACGCCACCTGATGCCGCAGCGCGAAGTCTTCAACATCATGACCAACCGGCCGACGCCCTTTCTGCCGCCGGAATCACAGGTCTGGTTCCGGGACATCTACGATCATGTGCTCCGCATCAACGATTCGGTCGACACCTATCGCGAACTGCTGGCGAACGTGATGGACAGTTATCTGTCGCAGGTGTCAAACCGGTTGGGCCAGGTCACCAAGGGACTGAGTGTGATCGCCACGCTGAGCGTGCCGTTCGTGGTCGTCAGCGGCATGTGGGGCATGAATTTTCAGGATATTCCGCTGTCGCATCACGAGCATGGCTTCTGGATCATGCTCGCCGTGCAACTTGGCCTCGGTGCGTTCCTGGTCTGGCTGCTGCGAAAGTGGTCACTCGTCTGATGCCCACCCCGAGTGCCGGTCCTGGCACGGTGCCTTCGGCGCGCGGTACAACGTATCGGCTGATTGGTGTGGTGCGGGCCGACGCCAGCGGCGATGTGGTGCGGCTGGCGGGCAGCGGTGCCGATCGGATCGTCTTCAATGAGGTATCGGCGATCGTCCGGCCCTGCGCCAATCGTCCTGAGGCGGTATCCGATGCGGCGTTGCTCGACCATCATGCGCTGATTGCAGGGCTCTCGCGGGCCTCGACCATCATCCCGGCGCCTCCACTCACCAACTTCCGCTCCGGCGCCAGTGTGCTGCAATGGCTCGAGCTGCATGCGGTGGCGTTGACCGACGGACTGGCCTACGTCGACGGGCGCTGCGGAGGGCGAGTCACGGCCGAGCGCGATCTGGCGGGGGCCACCTCCGATCCATCCGTTCTGCCGCCCTCAGCGGCCGCCATCGAGTCGTTCCGGAGCCTCAGGCGTTACGCGGCCGCCACCGTGCCTGTCACTTCCGAGACGGTCGGTGACGGGACGACGATTGCCACCGAGGCCTTCCTGGTGGATCGGGCCTCGTGGGAGCGATTCGCGGCGGAGGTGACCGCCGAGGATGTCCGTTCGCCGGGCCTCACGCTGCGCCTGACCGGTCCGTGGCCGGTGTACGACTTCGTCCGACTTCAGTTCTAGCCCGAGCCCCGTCCTGCATGTTCTGCCCCGAATGTGGCACCTGGAATCGATCCGCCGCTCCGAACTGCGTGCGCTGCGGACAGCAGTTGCCGAATATTGCGGCGCCGCCGGTCGACGTGCCCGATGCCGAGATCACGGCGCTGCGCCGTGCCACCGGCGGCCGGTTTGCGATTGTCCGTCGCATCGCCAGCGGCGGTATGGCACACGTCTACGAAGCGTCGCACTCCGTGCTGGGCCGACGGGTGGTGATCAAGGTGCTCTACTCGCACCTGTCCCGCGACCCGGAGATGCGCGAGCGCTTCCGGCGTGAAGCTGAAGCGGCCAGCCGGTTGAGCCACCCGAATGTCTGCACGATTCTTGATGCCGGCGCGACGCGTGACAGCACGTTCGTGGTGATGCCGTTCCTGCCGGGTGGTTCGCTGGCCGACCGTCTGGCGCGGCACCGCACCGTGCCACCGACGGAAAGTGCAGCCATCGTGGCGCAGATCGCCACCGGCCTCGATCACGCCCATCGCCATGGCATCGTGCACCGCGACGTGAAGCCGGACAACGTGCTCTTCGACACCGATGGGACGGCGTTGATCACCGATTTCGGCATCGCAACAGCCGGTTTCCACAAAGGGCTCACCGGCACCGGACGGGCGATGGGCACCCCGCACTACATGTCACCGGAACAGGCGATGGGCAAACCGGTGGACGGTCGGAGTGATGTGTATGCCTGTGGTGTGATGCTGTACGAAATGCTCGCGGGCGTGCCGCCCTTCGACGGTGAAGACTCGTACGCGGTCGGGTACAAGCATGTGCATGAACTGCCGACGCCGCTCGATGTCACCGCGCCTGCCGTCTCACCGGGCCTCTCGCAGATCACCATGCGCTGCCTCAACAAAGCGGCGGGTGAGCGGTATCAGCGTGGCACTGATCTCGCCGACGCGCTGATTCGCGCCATCGATGGCGCAGCGCTCGACACTCCCGCGGTCCGCGCTGCGCGACTCGGTCGGCTGACGCCATCGCTCGTGCCATGATTCGTTTCGAAACAGACGTCATCACCGTCCATACGACACATCCCTTCGTCATCGCCCGCGGTGGATCGAGCGAATGGCGTGTGGTCTGGGTCCGGCTGATCGATGCGGATGGAGCTGAAGGCTGGGGCGAGGCGGCACCGAGCCGCTTCTACGGCGAAACCGCCGAGACGGTGCTGGCGGCGCTGGAACGTTTGCGCCCCGTCATCGAAGCCGGCAATGCCTCCGAGATCGAGGCGCTGGAAGTCGCAATGGTGAGCGCGCTGCGCTTCAACGCCGCCGCACGCTGCGCCGTGAGTGCCGCCTTGCACGATCTGCAGGGCAAGCGGCTCGGTGTACCACTCTGGAAGCTCTGGGGACTGACGCCGTCATCCAGCCCGCGCAGCAGCTTCACGATCGCCATCGCGGCCGATGATGACACGCTGCGTGCACGAGTGCGTGACGCCGTCGCGGCGGGATACCCCATCCTGAAGGTGAAGCTGGGCAGCGACCGCGACCGACGCATCATCCAGCTCGTGCGCGACGAAGCGCCTGCTGCCATCCTGCGTGTCGATGCGAACGCTGCCTGGACGCCGAAGCAGACGCTGGCCATCGCCCCGCTGCTGCGCGAACTCTGCGTCGAGTTCATCGAACAACCGTTGCCGCCGCACGATCTCGACGGGCTCCGGTTCGTGCGCGATCACTGCGACCTGCCGATCGTTGCCGATGAGAGTTGTCTCGTCGCAACCGATGTCGCGAAGCTGGTCGGCGTCGTGGACGGTGTGAACCTGAAGCTCGCCAAGTGCGGGTCGTTGCGTGAGGCGCTCAGGATCATTCACACCGCCAGGGCGCACGGCATGCTGGTGATGGCCGGCTGCATGATCGAGACGTCGCTCGGCATCACGGCGGCGGCTCATCTCTCGCCGCTGCTCGATGCGGTCGATCTCGACGGTGCTGCGCTGCTGCGCGATGACCCGTTCGTCGGTGCGACCATCGTCAACGGCGTGGTGGCGTTGCCAACGGCACCCGGGCTCGGCGTCACGCGACGCTAGTCGGCGGAGGGTGGTAACTTTCCGCGGTGACCTCCCTGCTTGCCGCCGTCGCATTGCCCGTCGCCGTTCCGCGCGCCTACGTCTACTCGGTGCCGCGTGACCTGCGTGAGCGCGTCACCCCCGGTGCGCGCGTCGTCGTCCCGCTGGGTGGTCGCAAGCTGATTGGCATCGTCACTGCAATCGATGTTCCGGCACCGGCCAAGGGCACGCTGCGCGATATTCTGGCAGCGCCGGATCCCGATGCCGCGCTGACACCAGCCCTGCTCGCGCTCGGCCGCTGGATTTCCCGGTATTATGCGGCTCCGCCTGGTATCGTCCTCCGATCGATGCTGCCCGTCGCGCTCACTGGCGCGGCGGCACCGGTCGCGCCGCTCAAGCGGCATCGCGTCGTGCGCATCACCACCGCGCTCGAAAGCCTGCTCGAGCGTGATGCCCTGTTCAAGCGATCACCGAAACAGCGGCTGCTCTACGAACTGCTCGAGTCGCTGGGAGGTACACATCCCGTGCGCGCACTGCTCGAGCAGGGTGGCG
>CAYMQV010000148.1:0-12170 GCA_964392395.1 uncultured Gemmatimonadaceae bacterium
ATTGAACGTGGTGCCATCTGCGCGCCCAATCTGCACGGTGCAGCCATCATGCATCGTGATGGTGCCGGTCGTGGCCGGCGGATTGGGGCAGTCGAGCGACAGCAGCGTCAGCGGCTTGCCGCCGATCCGATCGATGGCGCGAGCGATGCCCTTCTCGCTGCTGAGCGTCATCAGGTCCCACCGCAAGGTTGGCGGCATCCCGTTCGTCATCCCGGCGTCGCGAGACGTTGGATAATAGAGATAGGCAAACTCCGCGCGCGACAGCGTCAGTTTCCCAAGGGCTGCCCGGTCAGCGGCCGAGAGCGCGACGACAAAACGCGTGACCAGCGACTGGCGTGAGTCCGCACCGCCAACGAGCCCCTTGGGGTCCGGAAGATTTGAGCGAAAGCGGCGGATCATCTCCGGCATCGGAAAGACGGAATCCACTACGGCGCCGGGCGTTCTGGTCGTGTCCAGCGGCAGACGCTCGTAGGCGTATGGCGTGCCCTCAGGCGTGCGTGCGGTGACGCTCGAGACGCTACCTGGGGCGGCGTCTGTCGAGCTGCATGCCGTGCATGCGACGACACAGAGGAGCGTGGCGAACGTGCGAGCGTCGGGCATTGTCGAGGCGGAAAATGACCTGCGGGCCGACGCGAGAGACACTCGCGCCGGCCCGCAGGAACGTAGTGCTGGATCAGTTGATTGCGTACGTCGTCCAGCCGTTCCACCACTTCGGGCCAGCCGGGTCCGCAGCGCCGCGGAAGGCCGTGCCGGTCAGGAACGTGCCCGCGCGCGTCAGCAGCGAGCCCGTGAACGTTGCCAGACCACCCGTCGCCGCAGCACCACCCGTCGCCGGTGCCCAGTCGAACGTGGCGCCATTGGCCGGCTGCGTGGCAGAGACGCTGGTGAACAGCGCCGATGCCGTGCCGGTGACGCTCCGGAGGTTGTTGGCCGTCGAATCGACCGTGTACTGGCGCACCGTGTTGGACAGGATCGGGGTCACCTGTGGATCGAACATGGCGCCATTCTCGGCGAAGAGAATGTTGGACAGGACGAAGTCACCCGCCGTCGCGCGCTGGAACGTGGTCGTGTCGCGGAACGAGATCGCGGCCACCGGGAACCGGCCCACGACGCCATTGACGTAGAACCCGCCGGTACCGCGACGCAGCATCATGCCACGACCGCCAGAGGCGGGCAGTGTCACGCTGTTGGTCGTCCCAGTGCCGTACAGGGTGAAGTTTGCCATGACGGGAATCGTGAGCGGTGCCGAGAGCTGTCCTGTCGGGCAGGCGGCGCCATCACAGCCGTCGTTTTCGACGCCCTGCGGGTCGGACGACGGCGAGCCGGCGCCCACGCGCGGTGGAAGAATCCGCGTCTGCATCGCGATCAGGTACTGCAGGCGGCCGACGAACCCTTCCGACATATCGAAGTGGTCGTCACCCGACTCGTAGCTGACGAGATACTTGCCGTCGACGGCGCCACCGAACCACTCGTAGCTGTCGTCGAGGCCAGCCAGCGTCTGGATGTACTCGATGCGCGTGCCGCTTCCGACGGCGGCCAGCGTGAGCGAGTTCAACTCCTGGTTCGGTGCCGTCGCAAAGCCGGCGAACTCGATGCGGACGTAGCGGAGGATACCGCTGTTGTCCGTATTGCTGTTGCCGCCGCTATAGATCTGTGCGGGGTTGTTGGTGCCAACGCCAGTCCCTTCGATCGTCACCGTGCCGGTCTTGTTGATGATGCCGCTGCCGATGATGATCACTCCGCCCCAGTCGCCTGGCTGCCGGCTGCCGGCGGCGCGACCTGACGTGAAGACGATCGGATTGGCTGCCGTACCCTGCGCGTCGATTCTCGCGCCGCGCGTGATGAAAAGCGACGAGCCGAGGTTGGCAACCGAGGTGTCCCCGCGGATCCGAGTGCCAGGCTGAATCGTCAACGTGGCGTTGTTGGCAACCTGAATGAAACCGAGCAGTGTGTACACCGTATCCGCGAACAACGTGCGGTTGGCCGTGATGTTGCCGGAGATCACGCCGGAGACAGTGCCGGGCGTGGCGGTGGTGACCGAGACTTCCGCGGTGTACTGGGACGGGCCAGTGGCCCGGATTGCCTGTACTCGATAACGATAGGCAGCACTCGGCTCGAGACCGGTGTCGAGAAGCACGGTATCCGTCTGTGCCGCCGGCGACACCGTCGCGAACGTACCACCCGTCGCGCCGACGGCGCGCTGCACGACGTAGTTCGTCGCATCCGACACCTTGCGCCAGGTCACGCGTGCCGCGGTCGCGGATGACGCCGTCACCACCGCACCGGCTGGCGGCAGATCGGTCGGGCCGGTTGGATCGTCACCACTGCAAGCAGTCAGTACGAGCGTGGACGCAACCAGCGCGATCCCCGCGAGCGAACGCCAATGAAACGCCATGAGACTCTCAGCAGAAAAGAATGAAGAGACTGTGTTGCCGCCCGGTTCCTGAGCTGCAGTGAATGTCCGCTCTTCCTGTCATGACTCGTACACATAGGCGTCACGGTCCTGTCACAGCGCAACGGGCTCATCGTGACACGACGCGAAAGCACGCCGGCAGCGCCACGTGCCGTGCGGGAGACCGAACGCAAAACGGGCCCGGATCACACTGATCCGGGCCCGTCACTTGCGCGATGTCGGGTGTGCGCTGTTACGGCTGCCAGTTGAGCCCGAAGGAGAAGATGCGGCCGGTACGATACGACTCGCGCGTCACCGGGCCCTGTTCGATACGGTACCGTGCATCGAGCAGGTTGCGCGCGTCAAATCGACCCGCGATGCCCTTCACGAGCGGGAATCGAAGCGAAAAGTCGACAACCTGTCGCGGCAATTCCTTGACGTCCGGTAGCGGCACGACGCCCGCGTCGACGATCCGTGGACCGATGACATTGTAGAGCAGTGTTGCACTTGTGGATCCGCTGCTGGTATTCCACGTCGCGCCGCCATTGATCATGTAAGGCGCCTGACCGACCATCGCGCGATTCGTGTTCGTCGCGCTCACCAACCCTGGACGCAGCGTGATCTCGCTCTGAACGAACGTCGCATTCGTGAAGAGGCTCACGTTCTCCAGCGCCGACGCCAGCTTTGCCAATCCGGTGCGTGCTTCCAGCTCGAGACCGTAGTTCAGTGCGTTCCTGGCGTTCTGGAACGTCACCACGCGCGTCCCTGAGGTGGCCAGGTACACGCGCTCGATCGGATTGTCGAGCTGCTTGCCGAAGACCGAGATGCTGAAGACTTCCGTGCGCGTCGGGAACCACTCCCAGCGCAGGTCCACATTCCGGATCAGCGACCGGATCAGCTGCGCGTTGCCTTCGACATTGTCACCGCCGATGACATCGCGGAACCGAAGCGGCGCGAGTTCGCGGTACTCCGGTCGTGCCACCGTCTGCGACGCACTGAACCGCAGATTCTGATTCTCCGTGGCCTTGAACGTCACCGCCAGCGACGGGAGCACATCGTTGAACTTCGGCCTGGTCGTGATTGGCGAGCCGACAGTCGGCGTGGCGATCACTTCCACCGTCGAATTCTCGACCCGGGCACCGGTGATGATGTCGAGGCGTGGCCGCGCCTGCCAGGTGAACATCAGGTATCCCGCGGCCAGACGATCGGCGGCGGTGTAGCTGCCACCCTGCGACAACGGCACCAGACTGAGCGCACTGCTGCCCGGCTGCGTGAAGCGGCCGTCGAAGAGGCTCTCCGGCGACAGGCGACGCTGCGTGTTGTCGAGGCCGAAGCCCTGTGCGCTGTACACCAGGTTCTCCGCGTCACGATTCGAGGCACGATACAGCCCGCCGAACTTGACCTTCAGCTCCTTGCCCGGCTCGAAGAACGAGATCCGGTAGTTGGCCTGCCCTTCGTATGTGTTCTCTGCCAGGTCACCGAACGTGCGGACCGCGCCTTCCGTCCCGATCGCCAGCCACTCAGGCACCGTCGCACCGACACGCGAGTAAACGATCTCGGAGCGATCAGGTTCGCGACGCGTCACGCCCGATGCGGTCGCCGACCAGTCCAGCTGCTGCCTGCCTCCGAACAGCGAATGCTCGGCGGCCAGCTGAGAGCTGCGAATCATCCGTTCGACATACTGCAACCGCGTGATGTCGAGCAGAATGCCGAGGTTCTCGCTCACGCCGCTTTCGACACGGGCGTCATTGTCGCTGGTGCGGTTGTACGTGTTGTTCAGCGAGAGCTTCGTGTTGCGGCCGAGGAACGTGCTGAAGTTCGCCAGGGCACCCCAGAGCACACCGGTACCGGACGATGTTCCCTCGAAACGATCGACCTCGTCGATGCCACCGCGGGCCAGGGCGTACGCGCGAACCTGATCCGTCTTGATGTTCTGCTGCACGCCGTAGTTGCCGCTCAGCAGATAGCCGATGCGTTGTCCGAGGATTGGATCACTGCCGCCTACCGACATCCCAAGGCTGCCATTCCCACCTCCAGTCGACGGCAGCGCACTCCAGCGATTGCGGAAGGTGCTGAAGAGACTGTTGACCGTTCCCTGACCGGGTTCCGGACTGAATGAGCCAAACTGGCGCACCGTTGACGGCAGCGCGCGCTTGTCTCCACCAAAGGCGAAGTAATCGAGCCCCTGATTGCCGGCGGTGAAAGTCGACTTGCCCGTGACGGCGGCGTTGTATCCTGCCGAGGACGACATGACGACCGTGCGCTTGGCCGGAAACTCCTTCGTCTGGATGTTCACCGCCGCGCCGGCGAAGTCGCCCGGTTGGTCCGGCGTGAACGTCTTGGACGTGGTGATGCTCTGAATCAGACTGGCAGGGAACAGGTCGAGCGGTACGACTTTGCGCTCCGGCTCCGGGCTGGGCAAACGCGCGCCGTTCAGCGACGATGTCGTGTAGCGATCGCCGAGTCCGCGTACGAAGACATACTTGCCATCTTGTACGTTGACGCCGCTCACCCGACCGACGGCCGCTGCGGCGTCGCTGTCAGGACTCTTCGAGATCTGCTCGCTGGTCACCGTGTTGATGATCGCCGCTGCGCTGCGCTGGCGATCGAGCGCGGCACTGACCGAGCCGCGCTCCTGTGTCGCGGTCACCGTCGCGGTGGCAAGCTGCAGGGCGGCCGGTGCCATTGCGATGTTCTGCTCGACCGTCTGGCCTGCTGCCACGACGATACCGGTGATGGTCTTCGAGCCGTAGCCGATCCGGCGCGCCAGAATCGTGACACTGCCGGCCGGAACTCCTGCGACCGTGTACCGCCCATCAACACCCGAGAGTGCACCGAGTGTCGTGCCAACGATCTGAATTCCCACATCCGACATTCCACTGCCCTGCGGATCGAGCACCCGACCCGTGATCCTGCCGCGCGCCGCTGGTGGCGTCTGCGCAAAGATTGCTGACGAAAGGCCGCACACCGCGAGACACGCGAGTGAGAGCCGACGAACGAAGGAAAGCGACATAGAGATTCGCGAATCGTTTCGGGGAAATCAGGTGGGCCCGGATGACCTCGCCCACGTCATGCCGAAGCATGCACCGTTACGTTCGCGCTTCGATGTGACGGTAACCCCGCAGTTCTGCAACGGACGTGTAACGACGACCCGGTGAGGTCGGTCCCGGGCCCGTTACACAGTCGTGACAGGGACCGGCCAGGTCGTCAAAATCGTCGTGCCGACGCCGGCCTCACTTTCGGCCGTCACACCGCCTCCGTGCGCCTCGACCAGATGCCGCACGATGGCCAGGCCAAGCCCGGTGCCGCCCTGCTCCCGCGACCGCGCGGGATCGACGCGATAGAACCGCTCGAAGATGCGTGGCAGATGCTCGGCGGCGATTCCGACCCCCGTGTCGGTGACCGCCAGCGACAGGACGCCACCCTCGCGCCGCGCGACGACGGTCACCGACCCCTCGGCCGTATGCCGGACGGCGTTCTCGACCAGATTGCCGATGACCTGGCGCAGCGCCGTGGGGTCGGCGAACACCCGCTCCGCGTCGGGCGCGATGTCAGCGCGGACGACGATTCCCTTCGCTTTCGCCGCCGGTCGGGCGGCGAGCATCACATCCGCGACGGTATCCGGAATTCCGCTCCACGCTGGATTCGGCCGCCAGCCGCCGGATTCGATCCGGCTCAGGTCGAGCAGATCATCCACGATCCGCTGCATGCGTCGGGTGTTCGACAGAATCGTCTGGAGAAACGCATGCCGATTAATGATCGGCATGTCGATGTCGTCCACCAGTGTTTCTGCATACCCGCCGACGATCGTCAACGGCGTTCGCAGCTCGTGGCTCACATTGGCCACGAAATCGCGCCGCACCTGTTCGAGGCGTCGAATCGGTGTCAGGTCATACATCGCCAGCACGGCGCCGCCGTCGGTCAGCGGCCGCGCGACCAGGGAGATTGCGCGATCATTGAGCACGATCTCGCGTGGCTCCACGACCTGTCCCGACAGGGCGCGCTGCAGGGCATCACGCAGGTTCACATCATCCGGTAACCGCTCTACCGAAAACGGCACTTCGCCGTCGACGCCGGCGAGTACGCGACCGACGTCGTTGATGCGCATCACCTGCCGTCCCGAGTCGACGGCAATGGCTCCTTCCGTGAGCGAGTCGAAGAGTTCCGTCAGCAGCGACTCCTCCGCTTCGAGGGTCGCCAGACGCGCGCCCAGTTGCTCAGCCAGCCGATGCACCGCGCGCGCCAGATCGCCGACTTCGCCGGGCGCGGAGAGCGCCGGGCGCCGCGACAGGTCGCCCGCCGCCAGCGACTGCGCGACGTCCCGGAGCTCGATGATCGGCGCCGTGATCGAGCGGGAGAAGAACCAGCCGAAGACCGCGACGGCAACGATCGCGCCGACGCCGACGAGGAGAATGTCGACTCGCGAACGGGCGAACAGTTCGTCGACAGCACGTGTCCGGACCGAGACGCGAGAGACGCCGAGCGGCATCCGGACCGCGACATACAACTCCTCGTCGCCGGCCGAGGCGGAAAGTCGGCGGGCCTGACCTGTTCCCTCGGCGAGCGCGTCACGGACTTCCGGTCGTGTGCGATGGTTCTCGAGCGCCCTGAGCCCCGCCCCATCAAACTTCGAATCACCGAGCACCACGCCGGCGGTATCGATCAGCGTCACGCGGTGCCCGGTGGCCAGCCCCGCCGCATCGGCGGTCGCATCGGCCGCCGAGAGGTCCGACCACTGCGCCGACAGGAGCCGGGCCTCGCGCTGCAGTTGCGCGACTTGCTCGTCACCGATGCGCGCGTAGAGCCGACGATCGAGCACGGCGATGACCGCGGCGAGCAACAGGGAGACGCCCAGCACGAGGCCGAGCAGGAGGCGGGTAGTCAGGCGCACGGGGCAAACCTAAGGTGCCTGAGCCGACGACGGACGGCGAGCTATCGCGCCGAGCCTCCGCGCATGCGGTAGCCGAAGCCGCGGACCGTCTCGATCAGGTCGCCCGCCTCGCCCAGCTTCGTTCGGAGGCGCTGAATATGCATGTCCACGGTGCGGGTCTGGATGTCCGGCGCCGCTTCCCACACCGTCTCGAGCAGGTGCCCGCGCGCCTGTACGCGGCCACGCCGCTCAGCCAGCGTGATCAGCAGCTTGTACTCGGTCGGCGTGAGTTCGACATCCTCGTTCTCGATCGCGACACGGTGTGCCGCGCGATCGATGCGAATGGGCCCGATCTGCAGCAGGTCGGTCGATGTCTCCGAGGTGCCGGTGGTGCGTCGCAGGATGGCACCGACGCGGAGCACCAGTTCCTGTGGGCTGAACGGCTTGGTCAGGTAGTCGTCTGCCCCCAGCGACAACCCGCGGATCCGGTCCTGCTCCTCCTTGCGAGCCGTGAGCATCAGCACCGCGATGTGTTTGGTACTTTCCTCGGCGCGAATGTGCTCGAGGACATCGAAGCCACTCATCCCAGGCAGCATCAGGTCGAGCACAAGCAGAGAGGGCCGTTCCTGGCGCGCAATCGCAAGCGCATCAGTGCCATTCGAGGCAGTCGACACGCGGTAGTTCGTCTTCGCGAGGTGATACGCCACCAGCGCGACGATGTCCGGCTCGTCATCGACGACCAGAATGCGTTCCTGAACGTGCGGTGCGACGCTGGTCATGCGATGTGCTCCTCGACAGCGGTGTGCGACCCATTCATGGCGGTGCCATGCCGATGCTCATCGGCCACCATCGGAATATGAGGCGCGCCGCTGGCCGCGAGGCGCTGCCGGATTTTCGCCAGAATCATTTCGATTGCCACTGTGTTATGACCACCACGCGGGACGATGACGTCGGCCCACCGTTTGCTCGGTTCAATGAACTGCAGGTGCATTGGTCGCACCGTACTCACGTACTGCTCGAGAATTTCCTCGAGCGGTCGGCCGCGGGAGGCCATGTCCCGCTTGATGCGGCGCACCAGTCGAATGTCCGCATCGGCGTCCACGAACACCTTCACGTCCAGCCGCTGACGCACGCGCTCATCGGTGAACAACAGAATCCCATCCACCACGACGACGTCCACTCTGGCCACCCGGACCGTCTCCGCGCTCCGCGCGTGGATGGTGTAGTCGTAGATCGGCTTCTCGATCGGTTCGCCCCGTGCCATGGCATCGAGGTGCTGGACGAACAGCTCGATATCGAAGGCATCGGGGTGATCCCAGTTCAAATGGTGCAGCTCCGGCATCGAGAGCCCGATGTGGTTCCGGTAGTACGAGTCCATCTCGACGAAGGCGACCGATGAGTCGGCCAGTGCCGCCGCGACGCGACGGGCGACTGTTGTCTTCCCGGAGCCAGTGCCCCCGGCAATTCCGATCATCAGCGGGCGGTTCAGCACGGCACCTCCTGCGTCACGGATACAGCTTCATCCGTGACTATGTGATTCTTCGTGATGATTCGGTCACGAATTCGTATCGGCGCGCCGGAACCGGTACGCCAGCCTGATCCGGCCAATCTACCTCCGAAGTCGATGGGAGGGTCCGCTGCCGGGCAGGAGCAGTGGGAACTAGGTTCCGTCCATGAAACTCATGCCATGGCGTTGTCCGCGTCTCGTGACGCTGGCCGTGTATTTCGGTGCTTCGGTGGCGCTGGGTGCGCAGGCCCACCCAGCGACCCGTTCGCTGGTGATACTCGCCACGACCGACGTCCATGGGCGCCTCCGGGCCTGGGATTACTACGATACTCGCCCCGACACCGCCCGCAGCCTCGCCGCGGCCTCCACGATCGTCGACTCGATCCGACGCGCCAACCCCGGGAACGTCCTGCTGGTCGATGCCGGCGACCTTCTGCAGGGCAACCCGCTGCTGACCATGGCCGCCCGCCAGCCGCGTCGCGCGCCCCATCCCGTGATCGCCGCGATGAACGCCATGCATTACGATGCCGCCGCGATCGGGAACCACGAGTTCAACTATGGGGTGCCGCTGCTTCGGAACGCGATGGCGCAGGCGCGCTTCCCCTTTCTCTCGGCCAATGCGGTCGCAGTGAAGGCGAGCGACGCATTTCCGGCGTTCACGCTCGTGCGCCGTGGCACTGTCACGGTCGGCATTCTTGGTGCCACGACACCCGGTGTCATGGTCTGGGATCGCGACAACGTCCGGGGGAGGCTGCGGTACGCCGACATCATTCCCTCATTGCGTCGCGCGGCAGCGGAGGCGCGCCGGGCCGGCGCCGAGGTGGTGGTGGCGGTGGTGCACGCTGGATTGGATGGTGCTGCCACGTACGACACCGTCGGTACGGGGCTGCCGAGCGAGAATGTCGTCTCGCGGATCCCCCGAGAAGTGCCAGGTGTGGATCTGGTCGTCTTCGGCCATTCCCATCGCGAGCTGATCGATACCGTGATCAACGGTGTACGGCTGATGCAGCCGCGCAACTACGCGGCCACCGTCGGTGTTGCGACGCTCAACCTGGTGCGCGCGAAAGGAAAGTGGGTGGTGCAATCATCCACCGGTGCGTCGGTCAGGGCGGCCGGTCATGCGGAATCGGCCGCGGTGCTCCGCGCGTCCGATGGGATGCACCGGGCCGCGCTCGCATACGTCGCGGAATCGCTGGGCGTCTCGCCAACGGTCTGGCGCTCGGATCTGGCCAGGGCCGCGGACATGCCGATCACGGATCTGGTTGGTGAGGTCATGCGCCGGGAGTCTGGCGCTCGACTTGCCGCCAGCCCGGCGTTTTCGCTCGATGCGAAGCTCGACAGCGGGACAATCACGGTCTCGGCAATCGCCAAACTCTACCCGTTCGAGAATACGCTGCGCGCTGTCCGCATCTCTGGCGCCCAGCTGCGCGCGTATCTCGAGCACAGCGCGAAGTACTGGAAGACGTGGAGCCCCGGTGTCACCGAGTCACTGGTCAATCCGACGGTGCCGGGATTCAACTTCGACATGATCGTTGGTGCGGACTACGTCATCGACCTGTCGCAAGCCGTCGGCCAGCGCATCACCACGCTGAGCGTCGATGGCAAACCCGTCGTGGACACCGATTCCTTCACGATCGCACTCAGCAACTATCGGCAGACCGGCGGCGGCGGCTATGCGATGCTGGCGAATGCGCCGCTGGTCTTCGAATCGAAGGGTGACATCCGCGAGATGGTCATCGACGCCGTTCGAAAAGCCGGTTCGCTCGATCCTGCCGCATGGTCGCGTGAGAACTGGCAGATCGTTCCGGCCGCCGCTGCTGATGCCGCGCGAGCATCCCTGCAGCGCGGCGGTCGCGTCGGCAGCGCACCTGGCGCTGCTGCTTCTGCAGTTGACCGTGTACTCACCGTGACTCCACAGCCATGACTTCGGTTCGTGTTTTCGTGAATGCCCGCGGCTACGATGTGCCGACCGGCACCTCCGCCCTCGATGCCGTGCGCACCGCCGACGCCGCCGAGGCGGACGCCGTCAGCGCGGGAACGCGCCTGATCACCGACAGCAGGGGCCTTGTGGTGCCACCCGAGACGCCCGCATACGGCGGAGTGATCTATCGAACCGTGACCAATCGCAGTCGCGACGCGGAGAGCGGATCGTGAGTCCGGCGCTGGTCGCGTCAGATCGCGCGTTGCTGCGGCGCCTGCCGAAGGCGGAGCTGCACTGTCACCTCGACGGCTCGGTCCGGCCGGAGACGATGCTCGAGCTGGCAAAGGAGTACAAGGTTGCCATGCCGCGCGATGATGTCGACGCGCTGCGCGAGTACATGCGTGTGGACGATGCGCAAACGCTGGAAGACTATCTCCTGCGCTTCGATACGACGCTGAGTGTGATGCAGACCGAAGCGGCGCTCGAACGCATCGCCTACGAGCTGGCGATCGACGTCGCGGCCGAGGGGGTGCGGTACATCGAAATGCGCTATGCGCCGCCGCTGAACACACTGCAGGGGTTGACGCTCGAACAGGCGGTCGACGCGCCGCTGCGCGGGATCCTGCGCGCACAACGCGACGCCGACATCACGGCACGGATCATCATCTGCAGTCTCCGGCACTACGACCCGGCGCTGTCGATGGAACTGGCGAAGCTGGCCGTCGCGCACAAACTGCGGGGCGTGGTCGGCTTTGATCTGGCCGGCGGTGAATTCGGCAATCCGGCTTCGCGACACGCCGCGGCATTTGCCTACTGCGCGGAGCATGGTCTTTCGTGCACCTGTCACGCCGGGGAGGGCGACGGCGCCGACTCCATCCGTCAGGCCGTGCATGACTGCCACGCGCATCGCATCGGCCACGCTACGCGGCTGCTCGAAGACCCCGCGCTTGCCGATGAGGTGCACGAACGCGGAATTGCGCTCGAGCTCTGCCTCACCAGCAACGTCCAGACGCGCGCGACCGATCGCTATGAGACCCACCCGCTCAAGCAGTTTCTGGCGCGCGGCATGAACGTCTGCCTGAATACGGATAACCGACTGATGTCCGGCACCACGCTGGTGGACGAGTATCATCACGCTGCCACCCACTGCGACTGTACGTTTGACGAGCTGGCGGGGATGGCGCTGGACGGCTTCCGCAGCAGCTTTCTACCCGACGCGGAAAAACTGCCGATGGTGGAGCGCATGGTCCGCGAAATCGAGGCTATCCGACTGGGGCACGCATGACACCGTTGCGAGCGCGGGAGACACCCGAGCCGGCGAACGAGGCCGCACTGCAGGAGCAGTACGGTGCGGCCGCGGCATCGCAGGCCGCTGACGTCGTTCGGTCGCGCGTCGGTCGCCCCATCCCAACACCCGTCGCGGCGATCGTGCTTGGCTCGGGGCTGGGAGGGCTGGCCGAGAAGATGTCCGAGGCCATTT
>CAYMQV010000149.1:0-12110 GCA_964392395.1 uncultured Gemmatimonadaceae bacterium
GCTCACCCCCGACCCGCTGTCCCGCGATGAGTGATCGTGATGCGCAGGTGTGCCAGCGCATAGTGCGCGAGCATGCACGCACCTTCCATCTGGCCAGCGTCTTCCTGCCCCCGCAGAAGCGGCGGGCCGCGTATGCGCTGTATGCGTTCTGCCGAGTGGCGGACGACATCGTCGATCGCGCTGATGAGGCGCGCGGCAGTGACGGAAATGCTGCGTCCTGCCAGCAGGCGGCACTCGCCGCGCATGAAGGCAAGCTTCAGGATGCGATTGCCGGAACGAAGTCCGACCCGGTGTTCTGCGAACTCGACCGGGTTCTCCGTGAGTTTGGCGTCCCCGAGGCCGTGCTCCGCGAACTGCTCGATGGCGTCGCGATGGATCTCGGACTGGTCAGCTACCAGACGTGGGCCGAGCTCTCGGGCTATTGTGAAGGCGTCGCGAGCTCCGTTGGCGAGATGTGCACCTACGTCTTCGGTGTACAAGGCGGGCCGGAGGTGCGGCGGGTTGCCCTGCGTTACGCGCGGACGCTCGGTCTGGCCATGCAGCTGACGAACATCCTGCGCGACGTTGGTGAGGATGCACGGCGCGGTCGATGCTATCTGCCCATTCAGGATCTCGCCGCATTCGGCTTGACCTCAAACGAGATTCTCAGCGGAACGCTGGTGGCGACGGATCCACGCTGGCAGCAGTTCATGGTGCAGCAGATCGCGAGAGCGCGGTCGCTGTATGAGGCCGCGATGCCTGGCATTCCCCTGCTGTCGCCTGATGCGCAGCGGTGCGCGTGGGCCTGCGCGATCGGATACAGCGGCATTCTGGGAGCCGTCGAGGGCATTGGATTCGACAGTCTGCGCCGCCGGGCACGACTGGGAACTCTGGCACGGCTCCAGGTGCTCTGGAAAGTCTGGCGGTCGCGTCCGGTCGTGCAGACGACGCGACCCCATCCGATTTCGGCTGGACCGCACCTGGAGTGGGAGCCGGTCGGCGCCGCCCCCGCCGACGAACTGGTCCGGCTCGCTTGAGCATGCAGCTGCCTGATTTGACGATTGCCCCATTCCGAGACAAGCTGGATGTGTCTCGCACTGCTCCGACTCGAGGGAATGCACGGTGACGGTTACTTCTGAACTCCCGGCCGAAGCCAGCACGCCGCTGATGCGCATCGCGCTGGCGTGTCTGCTCGCGCACAGCGCGCTGACGATCTTCTCAGGCGTTGCCTTCGCGACGTTTCTGTCGCCGCCAGCGCCGGCCTGGTTGCTGACGCCGCAGAATCAGCAGATCACGGCGTTCGGCTACAAGTGGGGTGGACAGACGACGGTGGTCTTCGGCGCGCTCGCCGGACTGCTGCATTCGATGGGGCGTCTCGGTAAAAAGACGGCCATTCTTGTCTTCATCGCCAGTTTCGGGATTTCGCTTGGCTCGGAGCTCCTCGGCACGAGTTCGGGGCTGCCGTTTGGACCGTACAGCTACACGAATCAGTTGGGCTACAAGGTTCTCGGGCTGGTGCCGTTCAACATCCCGACGTCGTGGTTCTTCATGCTCTATTGCTCGCTGGCCATTTGCGGCCGACTGCTGCCGGCGACGGATGACGGCAAGAGCCGCTGGTGGTGGGCGCTCATCGCCGGCCTGGTGTTGACGGCGTGGGATGTCTCGATGGATCCGGCGATGGTGGCCAGTGTGCACTGGTTGTGGCACCTCCCGCCGCTCGAGGGCATGCCGCTCTGGAAGAACATCCTGATCGGTGGGCACTTCTACGGCATGCCGCTGACGAACTGGCTGGGGTGGTTGCTCACCGGTATCATCGTGTCGCGCGTGATGCTTTCGATCGTGCCGCCGTCGACGTGGGCGAAGAAAGTGTCGCCATCCAATTTCCCGCTTGGCCTGTACGCGGTGAATGCCGTCCTGCCGCTCGGGATCTGCGTCGGTCGCGGCCTGTGGGGCGCGTTCGCGCTCGGGGCCCTCGCGATGGCGATTCCGTTGGGCCTGGCGATCTGGAAGCGTCCGCACACCGCCAGCAGCCAGGCACGCGCGACCAGTTCCCTCGGCGACATCGCTGTCGCCGGGCACTGACGCACCGCGACACTCACCGGTGCTCGACTGGCTGCGTTCACCGGCGTTGTACGATGCGATTCTGGGGCTTCTGGTCGTCGAAGGCGCGGTGCTCGCCCGCCTGAAGCGCCGAGGTGGTCGAGGAATGCCCTTGCCTCAGCTCGCCGCCTTTCTCGGTGCTGGAGCTGGCTTCACTCTCGCCTGCCGCGCACTGGCGGCGGGATGGCCGAGCTGGACACTCGCACCGGCGCTCACGGCCGCGTTCATCTGTCATTTGTTGCACCTGCGCGCCAACCGTTAGGCTCGGCGCGACTTTCCCGGATTCCGTCGTATGCGCATCGTTGTGATCGGAAGTGGATTTGGCGGCCTCTCGGCCGCGGTACGCCTGCAGGCACAGGGCCATCAGGTCACGATCGTCGAAAAGCTCGACAAGCCTGGTGGGCGCGCCTACGTATTCGAGCGCGACGGCTTTCAGTTCGACGCCGGCCCGACGATCATCACCGCGCCCTGGATGATCGATGACATCTTCGCCACCGCGGGCGCGAAGACGAGTGATTACGTCGAGATCGTCCCGATCGACCCGTTCTACAACGTCCGCTTCGAGGATGGGACGGTCTTCCACTACAATGGACAGCGCGAGCAGGTCCTGAGCGAAATCCGGCGCTTCAATGCGGCAGACATCGACGGCTACGAAAAGTTCTTTGCCGAGACGGAGAAGGTGTTCGCCGCTGGCATGTCGCTGGTGGATCAGCCATTCAGCACCGTCGGCAGCATGCTGAAGGTGGCGCCGAAGCTGGCCATGCTGCAGGCGCAGCGCTCGGTGGCCACCTTCGTCAACAAGTACATCAAGGACCCCAGGCTGCAGCAGGTCTTCAGCTTCCACCCACTGCTGATCGGCGGCAATCCGTTCCAGTCGAGCTGTCTCTACACGCTGGTGCACACCCTCGAGCAGAAGTGGGGGGTACACTTCGCCATGGGTGGGACCGGCGCACTCGTTCGCGGACTGGTGAACTGCTTCACCAGCATTGGTGGCACGATGCAGCTGAATGCAGAAGTGGCGGAGATTGCCGTCGACCCCGCCACGCGTCGCGCCACCGGTGTGGTGCTCACCAACGGTGATCGCATCGCGGCCGATGCCGTCGTCTGCAATGGTGAGATCGCGAACGGCTACATGAAGCTGGTGAAGCCGGAATTCCGTCCGAAGAACACCGACGCCCGACTGAAGAAGCTCGACTACTCGATGGGCCTGTTCGTGAGTTACTTCGGCACACGTGGCACGCGAAACATGTGGCCGGATGTGGCGCACCATGAAATCCTGATGGGGCCGCGCTATCAGGGGCTGCTGAGCGACATCTTCGGCGCCAAGCATCTGCCGGACGATTTTTCGTTGTACCTGCATCGCCCGACAGTCACCGATCCGTCGCTGGCGCCCGACGGCGATGATGCATGGTACGTGCTGTCGCCAGTTCCACACCTGGGCGGCGACACGGACTGGGCGGCAGTGCACCAGAAGTACACTGACCGCATCATCGATTATCTCGACGCACGGTACCTGCCGGGCCTCAAGTCACGCGTCGTCTCGGAACATCACGTCGACCCACGCTACTTCCGCGACACGCTCAACAGTCACCTGGGCAGTGCGTTCAGCGTCGAACCGACGCTGTTTCAATCCGCCTACATGCGACCGCACAACATCAGCGAGGATGTGCCGAACCTGTACTTTGCGGGCGCCGGAACGCACCCGGGGGCCGGACTGCCTGGCGTGATGGGCTCAGGGAAGATCGTGGCGGATGCGATTGGCATCGCGCCCGGTGCGCGACTGCGCGGCGTGAAGTCGAAGTCCGCGCGCGAAGCCGTCGAGGAACTGATGGCAGTCTGAGCGCACGTTCGCCCGCGCTGCCTGCCCGAAGGCCGCTCCCTGCGATCAGGGGGCGGCCTTCGACGTTGTGGACAGCGGCCGAAGGATCGCGCGTGCCGGTGCCCCTTCGTGGCCGGCGACCCTGAGCGGCAGCACGATCAGGTCGTACTCGCCGCCGGGGACATTGCGCAGATACAACCCTTCCACGATCGGGATGCCCTTCCCCAGCAACGCGCGATGCGCGAGCGGCGCCGGCGCGGCGAACTGTTCAGCGGAGATGTAGTCCACACCGACCAGCTTGATCCCGGCGTCGGCCATCAGCTGAGCGGCATCACCGGCGATGTAGGCAAAATCGCGGTGAAACCGTACCGAGTCCATCCAGCCACGCAGCGAGGCGCGCGTGCGGAAGAGAATGCGCTCGGCGCCCTTCCAATCGTGGCGGCCGAGTTCTGCGGCGTTGATTTCCTGCACGCTGTCGGCGATCTGGATCACCGTCGCCGGGCCGACCAGTGCTGTCAGCGGCACCTGATCGATCGGTGCACCGTCGAGAATGAAATGCATCGGCGCATCGATGTGCGTGCCGCTGTGCGCGCCAAGGTCGAACTTCGACAGTGTCAGTCCGTCGCCTTTGCGCATGTTCTTGAGGAAGCTGAACACCATCGGTGCATCACCCTCGTACACCGGCGTCCGACCCGTCTCGAGCGTTGCCGTCGCATCGAGCCAGCCATCGGTCGGCACGCGTACCGCCGGTGTCGCCATTTCCACCGGAACGGTGGTCTGTGCGGTACACGCGCCGAGAGCGACTGCGAATGCGACGGTGAACCAGCGCATGTGATCCTGCATCGGACCTCCGAATGATGTACGACGGCGAACACGCATCGACGCAAACTACAGTACGGCGCTCAGCATCAGCGTGAACGCAAGTCCCGCAACACCGACGATGGTCTCGGTGACGGTCCAGGTTCGAAGCGTCTGCGCGACGGTCATGTTGAAGAACTCCTTGATGAGCCAGAAGCCGGAGTCGTTCACATGCGACAACATCAGCGATCCGGCACCGGTCGCCAGCACCAGCAGTTCCGGCGGGGTGCCAGGGGTGAGCAGCGCGATCGGCGCGACGATTCCGGCGGCCGTGGTCATTGCGACGGTGGCCGATCCTGTGGCGACCCGAATCAGCGCGGCGACGGTCCAGGCCAGCAGAATCGGCGACACCCTTGCCGTCGTCGCGACGTCGGCAATCGCGCGGCCGACGCCACTCTCGATCAGCACTCGGTTGAAGCCGCCGCCAGCGCCGATGACCAGCAGAATCGTGGCCGTCGGCGCGAGGCAGTCATTGCAGAACTTCAGCAGGTCATCGCGGGAAAAGCCACGCGAAGTTCCCAGCGAAAACCAGGCAAAGATCAACGCCACGAGAAGCGAGATGATCGGGCTGCCGATGAACGCCAGCGCATGGCGCAGGGGGCTGGTGGCATCCAGCGTGACTTCCCCAGTGCTCGCACAGAGCATCAAGAGCACGGGCAGCAGCACGGTGAAGACCGTGATCCCGAAACCGGGCATCGGCCGGGCAGAATCCGTCCGAAACTGCTCGGCCATCGGATTCACGTCGGGCAGCGTGATCCGCGGCGCGATCCACGCCGCGTACACTGGGCCGGCCAGGGCCGCGGTCGGCAGACCGACCAGCATCGCGTACAGAATGGTCAGTCCGACATCAGCATTGTAGGCGACGACCGCCAGCATGGCGGCCGGATGCGGCGGAACGAAGCCATGCACCACCGACAGCCCCGCCACCAGCGGGAGGCCGATCTTCACCAGCGACGTACCGGTCTGCCGCGCGATGGTGAACACCAGCGGAATCAGCAGCACGAACCCGACCTGAAAGAACACCGGGATACCAACGATGAAGGCAACGCACATGATCGCCCAGTGTACGTACTTCCCGCCGAACAGGGAGATCAGCGTCGTTGCAATGCGCGCCGCGCCGCCGGATTCCGCCATCAGCTTGCCCAGCATCGTACCAAGTCCGACGACGATGGCAATGAAGCCAAGCGACGTCCCCACGCCGTCCTGAAACGCCTTCGTGATCGCGCCAAGCGGCATGCCGGCCGCCAGGCCCATCCCGATCGACACGGCGATCAATACGACGAACGGGTGCACCTTGAACTTCGCGATCAGCACCACCAGCGCCACCACCGCCAGCAGGGCATAGAGCAGCAGCGCCGAGTCGGGTGCCGCCGCAAAAGCGGGCGTCATGGCGCCGACTCGTGCGACATTCCGCGGATGCGCAGGATGATGTCCGAGACGATCTGCTCTGGCGACTCGGACACATCAAGGCGCCACGCCTGCTCGTCGGGCGTGGGCGCCTCGAGAATGGCGAACTGACTCTCGAGCAGCGATGCCGGCATGAAATGACTGCTGCGCGCTTCGAGTCGCGAACGCAGCAGCGTCGCGTCACCGTGGAGGAAGATGAACTGGATCGTCGCGTCACCGGCGCGCAGCAGATCGCGGTAGCTCCGCTTGAGAGCCGAGCAGGACAGCACGATGCCCTCTTCGCGCTCGCTCGCGGAGCGCAGCTGCGCCGCCAGTGCCGCGAGCCATCCGGCTCGGTTTTCGTCGGTGAGCGGCGTACCGGCGGCCATCAGCGCCACATTCGCAGCTGGATGAAACCCGTCGCCCTCGACGAAGCGCGCGCCAAGAGGGTCAGCAAGCGCGGCGCCGACGACCGACTCGCCGGCACCGGCGGTTCCCATCACGACGTACCTTCGGCACGTCATCCGAATGGCGGCAGCATCCCGGCGTCAGTGCGCCGAGGCACTGAGGCGCCGGCGCCAGAGCAGGTAAGCCGGAGCGCCCGCAAGGACGACACCGATGCCGATGACCGCCTGTCGTGGCTGCGACACGATGGTGTTGAGCACGATCACGGCTGCCGCGAGCACGAAGAGGATCGGTGTCAGCGGATAGAGCGGCACACGGAACGGGCGGGCGGCATCAGGGCGCTTGATGCGCAGCGCGATCACCGCTGCCGCGCCCAACGCATAGAAGATCCATCCGATGAAGACGACGTAGGTGAGCAGCTGCTCGAAAGTCCCGGTCAGCGCAAGAACGATCGCCCAGGTGCAGCTGGCGACGATGGCCACGGCTGGCGTGTTGTATTTCGGATGAATCTCGGACAGGCGTCGGAAGAACAGTCCATCGCGCGCCATGGCGAAGTACACCCGCGGCACCGTGATGACCGTGGCATGCGCCGCGCTGTACATCGAGACGATGATCGCCGCCGCGATCAGCCAGCCGGCCGTCGGACCCATCACCTGTGCCATCGCCTCGCCGGCCACGCGATCGGACGCGGCGACACGTGCCGGGCCGAGCGCGGCAAGGTAGGCGAAATTGGCCGTGAGGTAGATGACCATCAACAGCACCGTGCCCAGTGCGATGGCGCGCGGCAGTGATCGCTGCGGGTCCTTCGCTTCGGCGGACACGAACGTGACGTACTGCCACCCCTCGTAGGCCCAGAGCACCGAGATGATCGACAAGCCAACGCCCGATACCGAGGCCGGCGTCGTGGCGTGCGCCACCGCGACCATCGAGCGTCCCTCACCAAGCGCGAACAGGACGGCACTCATCCCGAGGATCGCCAGCACCTTGATCCCGGTGGCCACGTTCTGCACCGTCGTACTCTCACGCGTGCCACGCACATTGATGACCATCATCAGCACGATCAGCGTCACAGCGACGACACTCTTCTGCACTGCCGACATCGGCATGAGCTGCGTCATGTAGTTGGCCGCCGCCACCGCCAGCGTCGCAATCGTGCCGGCACCGATCACAAAGAAGAGCGTCCAGCCGTAGAGGAAGGCCGGAAAGCGACCGAAGCCGTCGCGAATGAAGGCGTAGAGCCCGCCGCCGCTGCCCGTGCCTTCCATCGCACCCAGTTCGGCGTAACTGAGTGCGCCGAGCAGCGAGAGCACACCGCCGACCACCCACACGGCCATCGCGATCGGTACCGACTCTCCGCTTTGCGCCAGTACCGATGATGGCACGAGGAAGATGCCGCTCCCGATCACGTTGCCCACCACCAGCAGCGTCAGGTCGCGGGTGCCCAGAGTACGCGCAAGGGAGTCGGCCATCAGGTGGTCTGGAAGGCGGGCAGCGGATCCGGCATCGACCAGTAACGTATCGCGCGGTCACCATCAGGGCATCGGGGATTGCGAGCGGTCGGGTCGCCCGATTGAATCCGAACGACCGCGCCAACGTGTTTCGTATCGCCTGCCACTCCGCGTGCCATGTTCTCCCGATTCACCCGCGCAATCGTCCGCCCGCCCGCCCGGAACTTTGCCGACGGGCTGACGACGGTCGACCTTGGCCGACCCGATGTCGATCTCGCTCTGGCGCAGCACCGCGCCTACTGCTCCGCCCTCGAACGGCACGGGTGCGAGGTGTACGTCCTGCCACCGGACGCGCGGTATCCCGATTCCACCTTCGTCGAGGATACGGCGCTCATTCTGCCTGGCCTCGGCGCGATCCTGACGCGGCCGGGGGCGCTCAGTCGCGCCGGCGAAGTCGAGGCCATCAACGCGGCGCTGCGACCGAGCTTTCCGGCACTGATGCACATCGTCGCGCCAGGGACTTTGGACGCTGGCGATGTCTGTGAGGCGGGGAACCATATGTTCATCGGCATCTCGCACCGAACCAACGCAGAGGGCGCCGCGCAGCTGACGGCGTGGCTGTCGCAGTTCGGCTACTCCGCGTCGACCGTGGACATTCGCGCCGTCGGCAGCATTCTGCACCTGAATAGCGGGATCGCCGCCATCGACCCGAGGCGACTGGTGCTGATCGACGATCTCGCGGACCACCCCGCCTTTGCCGGCTTCGACATCGTGCGTGTGCCGGGTGGCGAGGAGTACGGTGCGAACTGCGTACGGGTGAACGACGTGGTGTTCACGTCCGCCGGTCAGCCGGCGCTCGATGCGCGGTTGCACGGGCTGGGCTATGTGCTCGAGGTGCTCGACATGAGCGAGTACCGCAAGATGGACGGCGGGTTGAGCTGTCTGTCGCTGCGATTCTGACGCCTTACGGTCGCGCGGGTGCAATTGGCAGAATGATGTGCGACGGGTACGCTGCATTGTGATGCACGGTGTTGTCCGCCGTCACCATGCGCCGATTGCGTCCGAGCGGTTCACCGGTATTCGGATTGACATCGAAGCGCGGGAAGTTGCTGCTCGAAATGTCGACGCGGATACGATGCCCCTTCTTGAACACGTTCGCGGTGGGGAACGGTTCGATCGTGAACGGATAGACGCGTCGAGGCGTCAGCATCACCGCATGATCACGGGTGGCGCGGTACCGGCCGCGGACGATCGCGTCGGTGAGATTCATGTCGAACCCACCCGGCCACGCCTCGCTCGACGGATAGACGTCGATCAGCTTGGCCGTGAAATCGGTATCGGTGCGATTGGACGACGCATGCAGCACCACCGTGATCGGCCCGATGACCGTCATGTCTTCAGTCAGCGGTTCGGTCTGGAACACCACCACGTCAGCGCGTGATCGCAATGGCATGAACGGCGCGGCGGAGGGCGGAAAGCGAGGGTCCTCGCGCTGGTCGTAGGCGCCGTCCCTGAGTCGCGCCGACGCCCCACCACCGATCGTCGGCACGGGATGGCGTGGATCAAAGGTGTAGGTGGTGGACGCAGTCGGCTTGCGTGGCGGCGCCGTGCTCAGTGAGCCGTCGGCGTGGAAGTAGTATGGCACCATGCGCGTGCCCGGGATCGGCCACGCGGGCGCGTCGCGCCAGTACCCGCCGTGAAACAGGCGACCGTCGGGATCCTTGTGGCCATCGCCGGAACCCATGACAAACAGGCGCACGGGTGCGTCACGCTCGACGCCGGTCGCCACGCCTTTCAGGAAGTGGTCGAACCAGCGGAGATGGAACGCGCCGTAGAAATCCGCAATCGCCGCCTCGGTGCCGAACGACACATCACCCGCGTACGGCCGGAGGTTCCCGCTGTGTGTCCATGGTCCCACCAGAATGCGCTGCGGGGCCGACTTGAGCGTGCCGAGTCCGACGAAATTCCTGAACGTCCCGGCAAGGAAGATGTCGTACCAGCCACCGATGTGGATCATGGGAATGTTCGACGTCTGCGCGTAGTGTTCCTCCCAGTTCACCATTGGATCCTTCCAGAACGCGTCGTAGTCCGCGTGCTCGAAGAAGTCGAGATACCACGACTCATACTCCGGCACCACTGACAGCGGGTTGAGACCGCGCCGCATCGGCTGCCGTGCGTACCAGTCTTCGACCTTCTCCCTGGTGAGCAGCGCTTTCACATCCGCGGTCGGGGCATCGGCCAGCAGCTGACTCCACGCCCACGTCAATTGACGTCCCATTTCGTAGGTGCCGCGATACCGCACGCCATGATCCCACGCGTTCGACATGCCGCCCATGTTGATCACGAGTGTGCGCAATGACGGCGGATTCAGCTGCGCCGCACCGGCCTGTGCGTGAGCCGCGAAGGACTGGCCCCACATGCCAACCTTGCCATTGGACCAGGATTGCTTCGCGAGCCACTCGATGGTGTCGTATCCGTCGGTGGCATCGGCCGGCTGCACCTTCAGGAACTTCCCTTCGGATGCGTATCGCCCACGCAGATCCTGCACTGCCACGACGTAGCCGTTCCTGGCGAATGTTTCGGCTTGATTGGCGAGGGAGCCCTTGTCGTACGGCGTCCGATTCAGGAGCACCGGAAAACGACCGTCCACCGGTACGCCGTTGCGTGCCGGGCGATACACATCGGTCGCCATACGCAGTCCACTTCGCATCGGAATCATCAGATCGTGCTCGCTCCGCAGCACCTCGTAGGGCGCGCTGACCGGTTGTGTGAGCGCGGGCGTCGTGGCGCAGAGCGCAACGGATGCAAGGGCAACGATGCGTGAACGCAGCATGAGGGCTATCGCGGAACCGCGGTCGGGGAAAGATGGCCCATGAACGGAATCACCGTCGTCAGCAGGCCGGTCACCAGCAGGACCAGCGCCGTCAGGATGGCCCACTTGATCGTGAAGCGCTGATGCTCGTCAAAATCCACACCGGCCAGTCCGACCAGCAGGTAGGTGGACGGCACCAGTGGACTGAGCAGATGCACCGGCTGACCGATCAGCGACGCACGACCCATCTCGGCCGCCGTGATTCCGTACGCCTGCCCCGCCTTGGCGAGAATCGGGAGTATCCCGAAATAGAACGCGTCGTTGGAAATGAAGAAGGTGAATGGAATGCTGAGCACGCCGGTGACGATCGAGAGATAGGGCCCAAGTGCCGCGGGAATGACACCGACCACACTCTCCGCCATCGCATCGACCATCTTCGTGCCCGACAGGATACCGGTGAAGATGCCCGCCGCAAAGATCAGCGACGCCACCGCCATCACATTGCCGGCGTGCGTTGCGAGCAGGTGTTTCTGCTCGGCCACGCTGGGATAGTTGATCATGATCGCGATCGCGAATGCGATCATGAACAGGATCGGCAACGGCAGCACCCCCAGCACCAGCGCGACCATCAGCCCCAGCGTCAGCACGGCATTCACCGGGAGCAGTTTCGGTCGCCGCGTATCGGTGGTGGTGACGTTGTCATCGAGCGCCGTTTCATCGGCGAAGGTCACCACGCCAGCGCTGGCAATGCGCGCGCGTTCATGCAGCCCCAGCCGGTACGCCACATAGAGCACCCAGGTCGCCGCCACCAGCATGGCTGGAATCATCGGTACGAACAGGTCGCTCGCATCCACCGCCAGCGCACTCGCCGCCCGTGCCGTCGGCCCCCCCCACGGCAGGATGTTCATGACGCCACCGGCCATCATCGTCACACAGGCCAGCACCAGCGGCCGAATACCAAGCCGCCGGTAGAGCGGCAGCATGGCCGCCGCGGTGATCATGTAGGTGGTCGAGCCATCGCCATCGAGCGACACGATCAATGCCAGCGCCGCCGTCCCGACCACCACGCGCACCGGATCGCCGTCGACGACGCGCACCAGTGCCGTCACGATCGGCTCGAACAGCCCGGCATCGATCATGATGGCGAAATAGAGAATCGCAAACGCCAGCATGATTCCCGTCGGCGCGATCTTCGTCACGCCCGCCAGCATCATCGTGCCCAGCTGCGCCCCGAACCCGCCGACCACCCCGAACGCGATCGGAACCAGGATCAGCGCGGTCAGCGGGGCCATGCGTCTGGTCA
>CAYMQV010000150.1:0-11953 GCA_964392395.1 uncultured Gemmatimonadaceae bacterium
GTGATGTCGATGTGCGCTCCGTCGCGCCCATGTTGCGGCTCGCACGACGCGGGGCACACCATCCGGGCTGCGCATCGCGCCATCGGTCTTCGCTCACTGCCGGTAGAACCGGTCTAGCCCCAATACTCTTCACTTAACGATCTGCACGTCGTAGTCTGCATAGGACGTTGGGTGCCGTCGTCGCGAACGCAGCGGATAATTACTCATCTTGCGCTTTACGCCGCGGGGCACGACGCGTCCGCGGCTGGATCGTACGAACTCCGCGCGGAGCTCGTGCAGCATCGTCTGATGCCACGGCGCCAGACCCTGAGGGGGGAATGGCCGCCCGATGCGGCAGCGTGCGACGGGCGACCCGAACGGCATGCGTGAACGAGAGCGTGTCTGGGTCCCGCGCGTGGGGACGTGCGCCGAGCGCCGCCTCGTGCATCAGCGCGCGCAGGGCAAAGTGTGCCAGGAGAAAGCCCCACGCTTCCTGGCGCACCAGTTCGGGCGTCTTGCTGCGCAGCACGCGCTGTGCGCCGCGCAAATGGGTCTTGAACTCATCGAACGTGGTCTCGATTTCCCAGCGTTCGTGATACAGGGCGGCTAATTCCGCCGCGGGGGCGCTGGCGGGGTTGAGGATCGTCGTGATGAGGCGATAGCGTGTGTCGGCGTCTGGCATGCCGGGCAGCGTATACTCGATGACTCGCACCGGAATCGGTGTGCGGTCGGCGCTTCGGCAATGACTATTCCAGCGCAGCGCGCTGCGATAGGAGCCATCCGCGTAGCGTGTCTCGACCGGCAACCCCACGCCGGCCTTCACGCGCCAGAGGAGCGCGGCCCCGGTCGTTGCGGCGTGCTGCCAGAGATCAAAGCCCACAAAGCCACGATCCGCCAGGCAGAGCATGCTGGGCGTGAGCGTCGACACCACGCCGGCGGCGAGCGTCACTTCTCCCGTCGCATACGCGCCGAGCGCCGCGCCGCACAGGACATGCGTCCCCGTCTCGACTAAGCCGACGAGGCGCAGCTGGGGAAAGGCGCCGGTCACATTCACGCCGCGGGCACTCGCCGGCCGGCCAAACGCTTCCCGATTCGCAGCGGTGTCGGCGACATCGAGCGTCGTGCCATCGAGACGCATCACGCGCCAATCGCGATACCACGCCCCCGGGGTGTCCCGCGTCGCCACCGGCTGCACTACCGCGCGATAGAGCGCCTCCAACGGCGCCGCGCCCAAGCGGGTGCGCGCCTGCGAGATTCCCGAGGGACCGGCGGGCTCCGACACCGCGCCCGGCTCGCCGAGCCAGCGCACACCTTCGAGCAGGCAGCGCAGCACCTCGCGCGTCGAGACGTCCGCATAGAGCGCCAGCGCAATGGCGTAGTAGACCATCACGTGCGCCGGTAGGTCGCGTTCGCGCTGACTCGCGCGCGCCGTCTCGACCAGAACCTGCGCGACGGTCGCCAACGGAAACCGCGTCGTCAACACGCCCAGGCTGATGTGATCGGTCAGGCGTGTCCCTGCGGGAAGTCCTGCAACCGTTCGTGCCATGGCCTGCTCCGAGATGGGGGTCGGAGCAAGAATCTACGCGGGCTTGGTCGTTAAGTGAAGAGTATTGGGGCTCGGCAAGTCGTGTGCCATCTTGCGCAAAGGCACAACGTCGTATGAGGACGGAAACGCATGTGTCATCGATCCGCATCCGACGGCGATCCGCGCTACTCGGCACGCCGCCTTCGCTGGGCCGGAACAAGCCGACGCACTCGTGATGCCGGAGCGCGATTTACCAGGTGCGAGGATCTCGCCGGACCACATAGCCAGAGCGGCGAAAGGTGTCGTCGTCCCAAGGCGCGCATGGCCAATCGTGAGTCTTTCGACGCACCAACCGCCCATCGACAGATTCGGTTGCGTTTATGTGAGCGCGTGAATCTGGCTCTTTTCCTCGACGCAAGGTACGCGGGTGGGATGCGGTGGATTGCGGTCGTGTCGCAACCGTGCGTGCGCGCCACCCACCGCGCGGAGAATCGCGCAGGCCAGTCACCCTATGTGTGCGCGCACCAATGACACAGGCCCACCATCGCGGGCGAGATTCGTCGTCGACACTCGGGCGAATCGCCCTTACCCGCGAGACCAACGCAACCCCAGAGGCGCGCGAGTGCGCCAGCGCCTGAGTCAGAGTCCATTAAATCTCGCTCATTACCTGCAGTGTTCCCGGTCAGGCTGCGCAGACCCGAATTGCCAAAGGATTTCCGGGAGACCCGCGCAGGTCGTATGCGACCGAATACTTCGGCCGGTACGCGAATTTCAGGACTGGATCGGTAGGGCAGGAGGCGGTGTGACTCGGCAGCGTTGTGCACTCAGTCGATGCGACGAAGCCAGCTTTCTTCTGGTGAACTGCATCACCTGCTTGCATAGTAGCGTGATGGCTATAAAAGAACGAGCATCGAGGCCGACAACTTCCGCGCACGCGCACACCAACCGCGTCGTGGACAGTTCATAGTTGTCGCAATTCGTGCATCTGACAATTGCAAGGACTGAGTCGTCAACGACGTCGTGATCGGACTGAGCGTCAACGCCATCGGCTCGAAGCTGAACAGCATCATCGAATTCACGAACGAGATGAAGTTGCTGCTCGGGAACTCCGAAATCGTCGGCCACTCGCTTGGCAGAGCGTCCGTCCACCTGCTGTGAGCGATCTGTGAGTTGCCGAGAGTCACCTGCAACGCTCCGGGCGTTCTCGAAAGTCTCAATCAGATGTCATCAAGGGTCACGACACGGATTCAAGGATCGCTTAATGGCAGCATCATGAGCCTGCTGTCGGCCACGGAGGGCTGACCATGTCAACAAGGCCGTCGCAACCGCAGACGCCACGGCATTTCAGGCGGTCGCACATTGCCGTGCTGACGTGGATCCGGTGAGCTTACCATGAACGCATGCCATCGTGCCGATTCAGGCCAGCAGGTTGGGCAGTGAACCGCCGCACAGTGGTCATGGCGCGTGTGATCGGCGTGTGCGCACGCCGATCACACGCCAAGTCGACGCAACTCCTGCGCCTTGCTCCGACTGACCGCCAGTTGCCTCCCCCCGCGCATCTCCGCCGTCATGCCGCCCTTGCCGTGCCGCCGGAACGCCACCACCGCATCGAGATTGACGATGAGTGCCCGGTGAATGCGTACGAACCGCTTCGCATCCAGCCGCGACTCGAGCTGATTGAGCGAAACCGTGAGTACGTGACGACCGCGTTCGGTGTGCGCCGTCACGTAGTCGCCATCCGCCTCGAACCACGTGATCGATGACACCGGTACCGGCACGATTGCCGCGCCCACCCGCACGAACAGGCGCGTCAGCGGCCCGGTCCCGAACACGCCACCGATCCGTTCGAGCGCGGTGTGTGACGCGGCTTCGCCGAGCGTGGCTCGTACGCGCTCCAATGTGGTCGCGAGTCGAGTGGGTCCGAATGGTTTCAGCAGGTAGTCCACTGCGCCAAGCTCGAATGCGGTGACGGCGTGTTGTGCGTGGGCCGTGGTGAAGATGACACAAGGTTGATGCACGATGCGCGTGAGCACCTCGGTACCGAGCAGGCCTGGCATCTGGATGTCGAGAAAGACGAGATCAGGCAGTCGAGTGTTGATCGCCTCCACTGCGTCCGGCCCATGCACGGCCTCACCGATCACGTCGATCCAGTCGTACCCGCTGAGCATGCGTCGCAGGCCGGCGCGCGCGACAGGTTCATCATCGGCGATCAGTGTGCTCACGCGCGCGTCAATGCTCATGTCACTCGCCGCCCGTCGACTGGCGTGGCACCAGTACAGAGGCCGAGAATCCCGGGCCCGAACTCCACACGGTGTCCAGCCGCGCGCGATCGCCGAACAGCGCCTCGAGCCGCGCGCGCAGGCGAATCAAGCCGGTTCCCGTGTCCAGCGCCGTCACGCCACCGCGCAACCCGACTCCGGTGTCGATCACGGTGAGCCGGACGTCGTCAGCTGAGAGTCGAGCGCAGATCGTGATTCGTGTCGCATCCACCTGTGGCGCGGCGCCGTGACGCACGGCGTTCTCCACCAGCGTCTGCAGTGCAAACGCCGGTACCGGCACATCCAGCGCTCCAGCGTCGATATCGAACGTGACCTGCAACCGGTCTGCGAACCGAATGTGTTCGAGTGCCAGGTACCGCTCGACGAACGCCCGTTCATCGCGGAGTGGCACGACGTCGCGGTCTTCCTCCAGTGCCGTGCGCAGCAAGCCCGCCAGCGCTTCGGCGGCGTCTGACGCACGCGTCGGATCGACCGGAATCAGTTGCACGACGGTGTGTAGTGCGTTGAACAGAAAGTGCGGATTCAGCTGTGATCTGAGCGCCGCCAGTTGCGCCTCAACCGCCGCCGCCTCGGCGCGGCCTGCACGCGCCGTCGCCCGCACCGCATAGAGAATGCCGGTCACCGCCACGTAGAGCCAGATTCCGAGTGCCAGAAATGGCGCAACGCCCGCCGTGGCAAACAGATACAGTCGCCAGCTCAGCAGACTCTCGATCAGGCTCGTCATCCCGACCCACGCGACCGAGAACACGGACGCGGCAGCGACATGGGTGAGCAGAAAGGTTGCGGAAACCCGGCGCGGCCATGGCAGGCGGTCCACGAGTTTGAGGATTAGGGGGCCAAGCAGCGCCGCGCCGGCGATCGCACGACCGCCGTGAATGGCGGCACGCAACACCGGACCGCCGTGTGCCACCACGATCAGGAAGGTGTACATCACCCACACCGGCACCCACCCGATGACGAGTTGCAGCCACACCCAGGCGCGGCTGGCGCCCGGCGGCCCGTCGGTGAGTGGTGCCGGCCTGCTCATCGCGGCGCGACCGCAGCCACGCGACGCGCTTCGATCTTCATTACCGCTGTGTCCCAGGTGCGCTCACCCTTCATCATCCGATCCGCCTGATAGCTGAAGCTCGTTGGCGTGATGTCAAAGAAGCGCGCGCGCTGTACATAGGACTTTCCTTCGGCATCCTTCCCCACGCTGGTGATGACGAGTTCACTGCCCTTCTTCTCGCCGATGGCGCTGACGTACCGCCCTCGATACACGTCCAGCGCCGTCAGTGTCCATCGCGACTGTGCTGCGTCGTAGAAGCGCGTGGTGTGCGAGAGGACGTTCGGGTTTCCGGATCGATCCATGATTCGCAATTCATCCTCGATTCCGAACCGATCGAACGCACGCCACGCTTTCCAGCTCCCAACATACGTGGGCGACCCGTGAATGCGCGCGCCCAGGCTGTAGAGCTTCGGGGTCACGGTCACGTCCCACTGCCCGACAAGAAAGGCAAACTGCTCCGCCTCGGCCGGGGCGGTCGATTGCATGCGTGCCGCGCCGCCGCCGCCTTGCTGTGCAGGCAACGCAGCCGCCATCAGGGCGGTCATCGCAAGCACTGTGAGTGAACTGCGGGACATCGGAAACTCCTTCACGGCGGGGCCGCTGGGTGTGAGACACGTGAGGCGAATGCAGCGCTGCATGCCAGCGCTGTCGATACGAGGGCAGCTTAGGCGGGTGCGACCACCACCCGGAGTACCTCGTCGCCGAACGGCAGAATGACCCCGGTGAACGGTACCCTCGGCGACTCCTTTCGTCCGTACGTTGCCTGCATGACTCCAACAGCTCCGGGCGCCAACGCGCCTCTCATCCAGATCCGCAGTGTCAGCAAGGCGTATCCGAAGGCAGCCGGCTCGTTCACGGCGCTCGATGATGTGACCCTCTCCATCGAGCGCGGCGAGTTTGTGGCCGTCGTCGGTCAATCCGGCAGCGGGAAATCCACGCTTCTCAGTCTGATGGCCGGCATCGACCGGCCGAGCAGCGGAGAAGTGATCATCGGTAACACGGCAGTACACAGGCTGAGTGAAGCCGCGATGTCGGAGTGGCGCGGCCGCACGATTGGCATCGTGTTCCAGTTCTTTCAGCTGCTGCCGACGCTGTCGGCGGCGGAGAACGTCATGCTGCCGATGGATTTCTGCAATCGCTGGCCGTCGCGTGAACGACGGGAGCGTGCACTCACGATTCTCGATTCACTTGGCGTGGCCGATCAGGCAGACAAACTCCCATCCCGATTGTCAGGCGGTCAGCAGCAGCGTGTCGCGATCGCGCGTGCGCTGGCGAACGACCCACCGCTGCTGCTGGCCGATGAGCCAACGGGCAACCTCGACTCGCGCACATCGGAGGTGATGCTGGAACTGTTCGCCGGCCTGGTACGCGGTGGTCGGACACTGGTGCTGGTGACCCATGCCACGAATGCACTCCGGTTTGCCGGACGAGCGATCACCATCGCGGATGGACACATCCTCAGCGACGCGTCGACGCTGGCCCATGCTTAGCCCGCGATGGCGGAAGGCGGCTGGCGACTTGCTGATGCACAAGGGACGCACACTGCTCGTGATCGTGGCGATTGCAGTGGGCCTGGCCGGTGCGGGGGTCATTCTCAACGCATGGGCGCTGGTGGAGGTCGCCACGACGGAGGGATTTCGCGCCAGTGATCCAGCAGCGGCAACGCTCCGGCTGGATGTGGTCGACTCGGCACTGCTGGCGCGTGTGCGCCTGGTGCCGGGCGTGCGTGACGTACAGGCACGCCGCGTGACGATGGCGCGTGCGTCCGTCGGGGGCGGGAGTGTACCGGCGATGCTGTTCACGGTGACGGATTTCGATGCCATCCGCATAGGACGTGTGTCGCCGAAAGTCGGGCAGTGGCCACCGGCGGATGAAACACTGACGATCGAGACATCTTCGGTTGCCTTTTCGGGAGCGTCGCTCACTGAGAGTGTACAACTCGCCTACGGCGCGGGCGCTCCGGTGGCGACCAGCGTGCGCGGTATCGTGCGCGACGTCACGCTCGCGCCGGGATGGATGGAGCACCTGCTCTATGGCTTCGTGTCGCGGGCGACGCTCGAGCGCATGGGTGCGCCCGCGACGATGAACGAACTGCAGCTGGTCGTCACGGACCGTTCACTCGATCAGGACGGGGTGCGTCGCATCGCGTTCGCTGCGAAGGTTGCTGCAGAGGCGACGGGGCGACGGGTGTTCGATGTCGAGGTACCGGTGCCCGGAGAGCACATCCATGCAGCGCAGATGGATTCGCTGCTGTATACACAGGGAGCGTTCGCGCTGATGGCGCTGGTGTTGAGCGCGTTTCTGGTCGTGAACCTGATCAGCGCCATGCTCGTGGGTCAAACGCGCGAGATCGGCGTGATGAAGGCGATCGGTGGACGCTGGCAGCAGATTTCGGCGATGTATCTGGTGGTGGCAGCGGTGCTTGGTGGCGCGGCCGTTGTCCTGGCAGTGCCGATCGCGCTCGTCGCGGGACGAGCGTATGCCGGTGTGAAGGCCGAGCTGTTGAACTTCGAACTCGGGCAGAGTTCCGTGCCTGGGTGGGTGATCGTGCTGCAGGTGGCGGTCGGCGTATTGCTGCCGGTGATCGCGGCGGCGTTTCCCGTCTGGCGCGGGTGTCGGATTCCGGTCAACGACGCACTCCGCGATGCAGGTATCGCCGACGCTGGAAGCACTGGCGGACTGGCCTATCGGGTGAGCGGTCTGTCGCGACCATTGCTGTTCTCGCTGCGGAATGCGTTCCGACGCAGGGAACGGATGGCGCTGACGCTGCTTGCGCTGGCCAGCGGTGGGGCGGTGTTCCTCGGCTCCCTCAACCTTCGTGCCTCGGTGCTTGGCGCAACCAGCGCAATCTTCGACACACAGCACTATGACTTCTCGCTGCGAGTCGCCGAGCCGCAGGCGGCAGACTCGCTCGAAGCGATGGTGAGCGCGGTGAGCGGTGTGGAGGCCGCTGAAGCGTGGACGGGCACGCGCGCCACGGTGGATCATGGGGACGGCCTGATCGGCAACTCCATTCCGATCACCGCCGCGCCGGCCGATTCACGAATGCTCAACCCGACCGTCCTCGAAGGGCGCTGGTTGCGCGCAGGTGACACACGTGCGCTGGTGGTGAATCGTGGTGCGCAGCGCGCCGACGGTGCGTTACGAGTTGGCGCGAACGTGCGGCTCATCATTGGCGAGATTCCCGAGACATGGACAGTGGTTGGACTGGTCGAGTCGACGCCCGGGGCGACGGCCTACGCCCCTCGTGAAGAGATCGTGGCACGAGGAGTCGGTGTGCGAACGGTCGTGGTGCGCAGCGCGATTGCCGGCGAAGCATCTCAGCTCGACCTGATCCAGCGCCTGCGTGGCGCGCTTGCCGATCGCGGCGTGAGCGTGTCGTCGAGCACCATGCTCGCCGAATCGCGACGGACCACGGAGGATCACCTGCTGATGGTGGTGGATTTCCTCGGGTCGATGGGATGGCTGATGCTGCTGGTGGGTGGCCTCGGTCTCGCGTCGACGATGGGGCTCGCGGTGCTGGAGCGGACGAGGGAGATCGGCGTCCTGCGCGCGATCGGGGCCCGTCACTCGACCATTTTGACGATGATTCAGGTGGAGGGACTGACCGTTGCGCTGTTGAGCTGGGCGCTGGCGATCCCGCTTTCGATTCCGATGAGTGTCATGCTCGCCAACGCATTCAGCAAGATCATGCTGCGTGTGCCGGTGACGTACGTGCCGAATGTGACGGGGGTCGTGATCTGGCTGGTGGTGGCGGTAGTGGTGTCGCTGGTGGCGTGTGCGTGGCCGGCGCGGCGGGCGATGCGGGTGCCGACTGCGGCAGCGCTGGCGTACGAATGATTTTTTGCTGCGCTGCGGTTGTCCCAAGAGGCGCGAGGCGCCGACTTGGCTTGAAAGGCCGCCTCCAGTCTGGCTCGCTGCGCGCGCGAGTCCACCACGGAATTTCTGATGCCCGGCATGAAATTCCTTTCCCGGGTGGTGGTCGATGGCGCACCGCCTGAGAACTTCTTCCCGGGCCGCGGTGCGCGCGGACCGATTCACTGAGGACTGTCCACATGTCGTTCCGACGCTCGACAAACACGCATGCGCGACAGTGTTCGAGGCAGCGACAGTCTTGACGGAATGCCACTCCAGACGCCAAACATGAACTGTTGCAGTGGACCCGAATGCCATTGGGGTGGTGCTACATGCGTGCCACTCGGTTCTGGACTCAGGCCTCGCTTGCCGACCGCCTGACCTTCGCTCGGCTGGCGGCCGCGCCCCTGCTCGTCGCATCGGCGGCGGCTGGTGACCCGCGCCTCTTCGCTGCCATCGTGACGCTTGGCATCGTCACCGACGTTCTCGATGGCGTCGTCGCGAAAACGATGCGCACCGTCACCCCGCGCGGTGCCATCCTTGATTCCCGCGCCGATCTGACGTTCTGCTCCGCACTGCTGATCGGTCTTGCCTTGCTCTTTCCCGAGCAGGTGTGCCAGGAAAGGGTCACGGCCGCGATCATCCTGGTCGCCTACGGCATGCCGATCCTGCTGGGCTGGATCAAGTTCGGGCGACTGACGTCATACCACACGATCCTTGCGAGACTCTCGCTGGTCCTCCTGGCGCTCGCGCTCGTCGCGTGGCTCGGTTTCGACTTCGTCTTCCCGCTGCGGGTCGGAACGGCCGTTCTCGCGCTCTTGGGACTCGAGGAGATGGCGATCACCTTGCTCCTGCGCTCCCCACGTGACAACGTGTCGCATCTCTTCAGTTCAGCACTCCATTCCGACCACGGCGGAGCCATGATCACGAATGCAGGTACTCAATTGCCGCAAGACATGTGGCCCGGACACGACGTCGGTCTCCTGCAGCAATCGAGCGGTAAGAGGCGCACACTCCTGCGCCGCGTCGGACGCAAGATGGCAATCGCCGTCGCTTTCATCGGCGCCACCGCGCTGGTAGCCATGCCCGCGCATGCGTAGTGGCGCATCGGCGGGTTCGTCGGCGGTGAACACGAGAGCAGCTGGGACGAGTTCCTGGTCATCGGCGCGGACGCACGTGGAGTCGTGGGCTCGAAGGGACTCGAGATCAATCCGCGCTTCTCCTGCTTCATTCGAAGTGGAACGAGGCGCTACCAGGCCGACGTCAACCTGATCAAGCCACTCGTGCTCGCAAACCCATCGCGTGTCGAACCATACGTCGGCCTCGGCCTCGCACTCGAGCGCCTCAGTTTCACGGGCGCCGGGGCGACGAGCCAGACGAACGTCGGCTTCAACTACATCGTAGGCGGTACGGTGAAAGTCAGCGGGCGCCTGCAGCCATTCGGGCAGTTCCAGTACTCGGTGCTGAACGATGCCGGCAACAACGCCGTGGTCAGCGTTGGCCTGCACTTCGTGATGGGGAAGGCGACGCCTGCCGCGAAACCGGCGACCAAGCCTGCCGCGCCTGCGCGTCGGTAGTTCGCGCAGGAGATACGCGTCCGCTCGACTGCAGCTGATCAGCCGCCGCAGACGCTCAATGTCCATCAATGACCAGGCATGCTGCGTGTGCCGATGACGTACGTGCCGGGGGTTATGATCTGGCTGGTGCTGGCGGTGGTGCTGGCGGTGGTGCTGGCGGTGGTGCTGGCGGTGGTGGCGTGCGCGTGGCCGGCGCGGTGGGCGATGCGGTGGGCGATGCGGGTGCCAACCGCCGCGGAGCTGGCGTACGAACGAGTGGGTGCATTTCCTAGGCGAGTGCAAGACGAGACTCGTGCGTTCAACCAGCGCCGTCACCTGGGAGACTCGTAGCTTTCAGGCTCCGTCAGGAGAAAGACTCTACAGCTGACGGCCGAAGACGGGCTTCGTGTTGTTCAACATCTGGGATGCGGGCCGCGCCAGGGCGGTTGCAGCCTCAGGCGCGGTGGCGATTGCCACCGGCAGCTGGTCGGTGGCCGCAGCAAACGGCTATGCCGACGGTGAACACGTACCGCTCGACCTTCTGATCGAGAACCTGAGCCGGATCGTTCGCGCGACGGATCTGCCGGTGACGGTCGATATCGAGAGCGGCTACGGCCGGACGGCCGGGGTGGTGGCCGAGACCGTGGCGTGCACGATCGAGGCGGGCGCCATCGGCTGCAACCTCGAGGACAGCTTCCCGGAGAGTGGCACGCTGCGCGACGTCGCTGAGCAGGTCGAGCGCATTCGTGCCGCGCGTGCGGTGGCCGAAGGCATGGACGTTCCGTACTTCATCAACGCGCGCACCGATGTGTTCTTTCGGCCATCGTACGCGCATGACGACGCGGCTGTCGAGTATGCGCTGGAACGTGCGCGCGCTTATGCCGACGCCGGGGCTGATGGCCTGTTCGCGCCGGGCCTTGTCGAGGCGATGCTGATCGCTCGCCTGGCTGCGGTGTCGTCATTGCCGCTGAACGTCATGGTTACCGAGAAGCCACCACCGCAGGACCGCCTGTCCAAGGCGGGTGTCGCTCGCTGCAGTCATGGGCCGGGGCCCTATCGTACGGTGATGAAGATGCTGCAAGATGCTGCGGGCGCGGCCAGCCGGCGGCCGTAGCGGCGGCGTGCGCGGGTCAGGTGCCAGTGTCTGGGGGGTTGGGCTCGGCTTGAAATAGACGAGAACGCTCGGCCAGAAATTGAGAAGGAAGGGCTTCAGCCCGCTATAGCTTTCCGGCCCGCCAGGCCCATGCGGCGAACAAAAGGATATTGATGACGACCAAGGGCCAAAGGGTCAGGAGACGCCCTGCGCCGACGACCCCGCTTCGTGTAGGCGTAAGGACGAGGATTATGGCCGGGACGAGACATGCGACGAAAATGAGGCCGCGACGAGTCAGTGTCGCGAGGGCGACTGACCAGGAAGGCCCGGTGACGAGACCGAAGAAGAGCACGGCGGCGCAGGCAGCGAGGACAAACGTACCGTAGATGTCGTACGGAGTCGGATCGGAAGTTCCAAGAATCATCGGCCGTGGAGCAGGGTGAGTCGAGGCATGATGGTCCTAGGGTTGCGTGACGAAACATGTTCTTCTGCAAAGCGACCGCACGAAACATCATCCTGATAACAGTATCCCGGTCGCTTTGTCAGCAGCAACTGGCGTTAGGCAGGGCGAGAAACGCGGCGTTATCCGGCCGCTGGCCTTGAGACCAGGTGCACAAC
>CAYMQV010000151.1:0-11895 GCA_964392395.1 uncultured Gemmatimonadaceae bacterium
CGCCTGGTTCGCGCGCAGATTTGCAGATGCTGGTGCGTCACCGGCAATCGTGATGCGCGGTTACGGTGCGGACGAAATCCTCGTGCATCGCCTCCTCAATCCCGATGTGCCAGTCTATGCAAGCTCCGATCGCGTCGGCGGGGTGATCAGTGCCGCACGTCGCGGTGCCGATGTGGCGATTCTCGATGACGCGTTTCAGCATCGGCGTGCCGCGCGCGTGATCGATGTCGTCCTCGTGAGTGCCGATCGCTGGACTGGTGACGTCCGCTTGCTGCCCGCCGGGCCGTTCCGGGAACCGCTGTGCGCTTTGCGACGCGCCAACGTCGTGCTGCTGACGGTGAAGGCGGCGAGTGACGCACGGATCCAGGCGGCTGAACGCGCAATCCGCGCGGCGACAGACTCGACCGTGGTGACCGTCGATCTCACTCCTTCGTCCTTCGTCGACGTTGGCTCACAGCGACGGGAGGGGACCGCTGCGTGGCGTGGGCGCCGCGTCCTCGCCGTGAGCGGTATTGGCGATCCGGCCGCGTACCTGGCGCAATTGACTCGGCTCGGGCTCACCCCGGAGCCGATGACATTTGGAGATCATCACCGGTTCGACGATGCCGGTGTGAGGCGTGTGGTGACGTCCGCGGCAGGTTTCGAGGCGGTTGTCTGCACACTGAAGGACGCGGTAAAACTGGGCCCAAAATGGCCGAGTTCGGCGGTGCCCCTGTGGTATCTTTCGCAATCGGTCGTTCCGCGCGACGGCGCCGACGCTCTGGACGCAGTTGTCCAGTCGGTGCTTGCGGCGCGAGGGCACGGTCGAATCTCCCCCGACCTTCCACGCTGACGAGCTGAACTATGGCGACCGATTTCCGGCTGCCGACGACGAACATCGTCCTTCCCGACAAGGACCGATTCCTCGACGAGCACAATCCCTTCGAGGCGATGATGTCGCGATTTGATCGCGCGGCGGAACTGCTCGATCTCGATCCGGGCATCTACAAGATTCTGCGCAATCCGGAGAAGCAGCTGATTGTCTCGATCCCGGTCCACATGGACAACGGGGATGTCGAGGTCTTCACGGGGTACCGGGTGCTCTACAATACGTCGCGCGGTCCCGCCAAGGGCGGCATTCGCTTCGACATGCAGGTGAATCTCGAGGAGGTGAAAGCCCTGGCGGCGTGGATGACCTGGAAGTGGTCAATCTGCCCTTCGGTGGTTCGAAGGGTGGCGTGATCTGTGATCCGGCAGCGCTGAGCGTTGGTGAGCTGGAGCGACTGACGCGTCGCTACACGTCGAACATCATTTCGCTGCTCGGTCCCGATTCCGATGTGCCCGCGCCAGATGTGAACACGAACGAGCGCGTGATGGCGTGGGTGATGGACACGTACTCGATGCACATGCGGCACACCGCATCTGCCGTCGTCACCGGCAAGCCGCTCGAACTCGGTGGGTCGGCCGGTCGCAAGGAAGCAACCGGTCGCGGCTGCATGATCGTCACGCGAGAGGCGCTGAAGGAACTCGGCATGCCGGTTCGCGGCACGACGGTCGCGGTGCAGGGGTTTGGCAACGTCGGATCCACGGCGGCGATGTTGCTCGAACGCGAGGGGTGTCGCATCACGGCCATCAGTGATCGTACTGGTGGTGTACACAATCCCCAGGGCGTCGACATCGCTGCCGCGATCGAGTACGTGCGGCGGAATCGCGACCTGACGGGTTTTGCCGGTGGTGATCCGATCACCAACGATGAATTGCTGGTGCTCGACGTCGACGTCCTCGTTCCGGCGGCGATGGAAAATGTGATCACCTCCAGGAACGCCTCGCGCCTTCGGGCGAAGATCATCTGCGAGGGGGCGAATGGACCGACGACGGCGGCGGCCGATGCGATCCTCGAGGAGAAGGGCATCTTCATGATTCCTGACATCCTTGCAAACGCCGGTGGCGTGACCGTGTCGTACTTCGAGTGGGTCCAGAATCGGGGCGGGTATTACTGGACCGAGGAGACGGTGAACACGCGCCTCGAGGAGATCATGACGCGCAGCTTCACCGATGTGCGGGCATTGGCACGCCAGCACAAGGTGAACATGCGAACGGCCGCGTACATGCTGGCGATCAGTCGGGTGAGCACCGTGCACAAGTTGCGCGGCATCTACGCCTGATCGGTGGAGCTCACGCTGGCCGTGGTCGGACGAGTGCACGACGCCACGCTGGGCGCCTCGATCGCCGAATATGAGCGTCGGGCGGCGCGGTACTGGCCGCTGGTGGTGCGCGAAGTGAAGGAGGCGGGCGGGCGAAGTGTCACACCCGCCATCACGAAGCGCATGGAAGGGGAGCGGTTGCTCGAGGCGTGCATCGGCCGGGGCGAACTGGTCGCCTGCGATGAACGTGGCGCGACGATGACCAGTGCGGAGTTTGCGAGCTGGCTGGGGCGCCTTCGGGATACCGCCGGCGCGGTGACTTTCGTGGTTGGCGGCGCGTTTGGCCTTGATGACGCCGTGCGGGCACAGGCCACTCGCCTGCTGGCGGTAGCGCCCTGGACCCTGCCACATGAGATGGCACGGCTGGTGCTCTCCGAACAGCTGTATCGCGCCGGGACCATGCTGCGTGGCGAACCGTATCACAAGTAGCGCTGGCGCGTGTCCGAGGCTGGCCGCGGAGGCTATCTTCAGCGTGCGGCGTTCGCGGTGCCCGTCGGCACCGACATCGGTCACGGATGAAGTCCGGAGGTTCGACATGGTCTTGCACGGGAGCGTCACGCGCTGCAGCCGGTCGATGCCGGCGCCGCATACGCTGCGTCACATGGAGTCGGCACGATGTCGGTAGCGCCGATCGTCGAACGGGTTCCGCTTGCGTTTGGTGCGCTGGCGGCCGCCATGCGGGACGGTGCGCTTCCCAGCGGCACGATGGCTGATGTTCCTCGGACGCTGCGCGACTGGCGGGCGCGGATCGAGTCGAGTCGCGAACCGATGATGGGCACGGGCTGGGCGAATACGCTGCACGAGGCCATGCGTCCGACCGGCGCCGCGGCGGCGCGGCTCGCTCGCGTGAGTGGTGGTCAGGGCGTGGTGGTGACGACGGGGCAGCAGCCAGGGCTCTACGGTGGTCCGATGTACACGATCGGCAAGGCGCTCAGTGCACTCGCGCTGGCGGATCGTCTGGAAGCGCTGACGGGTGTTCCCGCCGCGCCGATCTTCTGGGCGGCGACGGACGATGCCGACTTCGCAGAAGGCGCCACCACCTGGATCCCGTCCGCCGGTTCGCTGCGCGACCTGCGCCTTGGTGATGCCCCTCCCGAGGGCACGATGATGTCGCACGCCTTCCTCGGGAGCATGCAGGAGTCGAATGCGGCACTCAAGCGCGCCGCGGCGGGCGCGGCGTGGCCGGAGATGATCCGTGCGGCATGTGCGGCGTATCATGAGGGCGCGACCGTCGGCAATGCCTATGTGGATCTGATGCGTGAGATCCTGATGCCGCTTGGCATCACGGTGCTCAACGCGGCGCATCCAAGCGTCCGTCACCAATCGGCTCCGCTCCTGCGCCGCGCATTGGCTGAAGCCGTTGCCATCGATGCCGCCGTCGTCGCACGGACGGAGGAACTGCGCGCGGCGGGGTTTGCACCACAGGTGGAGCTGCTGCCGGATCGCTCGCTGGTGTTCGTGGTACGGAACGGCGTCAAGGAGCGTGCGAGCGTGTCCGGCGCTGCCAGTGTTCTGCCGCGCGTCTCCGACGATCTGTTGTCGCCGAATGTCCTGCTGCGGCCAGTGGTCGAGCGCGCGTTGCTGCCGACGGTCGCGTACATGGCAGGCCCCGGCGAGTTTGCCTACTTCGCGCAGGTGAGCGCCGTCGCATCAGTGTTGAGTGTTCCCGTGCCGTTGGCACTGCCACGCACCAGTGTCCGGATCATTCCTCCGGAGGTGCAGCAGACGCTGACACGGTATGGGCAGAACATCGAGGCGATGCGCGATCCGCGCGAGTTGGTCCGCACGCTCGCGTGCCGCGCGACACCCGATGCTGCGCTCGACGCACTGTCGGCGTTGCGGGCCCAGATTCAGCACACCGCGGAAGTCATCAGGCACGGGGAAAGCTCGCTTCCGGCGCCAGCGCTGGATGGTGCGGTCGCGCAGTTCGTGCACCGCACAGACCGTCTGGAGCGGCGCCTGCTTGCCGCGGCAAAGCGGGAGATCGGAGCACAGCTCCGTCGCGTCGAGCAGGCGCAATCGATGCTGTGGCCGCATGGTTCGCCCCAGGAGCGCGTCGTGAATCCGCTGCCATGGCTGGCACGGTATGGCCCGCCGTTGCTCGAGTCGCTGCGGCGGGTGTGCGACGAGAACGCTGCGACGCTGGTGCATGGCGGCGACTGAGCCGCCAGCGGCGTCGGGCGCGGAGAAACGAGGCTCCGGCGCATCGCTGGTGGCGGCGGGTGTGCTGATCAGTCGAATCCTCGGATTCGTGCGCGAAGGGGTGATCGCGCACGTGCTCGGAACGTCGGTGGCATCCGGCGCCCTTCGGGCGGCGCTGCGCATCCCGAATCTGCTCCAGAACCTGTTCGGTGAAGGGGCGCTTTCGGCATCATTCATCCCCGTGTACGCGCGGCTGCGCATGGAGCGGCGCGACGCCGACGCGGTGCGGTTGGCGGGCGCCGTGTTCACGTTGCTGGCGCTGTTCTCGTCGGTACTGGTGCTGCTCGGCGTGACCTGGTCGGCGGAGCTGGTCACCCTGCTGACCCCGGGCTTCAGTGCACCAACGCGAGCCCTGACCACGACGCTCGTCCGCATCATGTTTCCGGGTGTCGGTCTGCTCGTGTTGTCGGCCTGGTGCCTTGGTGTCCTGAATAGTCACCGACGATTCTTTCTGTCGTACGTATCGCCGGTGATGTGGAATCTCGCGATCATCGCCGCCGTGCTGGCTGGCCCACGTGCCAGTCTGGACGATGCCGCGAGACTGGTGGCGTGGGGAGCACTGGTCGGAAGCGCGTTGCAATTTCTGGTGCAGTTACCGGCCGTCCTCGCGCTGGTGCGCGGCATGACGTTGCGGCCCTCACTCGACGATCCATCAGTCCGCACGGTGGCGCGAAACTTCGGCCCGGCGCTGATGAGTCGCGGCGTGCTGCAGGTGAGCAGCTTCATCGACCTGCAGTTCGCGACCATCATTTCGGCTGAGGCGGTTGCTGCGCTGGGGCTGGCGCAGTCCATCACGCTGTTGCCCGTGACGTTGTTCGGCACTGCCATCACGGCGGCGGCGTTGCCGGCCATGTCATCCGTGGCCGGCGACGCGGATGCGCGCGGGGCTGCGCTACGCATCCGACTCGGTGAGAACCAGCGACGGATCGCATTCTTCATCGTGCCGTCGGCCGCAGCGTTTCTGACGGTCGGGGATGCGCTGGCCGCCGCGCTCTATCGCTCCGGACTCTTCGATGCCACAGCCGCCACCTGGTTGTGGGCGATTCTCGCCGGCGCGTCGCTCGGGTTGCTGGCGTCCACGTTCGCGCGACTCTACAGCTCTGTCTTCTTCGCACTGCAGGATACGGCGACACCACTGCGGTATGCATTCGTGCGCGTCGGCGTCGGTGTTGCACTCGCGTATCTGTTCGGCGTGCGGCTTCCAGTCTGGTTGGGGGCCGACACGAAATGGGGCGCAGCGGGACTGACGCTGGCGGCAGGCGTTGCCGGTTGGACGGAGTTCGCGCTGTTGCGCGCAGGTTTGCGCCGTCGGATCGGCTCGCTGCCGGACGTGTTGCCGTTGCTGTTGCGGCTCTGGGGCTGTGCGCTCGCCGCCGCAGCGGCGACGTGGGCGGTCCGCCTGCCATGGATGGGGCTCGACGGCGTGCCACATCGCCTCGAGGCAGTGGTGCTGCTGGTCATTTTCTCCGCCGTCTATGCTGCGACGACGCTCGCAGCGCGCATCCCCGAGGCGGTCGCGGTGTGGAGCCGTGTCCGGCGCGTGCGCGGAGCGGCAGGGCGATAGTGGACCGACGCCGCATGGCGGGCGGTCACAAGCTCCGCGCGCGACATCGCTGCGTCACTAGATTCAGCGATGCTCGCGCTCCCTGACGGCGTCGCTGGAAAGCTGACGCACCTGCCCGATTCACCCGGCGTCTACCTCTGGAAGGACGCGGACGGGCTGGTGCTGTACGTCGGCAAGGCCAAGAGTCTGCGTTCACGAGTGCGGAGCTACTTCGGCAGTGATCACGAGGCGAGCGTCAAGACGCAGCATCTGGTGCGCCTGATCCGCGACGTCGAGACGATTGTGGTGCCGTCCGAAGCGCATGCGCTGATTCTCGAGAACAACCTGATCAAGGAGTACCGCCCGCGCTTCAATATCGCGTTGCGCGACGACAAGTCGTATCCGTACATCAAGGTCACGGTGCAGGAGCCATACCCTCGCGTGCTGGTGACGCGTCGGTTTCAATCGGACGGTGCGCGCTATTTCGGCCCGTACACCGATGTCGGCGCCATGCGTCGCGCGCTCAATGTGGTGAAGCGGCTCTTCACCGTGCGTTCGTGTCGATATGACATGCCGGCCGAGATGCCGGAGAGAGCGTGTCTCGATTGGCACATCGGCCGGTGCAAGGCACCCTGTATCGGCCTGCAGTCGCTCGAGGCCTACCGCGGCATGATTGGCGATGTGATCACGTTTCTTGACGGCAAGCCGGAAGAGGTCACGCGCCGCGTGCGGGTGATGATGGAACAGGCCGCCGGAAATCTCGAGTTCGAGCGCGCGGCCGAGCTGCGGGATGCGCTGCTGAAGCTCGAGTCGATCGAAGAACCGACTGTGGTGATGCAGGTCGAGGGCGGCGACCGCGACGTGGTCGGGTTCGCACGCGATGGTGATGACGCATGCGTCTCGATCCTGCGCATTCGTGACGGGAAGCTGCTGGCGCGGGATCATCGCTATCTGGCCAATGTGGAAGGTGAGCCCGACGATGCGATTCTGGTCGCGTATCTGCTCCAGCACTACCAGCACCAGGCCGAACGGGCGCGTGAAGTCCTGCTGCCGTTCGAGATCGGCGAGCTGGAGCTCGTGCAGGCGTCGCTCGCGTCATCGCGATTGCGCGTGCCGCAGCGAGGGGCCAAGCGGGAACTGATGGATCTCGCAATGCAGAACGCGCGACACCTACTGGAAGAGATGAAGCTGACGACGGATGAGAGTGACGAGCGGGCGACGGATCCGGTCTATGATCTGCAACGTGAACTGGGGCTGGCAGTCGTCCCCCGGAGTTTCGTCTGCTTCGACATCTCGCACGCGCAGGGCCGTGATACGGTCGCCAGCATGGTCTGGTTCGAGAATGGGCGGCCGAAGCGCGCCGAGTATCGCAAGTTCAAGGTCGAGGGCGAGTGGGGGAACGATGACTTCGCCTCGATGAACGAGGTGGTGACACGGTACTTCACGCGACGGGTGGCGGAGGCGCAGCCGCTTCCCGACCTTTGTGTCATCGACGGTGGCAAGGGCCAGCTGCATGCGGCGCAGGATGCCCTCGCCGCGATCGGTCTGGCATCACTCGCGCTGGCGAGCCTGGCGAAGAAGGAAGAGGAGGTATTTCTGCCGGGGCGGAGCGAGTCATTGCGGCTCTCCCGACGCTCGCCCGGACTTCGCCTGTTGCAGATGGCGCGTGATGAGGCGCACCGCTTTGCCGTCACCTTTCAGCGTGCCCGCCGTGCCAAGCGTACTGTGACATCGCAGCTGCTCGAAATCCCCGGGGTTGGGCCGAACCGTCGCCGGGCGCTGCTGCACGCATTCGGCAGTGTGCAAGGCGTCAAGGACGCCGGCATTGACCAGATCGCGCAGGTGCCTGGATTCTCCATCGCACTCGCGACCAAGGTCCTCGTCGGACTTGGCATCGAGAGCATCGTTCGCGCGTCCGAGGAGCAACCCGCAGGTCCTGAAATACCACCATCACAACTGCCCTCGGAATGAGCGCTTCTTCGAACGAAATTGCCTGGAGCCTGTACTGCAGCGGGTGCGATGCGACCGCCGCTGGTGATGCGCTCGCGACGCTCTGTCCCGCGTGCGGTCAGCCATGGCTGACCGCGGTCACGCTGCCTTGCGATCGTGCATCCAGCATCGACACGACCGCTGAAGGATTGTGGCGATATCGCAGCGTGCTGCCGGTGACACGAGCCGAGCCAGTCGTTGCCCTCGGCGAGGGATGGACGCCAATGTTCGAATCGCCGATGCTCGCTCACGAACTCGGCATCCGTCGACTCTGGATCAAGGACGAAGGACAGAACCCCACGGCCTCGTTCAAGGCCCGCGGCATGGCGCTCGCAATGACGCGCGCACGGGTATTCGGTGTGAAGGGCGTCACGGTGCCAACGGCAGGAAACGCTGGCGCTGCGCTCGCCGCGTACGCAGCGGCGGCGGGTCTTCCGGTGCGTGTCTACGCCCCGCGCACCACGCCGCCGCCGATCCTCGATACCGTCCTCGCGTTCGGGGCCACGCTGATCCTCGTCGACGGGCACATCGGCGATGCCGGACGCGAGGCGCGCGAGTATGCGGCGGAACACGAGTGGTTCAACGTCGCAACGCTCCGTGAGCCGTACCGCGTCGAGGGGATGAAGACCATGGGGTATGAGATGGCTGAGCAGCTTGGGTGGAGGCTTCCCGACGCGTTCGTGTATCCGACCGGTGGTGGGGAAGGGACAATCGGCATCTGGAAGGCCATTGGAGAGATGCAGTCGGCCGGGTGGCTCGATCCAACAGAACGTCGACCAAAGGTCGTCGTAGCGCAGGCCGCCGGATGCGCACCGATCGTCAGGGCCTTCGCGGCGAACGAGACGAAGGCGGAACCATGGCTCGACCCTGTCACATACGCGAGCGGTCTACGGGTGCCGACACCCCTCGGCGACCGACTGCTGCTGCGCGCGCTGCGGGAGAGCGACGGCGCGGCAGTTGCTGTCGAGGACACGGTGACCCGCGAACAGACCGCACGATTGGCAAAGGCCACCGGAGTGGATGCAGCGCCGGAAGGCGGATGTGCGCTGGCCGCGATCGCGGTGCTCGTGGAGCGCGGCACGCTCGGCCGCGAGAGCGAGGTCGTGTTGTTCAACACTGGGAGTGGCGCCAGTTATCGCTGGCGCAGCTGATTGCGCCTCGCAGCCCCTGCCATCAACTATATTAGGGTTTTCCGGGTAACGCCGGCAGCCGCACTGCAGGGAAATCTACGACTCGGCTTGCCGAGCTCGACAATACGAAATCGGGAGATCTGACGAATGGCTGTGTGGACCACTCGCCGCGGAGCGGCACAAATGCTGACTGCGCTCGTTGTGTGCGCGGGCTCGCTCGGCGCGCAGGCGCCAAAGTGTGATCTGCCTCTGCAGTCGCATCCAAAAATGCTGACCGCTGGGCTCGTGTTCAATAGCGTGTTCAAGCCGGCGGCAAAGCCCGAGGAGAAGGCGAAGGCACTTGCGTCGACGGTCAAGGCATTGACCGACGACGTGACGCTCTTCCCGACACCGGTCCAGCCCAGCCGCAATTTCCTGCTCAGCCAGGTGCTGCTGGTATGGCTCGATCAACCAGGCACCAATCTGGTCGAGAGCCGCGCCAAGCTTGGCTACACCGCCAACGCGACCGGCACCCAGGACATCGCGCACGCGATCGACACCGCCTACGCGGCGATCCGTGCCGCCAAGCCGGAGTGCTCAGATTCGCTCAGGCTGTATACGAACGGACTCTGGGGCCAATTGATCAACAAGGCCGTGAACTTCACGAACTCGCAGCAGCTTGATTCTGCGGAGTTTTATGCGCGCCACTCGCTGCTGTTCGACAGCAAGCAGTACTACGCCTACAACATCATTTCGAACATCGCCCTCGCCAAGGACGATACGACGATGATGACCGAGTGGTTTGCCAGGACGATCGAGGTCACGTCCGGGACCGCAGACACGAACGCGATCAAGGTGCGAGACAACATGCTGACGAACCTCGCCGCGCTCTACACCAACGGCGCCGCGTCGGCCGAGGGTGCGAAGAAGGACTCGCTGACGCGCGCCGCGGTTGCCACCTACCGCACGTACCTCGGGTACTACCCGAATGACCTCCAGACGAAGCTTCGCATCATGCGGGCCTCTGGTGCCGAGTTGGACAGTGCTGCGGCAGTCAAGTTCGTGGACGAAGTGCTTGCGAGTCTCAGCACGGTGACCGACGCACAGCTGACTGACGCAGGCAGCGAACTGACGCGGAACAAGCTCTACTCGTCAGGATTGCGCCTGTTCGAGGCCGCGCTGAAGAAGAATCCGAATAGCAGGGACGGACTCTACAACTCAGCGGTCGCGCTCAACAACCTCGAGCGCTTCGATGCGATCACGCCGTTCTTCCAGAAGCTTCGCGACGTCGATCCGAACAATCTCGGCATCTATTCTTTGGCGCGAAACGTTCAATCGTCTCGGAAGCTTGCGATTCAGACAGCCGCCAACAAGGGCGTGCGGCCCCGTGCCGGGCAGCAGATCATGCTCAATCCTGCGCAGCAGGCCCGGATCAAGGTGTTCAATGATTCGTTGGTCTACTACACGACGTTGATGCAGAACATGAACCCGTCGGTCGAAGTCCGCAGCTTTTCGCAGACGCCAGACGGAGCCAAGTTCGGCGCCGTGATTCAGGTTCCACCCGACAAGCCGGCCTCAACGTTCACCGTCGTCGTCGACTTCCTCGACGCCGCGGGTGCGACGGTCACCAGCCAGAGCGTGATCACGAAGCAGATCGCCCAGGGCGGGTTCGAAACGATCTCGCTGGATGGCAAGGGTGCCGACATCGTCGCCTTCCGCTATCGGGTCGCGAAGTAGCAGGATTTTCTTTGGTGAAGTGGCGGAAGTCGCTGGCACTGCTTGATTTCCGACCTCTCAGCTCTTAACTTCGTCGAGCCGCGCCCCGGTCCTCCGCGGGCGCGGTTTCGCATTGCAGTGCCTGGCGTCGGATTGTTCGGGAGAGGTCGGTATGGTACGTGTTGCGGCCGTCGAAGACGGGCAGCTGGGGGCGTCACTGGGCATTGTTCGCGGCACTGAGCTTCGGGCAGTGAACGGCCGCGCGATCGAGGATTTCCTGGACTGGGAATTTCTCACGGCGGACGAGTCGTTTACGGTGGATGTTCGGCAACCCGACGGCAGTGATCACACGTGGCATGTGGTGCGCCCGGAAGGCGCGCCGATGGGTCTCGAGTTGGAGCCGCCAACCATCCGACGGTGTGCGAACCGCTGCGAATTCTGCTTCATCGAAGGGCTGCCGAAGGGGCTCAGAAAGTCGCTCTACATCAGGGACGACGACTACCGATTGTCGTTTGCGTACGGGAATTTTGCGACGCTCTCGAACGTGAAGGAGCGCGACATCGCGCGCATCATCGAGTATCGCCTCTCGCCGCTCTACGTCTCGGTGCACGCGACCCCCTGGGAAGCGCGCAAGGTGCTGCTCAACAATCCGCGCGTGCCGAACATCGTGGACCAGCTGACCCGTCTGTCCGAGGGCGGCATTCAGTTCCACGGCCAGATGGTCATCGTGCCGGGGCTGAATGACGGCGCCGTGCTCGAGGAATCGCTGACTGACCTCTGGAACCTGCAGGAGGCCGTGATCTCGGTGGCGCTGGTGCCGGTGGGCGTGACGCAGTTCTCGCATCTCTACACCGGCCGGAGCATGGGTCGGGAGTCCTCTCGCGAACTGCTCGACATCGTGGCGCGGTGGGAGAAGCGCGCCCTGACCGAGCGCGGTGAGCGGTGGGTATATGGCTCGGATGAGCTGTATCTGCTGGCAGAACTGCCATTGCCCGATGCGGAGCATTATGGCGATTTCCCGCAGATCGAGAATGGCGTCGGCGCGGTCACGTCGCTGCGCGGGCGTGTCGAAGCGGGCCTGTCGCGCCTTCCGCGGTTGGATGGCAAGCGCATCGCCATCGTGACCGGCGTCAGCATGGCGCCGCTGATGCCG
>CAYMQV010000152.1:0-11838 GCA_964392395.1 uncultured Gemmatimonadaceae bacterium
CCGCTCCCCCGCCCTGATCGCTCACCGCGGGATGCCGCGCCTCTACCGCGAGAATACCCTGCCGGGGTTCCTCGCCGCCACGGCGGCCGGTGCTGATGGCTGGGAGCTGGACGTCCATGCGACGAGTGATGGGGTGGTGGTCGTGCATCACGACCCGATGCTTCCGGCCACGGCCGGCCCACTGGCCGGAGCGCGGATTGCCGAAACGGACTGGCAACGACTGTTGGGGGCAACTGTCGGGGGGGCCGGCGAGCGGATTCCACGCCTCGACGACGTGCTCGACGCTGCCGGGTCGGTGACCACCGTCTACGTCGAGGTAAAGGCGCGCGGCATCGAGGCGGCGGTCGAGGCCTGCCTGGCCCGTCACTCGGCGACGACCACCGCGGTGCACAGCTTCGACCATCGCATCGCCCGGACGATTCGACAGTCGTCGGCAACCATCCCGGTGGGCATTCTGACCGACTCGTACCTTGTCGACGCCGTCCACGCATTGCAGGCTGCCGGCGCGAGAGACTATTGGCCGAATCGTGAGATGGTCGATCGGCCACTGGTGGACGCGATTCACGCGGTGGGCGGCCGAGTCATCGTCTGGACGGTGAACGACGTTGCGCAGGCACTGTGGCTCGCCGACATCGGCGTGGATGCGCTCTGCTCCGACGTGGTGGACGAGCTGCGTGCCGCCGGCGTTGGCGGGTAGCCGGCGGGAAGGCAGGGCTGCATAGCGGGTGCCTGCGCAGTCACGCACATTGCGCGGGCAGTTCCTCCCATGCTGTCTCCCCGTAGGAGGTCAAGCTCGTGCGACACTTTCTTGTCCTGCTCTGTGTGGCCGGACCGGCGCTGCAAGCGCAAACTCCGGCTGCGCCAACGACTGCGTCCAAGGCGACCGCCGCGCCCGGCACGGGTGCCGTGGCGCTTCCCAATGCCGACCCGTTCCCGAGCACCTATCGCGCCGCCCCGGCACGCGCGGTACTGATCACGAACGCGACGATCCTGACCGCAGCAGGCCCACAGATCGACCGTGGGTTCGTTGTGCTTCGCGACGGCAAGATCGTCAGTGTCGGCAGCGGCGCTCCGCCTGCGGCAGGGGATGCCGAGGTGATCGACGCGAATGGTCGGTACGTCACGCCGGGGTTGATCGACACCCATTCGCACCTCGGTGTGTACGCGGCACCAGGCGGCGAAGCACTGAGCGATGGCAACGAAGCCACCGCACCGACGACGGCACGCGTCTGGGCCGAGCACAGTGTCTGGCCGCAGGACCCGCAGTTCCCGCGCGTGCTGGCGGGAGGAGTGACCACGATTCAGGTCCTGCCCGGATCAGCGAACCTCATCGGGGGTCGCAGCGTGGTGCTCAAGGTCGTGCCAAGCGTGAGCGTGCAGGGGATGAAGTTTCCCGGCGCGAAGTACGGGCTGAAGATGGCGTGTGGTGAAAATCCGAAACGCGTCTATGCCAGCCGCGGACCATCCACACGCATGGGCAACGTCGCTGGGTATCGCGCGGCCTGGATCGGTGCGGAGGCGTACCGGCGCCGATGGGACAAGTGGCTGGCTGATCGGCAGGGCGATCCGCCGCAGCGGGATCTCGAGCTGGAGACGATGGCCGAGGTGCTCCGCAGCAACATTCTGGTGCACAACCACTGCTACCGCGCTGACGAGATGTTGCAGATGGTGGACATCGCAAAGGAATTCGGCTATCGCATTCGGTCGTTCCATCATGGAGTGGAAGCGTACAAGCTCGCTGATGTGATGGCGCGCGACAGCATCTCCGGTTCGCTCTGGAGCGACTGGGGAGGATTCAAGATGGAGGCGCTCGATGGCATTCGTGCCAACCTCGCGCTGGTACACAACGCCGGCGCTCGCGCGATCGTCCACAGCGACGATCCCAGCGGTGCGCAACGCCTGAATCAGGACGCCGCCAAGGCACGCGCGGCGGGAGCCGTCATCGGCATCAACGTTCCCGACGCCACGCTCATCCAGTGGGTGACGCTGAATGCCGCATGGGCCCTCGACCTGCATGATCGCATCGGTTCGCTCGAGGCCGGAAAGAACGCCGACGTCGTGCTCTGGAACACCAACCCGTTCAGCGTTTACGCACGTGCGGATCGTGTCTGGATCGATGGCTCGCTGCGCTACGACCGGACGGATCCGAAGCAGCTCTGGCGTACTGATTTTGAACTCGGCTTCGTGCCGGCTCCATCCACGGTTTCTGGAGGGCGCCGCTGATGCGCGCCATGCAGATTGCCGCCGCGGCCGTGCTCACTGTGGCATTGTCTGCGTCGCTGAACGCGCAGGCCTCTGTGGCCATTACCGGGGCCACGATTTATCCGGTGAGCGGCCCGAAAATCAGCAACGCGACCATCGTCTTCACGAACGGTGTCATTACCGCCGTGGGGAGCAACGTGGCGATTCCAGCCGATGCCCGCCGGATCGATGGCACTGGCAAATGGATCACACCGGGCCTCATTGCCACCGCGACATCGCTTGGCGTGGTGGAAGTGGGAGCCGTGGGCGATACCCGTGACGGCCGCGCACGAGGCAAGGACAACATCGCCGCATCGTTCCGCGTGTGGGAGGGTTTCAACCCACGCTCGGTGAGTCTGCCAGTTGCCCGGCAGGATGGTGGCATCACCACGGTCGGCGTGATGCCGTCGGGTGGAATGGTGTCGGGGCTTGGTGCGGCGTATGACCTGATGGAGGGTGCGAGTGCCGCGTCCATGGTGCGCAAGGCGCCGGTGGCAATGGTTGCCACGCTCGACAACGCCGCTGCGGCGGGTGCGGGATCACGTGCGGAAGCGTTGGCGCGCCTCCGCACGCTGCTCAGTGATGCCCGCGAGTTCAACCTGGCTCGCCTGCGCTACGATGCCGGAAACATGCGCGAGCTGAGCGCTGGCCGAGCCGACCTCGATGCGATGCAACTGGTGCTGAAGCGGACGATCCCGCTCGTCATCTCGGCCGATCGGGCGAGCGAGATCCTCAACGCCATCACCATCGGTCGGGAGTTCGGCGTTCGCGTCGTGATCAACGGCGGCGCAGAAGCGTGGAGCGTCGCGTCCGAGCTCGCACTCGCCAAGGTCCCGGTGCTCACCGGCGCCATGAACAACATCCCGGAGTCGTTCGGCGCGCTGGGGCAACGCCAGGAGAATCTTGCGCTGCTGCGCGCTGCGGGCGTTGAGGTGGCGATCGTGGGGAATGGCGCTGGAGGCGAAGACGGTTTCAATGTGCGCAATCTGCGCTACGAGGCGGGCAACGCCGTCGCGTTCGGCATGTCGTGGGATGACGCGCTGCGTTCCATCACACTGGCCCCGGCCGAGATTCTCGGGCTCAGCGACCGGGTTGGCTCGCTGGCGATCGGCAAGGTTGCCAACGTCGTCGTCTGGAGCGGTGACCCGTTCGAGTACGCATCCCAAGCGGAGCACGTGTTCGTTGCGGGAACCGACACGAAGATCCTGACTCGTCAGGCCCAGCTCACGCAGCGCTATCGTCAACTGCCGGTGAAGTACTGATCTGGCTGTAGGGCAGAGGGACAGACGAAAGGGGTGGCGGCTCAGTCGCCCCTTTCGTCTGCCGAGCGGAGCCACGCCAGGTCTTCAGATCAACGAGCGACTGCGATGTCGAGGCCAACATACCAGTTGCGCAGCGGTGACGGTTCGAGCACGCGACCGAATGCCCCGTTCACCGTGACGGCGCCGACATACGCCGTGTTCTGGGCGTTGAGCACCCCGACGAAGGGTTCCAGGCGATACCCATTCCAGGAGCGCGTCCATGCGACGCGCACGTTCGTCACACCCGTGCCCCACCCCGGCACGCGGATCGTGTTCAGATCATCGGCGAAGAGCGCACTGGTCCACGTCTGGTCGGCGTCGATCGTCAGCCCGAGGAATGCGGCAGAGCGCAGGCCAAGTCGTAATTGCTGCGGCGGCACACCCGGCAACTGCTTGCCGTCCAGCGTGTCGACCCGGGTGCCGGTGGTCTGGCGGTAGTCGTCGAATTTCAGATCCGACCACGTGTAGGCAAGGTTGAGCGACGCCAGTGTCCCGACCCGGATACTGCCGCCCGCTTCGATGCCTACATTCTTCGTGCGCCCCGCATTTTCAAAGAATGCCGTTCCATCGATGACACGAGACTGTACGATGGCATTGCGAACATTCGCCCGGTACGCGGCAATGTTCCACGAGGCGAGTGTCGAGACGGCGCCACGAGCACCGATCTCGGCGCTCAACGTCCGCTGCGGACCAAGGTTTGGATTGAAGCCGCCCTGCCGATCCGGTCGCACCTGCAGCTCGGTGGTCGTCGGCGTTTCAAAACTGGTGGACAGATTCGCATACGGCGCGAACGCATTCCAGCCAGTGACCGTCAGCCCGGTGTGTCCACTGACGGCGGACAACGGCCTGGCGCCGCTGTTGTTGCCGCCATTGACACCGCCATCGGCACGGAAGTCATCGCGGACCGAGAATCGGAGTCTGTCATACCGGGTGCCAGCGCTCAGCAACACCCGTGGGGTCGGCGTCCACTGCGCCTGTAGAAAAGGCGCAACACTGGTGACCGTCTCGAACTGATTGAGAATGATCGTGTCGACGGGCGCCGTTGGTCGTCCGCCTGATGATCGCCGGTTGATTCGTGTGTCACGCATCTGCTGCAGATCGAGACCTGCGGCAATCGTTGGCGCAGCCGGAGAGTCGCCGAGATTGTATCGCGCACTCAGTCGCGTTCCAGCGAACAATCGATCGAGTGTGGCGTAGATCCCGCTGCTCGGCGTCACGATACCGGGAGGCGCGGTCGAGAGCGCATTGCGGACCGCGCGCGAACTGATCCACGTGGTTGCGACATACTCCGCACGCTGGGCGGCCGAACCGTGGTGGTACGACACACTCAGCTGATCCTGCTTCACTCGACGGTCGGAACCACGCCGGATGTTGGCGGCGCTGGCGGAGTCTCGGCGGATGGCATACTCGGCGAACGTCAGTGCGCCCGGATTGAACGCGTTCGGCACTTCGGCAACCTGCGCCCGGATTTCGACGCGACGTTCAGCCCCGAGCGAGTAATCGAGGGCCGCGTTGAGCTGACGGGATTCGGCCTCACTTCGCTGCCGGAATCCGTCGGTCGTCAGCCGCGAGAGCGAGAGGGCAGCAATGGCGTTGCCGGAGCGCCCGACCGTGCGCAACTGCACCTTGCGCTGCCCGTACGCGCCGGCCAGTACACGCGCGGACTGCGAGACGGGGGTTGGCGCACGCAGATCGTTCGTAAATGAGAGCACGCCAGCCGACCCGTTGCCGTACAGCGACGCAGTGCTGCCACGAAGCACTTCGACGCGATCGATGTTGCCAAGCTCGACGTTCGTGAGCTGTGTCTGCCCGTCGGGCAATGTCTGCGGCACGCCGTCGAGAAACACCTTCACGCCACGCAGTCCGAAGTTCGCACGCGAACCGGCGCCACGAATCGCGATGCGTGAGTCGGTGGCGAAGTTGTAGCGACTGGCCACGAACACGCCCGGAACCGATCCCAGTGCTTCTTCGAGATTGACCGTCGGCTGGGCGCGTCGTATCTCGCGCACCCCGACGACGCCAACGGCCCACGGCACTCGTTCGAGGGATCGCAGATCGGCCATGACACGCACACTGACCGTCGGCAACGGCTGGATGCGCATCGAGTCGGTACGCAATGAGTCCGACCGAGTGGGTCGTTGAGCGTGCAGCAATCCCGAGAGCGTCACGCCGGCGGCGAGAATCGAGAGGAGAGTACGGGGATGAATCACGACTGCTGGATGACAGGTTGCACGAGCGCCGAGACGCTCGCTGATGGCACGATCAGCGCGGCGTTGCGGCGACGGTCGGCGCGAAGACAGGGCGAACGCGGTGCAGCGTCGCCTGCTCGAAAGCAAAGCCGGCGCGCAAGAGCTGTGGTTCGCTCCAGGCAGCACCGAAGAACGAGATCCCGACTGGCAGTCCGGCCACACGCCCCGCCGGGACCGTCAGGTGCGGATAGCCGGCGACCGCCGGCGCCGTGGAGACGCCACCACCGAAATGGTCGCCGTTGACCAGGTCGATGACCCAGGCGGGACCGCCAGTCGGTCCAACCAGCACATCGCATCGAGTCCGCTTGAGCACCGCGTCCAGCCCCTCGCGGCGCGACAGCCGGACACACGTCTCTCGTGCGCGGCGATATACCTGGCTGCTGAGTGGTCCGCGCTTTTGCGCCTGGGACAGGATCTCCTGACCGAACCACTGTAACTCGCTCTCCTGATTCTTCTCGTTCCAGAGAATCAGCTCCGCCAGCGAATGGATCGGCACCGTGGCTGGCAACGCACCAAGATACGCATTGAGACCGGCCTTGAACTCATGCAACAACACCTCGAACTCCGGCGTACCGTACTTGTCCGCATTCGGCACGTTCGCATTTTCAATGATCGTTGCGCCGCGGTCCCGCATCAGGCGGATGGCATCGTCCATCAACCGGTCGACGCGAGTGTCGAAGCCGAAGTAGTTGCGCGCCACGCCGATGCGCATGCCACGCAATCCGTCGGCGGACAGCGTCCGCGTGTAGTCGACGGGCAGGCCCGCCGGAGCGCCACGCATGGCGGCATCGGTCGCATCACGCCCGACCATGGCATTCAGCAGCGTGGCCGCATCGCGGACCGTGCGCGCCATCGGCCCGGCCGTATCCTGACTGGCCGAGATCGGAATGATGCCCGTACGACTCACGAGTCCAACGGTCGGCTTCAGGCCGACGATGCCGTTCAGTGACGCCGGACAGATGATGGACCCGTCGGTCTCCGTACCCACCGCCGCGATGCAGAAATCGGCGGCGACCGCGGCACCGCTTCCGGCGCTGGATCCGCATGGCGAACGATCCAGTGCGTGCGGGTTCTTCGTCTGTCCGCCACGCCCGCTCCAACCGCTGCTCGACTTGTTGCCGCGGAAGTTGGCCCATTCACTGAGATTGGTCTTGCCAAGAATCACGGCGCCTGAGGCACGAAGCCGCTGCACGACGGCAGCGTCGCGACGCGCGTGATGGTCCGCGAGTGCCAGTGAACCGGCGCTGGTGCTCATGCGATCCCCAGTGTCGACATTGTCCTTCAACAGCATCGGCATGCCGTGCAACGGACCGAGCACCTTCCCAGCGGCGCGAGCCGCGTCGGCGGCATCGGCGTGGGCCAGCGCATCCGGATTGACTTCGATCACACTGTTGATCCGGGGACCGTCGGCATCCAGCGTTCGGATGCGCATGAGATAATGCTCAGTCAGCGCGCGCGCGGTGAGACGCCCTGCCGAGAACTCGGCTTGCGCCGCTGCAATCGTCAGATCATCGAGCGCACCGGCGGGAGTGCGGCGCATCGACGGACCGGGCGCCCACACCGTCATGCGGCGAAGCGGCAGCACGCCGGATATCGCGACTCCTGCCGCCAGGAATTCCCGACGTTCCATGCAAGCCCCCCCTGAGATGAGTGAAGCGGCTTCTCGATCCAATCGTCAGTGTGCGTGATGTGGGGCGCTGGCGCCAGTGCATCGCGCGGAAGACTTGCCGCCGCCGTCGACGGGGGCGCCCGACGCCGAGGCTGGGACTGCACGACCGTGTCCGTTGGCGGAGCAGCGCGGTGGTGTCACACAAGACAAAACGCCCCCGCAATTGCGGAGGCGTTCGGCAAGCCTGCGGTTGGCTCAGTCGGCAGCGACGGCTTCGACTTCCATCGTCAGCGGACGGACGCCGACCTTGATGCGGCGCTTGTCCTTCGGCGAGAATTCGACGACCCCATCGACGAGAGCAAAGATCGTATAGTCACGACCCAGACCGACGTTGTTTCCAGGGTGTACCTTGGTGCCACACTGGCGGATGATGATACCGCCGGCGCGGACGAACTCACCACCGAACTTCTTGACACCGCGGTACTGCGGATTCGAATCGCGACCGTTGCGGGATGAGCCTACACCTTTCTTGTGTGCCATTGATGCCTCAACCCAGCGTGATGTCGGTGATGCGGACTTCGGTGAAGCCCTGACGATGGCCCTGCTTCCGGGCGTAGTTCTTCCGGCGCCGGAACTTGAAGACGATGATCTTCTCGCCGCGGCCATGCTTGACGATTTCGCCGGAGACCTTGGCGCCAGCGAGCGTCGGAACGCCCGTCTTGACCGAGCCCCCGTCGGAACCGAGCAGGACTTCGTTGAATTCAACCGCTGCGCCGGCATCGCCGAGCAGGGAGGGAATCCGATATGTCTGACCAGCACTGACGCGGAACTGCTTGCCGCCGGTGCGAATAATCGCGTAGCTCATGTGTGTACGACGTGTAAGGGTAATAAGCCCACGAAGTTAGCCATCCAGAGTCTGGATGTCAACGGCTGCGTGGAGCTGGACGCCTTCGGATCGGGTTCAGAGGCGTCGAGTGGAGTCAAAGGGAGGGCGTGATCGCGGGACACAGGCGTCAGGCGTCAGGCGTCAGGCGTCAGGCGAGGGCGTATTGCGCGGTCACGTCCCGCTGGGCGCCCTTGACGACCAGCTTGTATTCATCCGGCCGCAGGAGCGGGTCGTCTCGAAGCTCCAGCGGGAACGACACGATCTTTTCGAGCCGCGAGAGCACATCCGGCTCCTGCTCGAGGACATACATGGCCACATCGGGGTGGAGCTTGACGAGCATCGGGTCGCGCCGGCCTTCGACCCCGATCCGCTTCACCGAGCGCTCCACACGACGCACGATCGTCTCGGGCGTGAAGATCCGACCGGTGCCATTACACGTCGCACAGGGTTCCGTGGTCGCCTGCAGGTGACTCGCGCGGACCCGCTGCCGGGTCATCTCGATCAGGCCAAGGTCGCTGACCGTGAAGGCCTTGGTCCGGGCCCGATCCCGGCCCAGATGTGTCCGGAGCTCCTGCAGCACCTTTTCGCGGTTCGCCTTCGTCTCCATGTCGATGAAGTCGCAGACGATGATGCCACCGACATCACGAAGCCGGAGCTGGCGAGCCACCTCGCGGGCAGCCTCCATGTTCGTCTTCATGATCGTTTTCTCAGGGTCCTTCTTGCCGGTGTAGCGACCCGAGTTGATGTCGATGGACACGAGCGCTTCGGTCGGCTCGATGATCAGGTATCCACCCGACGGCAGGTCACAGCGCCGCTTGAAGATGTCACGGATTTCGCCTTCGACGTCGTGCTTGTCGAAGAGCGGCTGTGTCTCTTCGTACAGCTGCACGCGCTCGACGAGCTCCGGCCCGACGCCCTTCAGATACTCGACAATCTCGTTGTAGAGCTGCCGACTGTCGACGACGAGCTTGTCGACCTTGGCGCTGAACAGGTCGCGGATGATTCCACGCGCGAGATTCGTTTCGCGATGCACCAGCGCCGGGGCGCGCATGAACTGGCGCTTCCGGTTGATGCGCTTCCAGTTGTTGACCAACCCCGTCAGTTCGCGTTCCAGTGTCTCGGCCGTCACGTCCTCGCCGACCGTCCTGACGATGACGCCACCGGCATCCTTCGGCAGGAACGCATTCACCTGCTCCTTCAATCGTTGCCGTTCGGCACGCTCGCCGATCTTGCGGCTCACGCCCACGCGCGACGCGAAGGGCATCAACACCAGAAATCTTCCCGCCATCGAGACCTGCGCGGTGACCCGCGGGCCCTTGGTGGAGATCGGCTCCTTGCTCACCTGCACCAGGATCGTGTCGCCGCGCTTCAGCACATCCTGAATCTGCGGCGCTTCCTTCCGCGGTGGCCGGCCAGACTTCGGCGTCTCGCTGCCGCGCGCTGCGGCGTCCTGAGCCGCCTCCGCCGCGTCGTCTTCCTCCCCTTCCCCGTCATCGTCGTCATCATCGTCGTCGTCATCGGACTCGAAGACCAGATCCGATGCGTGCAGAAACGCACTCTTCTCCGTGCCGATGTCGACGAACGCTGCCTGCAGCCCCGGCTGAACGGCGTCCACACGACCGAGGTAAATGTCGCCGACCATGCGGCGAGCCTCGGGTCGCTCGACGAGCAGCTCGACGAGTTGGTCGTCTTCGATGATGGCCACGCGCACTTCCCGTGCGCCGGCATTGATCAGAATGTCACGCTTCATGCACGCCTCGCGGCACCGCGTGAGGCGACCCATTGCACACGCAGCCCGTGGGCTGACCTACGTGAGAGCTGACCGATACGCGGACGCGCACCAGCCACCAGCGTCTGCCGCACTACGCGCCTCACCCGGTCGAATCAGCGTTGCCCGCCCGCATGACGATGCGGCACTGCGAGTTCGACTGCGACCGGTGGTCACGCGCGGTGACCGGTGAAACGAGTACGGCCCAGTTCACCGGACGCCGTCACTCCAGCATCTCTGCAAACCGGGGTCGAACGCACCGGCGCGGGGGTCGCTCCGCACCAGCGATCGGGCGCAGCGCACTGAGGCGCGCCGCACCACCGAGGGAAGCCTATCGAGGCGCGACGCTCGACGGCACCCCATTCGTGATCAAACCGTCACAATGAATGATTGGATGTCGCTCATAGGCAACCGCTAGCTGAACGGGCTGAAGACCAGCCAGAGAAGGACGCCGAGAAATCCAAGACCGGCCTGCCATTCATTGTGACGCAGGTACAGCGGCATGCTGAAGCCGGCTGACCGGTCGGCGCCTGGGGGTCCGGACCACGGTGTCAATCGTGGCAGAAACGCGGGGACGTTGGCCTCGTACTCGGTGTACGCAGACCCATACACCGTGCGCAGAAAGTCTCGCTCCCGCGCGATCGTTGGACCGTAGACCGCCACCCAGAACCCGACCACGAGCACCACCGCCACCCAATGCGCCGCAAGCGCGAAGCCGAGTGCGAGCAGAAAGCTCCCGACGTAGAGCGGATTACGCGTGTGAGCGTACGGGCCGGTCGTCGTGAGTACCTGGTTCTTCACGATGTGCCCGGTCGACCAGGCGCGGATGAGCACCCCGCAGAGCGCAATGAGGCCGCCGAGCAACAGCCGGTTGGGTGTGGTGTACCTCGGCGCGAACCAGAGAAAGGCGATGCCGAACAGGAATCCCAGAGGGACCCTGAGTCGCTGCACCATCGATTGCGAGCTGTCCGTCACCCCGTGACTTCCTTGACGAGGTGCCTCGCAATCACGAGTCGCTGAATCTCCGACGTGCCCTCGCCGATCTCGCAGATCTTGGCGTCGCGCATGAACCGTTCGACCGGATAGTCCTTCGTGTATCCGTAGCCACCGTGGATCTGAATCGCCTTCAGCGTGGCGCGCATCGCCAGTTCGGAGCAGAACAGCTTGGCCATCGCTGCCTCCTTGCCATACGGCTTGCCCTGCTGCGCCAGCATCGCGGCGTGGTAGGTGAGATGCTTTCCGGCCTCGATCTCGGTGGCCATGTCCGAGAGCTGAAACGAGACGCCCTGAAAGTTCACGATCGCCTGGCCGAACTGCTTCCGTTCGATCGAGTACTTCCGCGCCTCCTCGAACGCACCTTCCGCGACGCCGAGCGCGAGTGCGGCGATCCCGATCCTGCCCGCATCGAGCGTCTTCATGAAGTTGATGAAGCCGTTGCCCTCGGTCCCGAGCAGATTCTCGGCGGGAACTTCGACATTCTCGAAGATCAGCTCGCGCGTGTCACTGGCACGCCAGCCAAGCTTGTCTTCCTTCTTCCCGGCCCGGAATCCCGGCATTGCCACGATGGAGTCGTCGTGTCCGACACCGACCGCGCGAGCCGCTGCCAGGTCGCAGGTCTCCTTGGTGAGGATGAAGGAACTGATTCCCTTCGTCCCCGCCTCTGGATTGGTGACGGCCGTCACGATGAAGACCTCACCGACACCAGCGTGGGTGATGAATCGTTTGGTCCCGTTCAGGACATAATGTCCGTTCTTCCGGACAGCGGTCGTCTGTGTGCCGCCGGC
>CAYMQV010000153.1:0-11554 GCA_964392395.1 uncultured Gemmatimonadaceae bacterium
GATGCGGTCACCGGCACGCTGGCAGGCATCGCGGTGCAGGCTGCGCCATACGTCAGCTGGCATCGCACGGCACGCATCGGCATGGTGGCGGCAGCGGCATTCGGGATTGGCATCGTGGCATTCCTCGGGCTGCGTGCGGCCGGTATCGGACCGGAAGGATCACTGCTCGCCAACGGCAAGCTGCGGCAGTCGGCGCGCCTGGTGGTGGCAGACTTCGCGGCCTCGGTCGAGGATTCGTCGTTGGCACGAGTGGCCGGCGAGGCGGTGCGCACATCGCTCTCCGAAGCGGCGACGACGTCGCTGATGACGCCGGCCGAAGCGGCCACTGCGCTGCAGCGCATGCAGCGCGATCCGTCGACGCCGCTGCCGCTGGCGCTGGCGCGCGAGTTGGCCGAGCGCGAGGGCGTGGCCGCCGTGGTGGCCGGTGACCTGACGCGTGCCGGCAAGGGATGGATCGTGGGGCTCCGACTGGTGACGGTGACCGGTGAGGAACTGGCGGCCTATCGCGCCACGGCCGACGACACCGGTGAATTGCTCGAGGCCATCGAGCGCGTTTCTCGCAAGCTGCGCGGTCGTATGGGCGAGTCGCTCGCGCGCGTCAACCAGACGCCGGACCTCGAGGCCGTAACGACCCGATCACTGGAGGCGTTCCGCCTGTTCGCCGAAGGCGCGCGCGCCGTGGATGTGGATCACGACTTCGATCGCGCCGTGAAGCAGCTGAAGGCGGCGGTGGCGATCGACTCACAGTTCGCGATGGCGTGGCGCAAGCTCGGCGTGGCGTACAACAACGGGCGGTTCGGTGGCGGCCTCAGTGACTCGGCATACGCCAAGGCATTTCGTTATCGCGAGCGGTTGCCCGGATTCGAGCGACTGCGGGCTGAGGGTAGTTACTACTCCGCGGTGATCGGGGATCGCCCGCGTGCAGAGCAGGTGTACCGCGAGATGCAGCAGCGGTTTCCCATCGCCTTCGTCCGGTACGGAACGGTCAATTACGGCAGTCTGCTGAACTCTCAACGGCGGTTTGTGGAAGCGGAATCGATTGCGCGCCAGATTCCGCCGCAGCTCGTGCAACGGTACGCGAACCTGCACGGCATTTTCATGGCCCAGCAGAAGTTTCTGGCCGCCGACAGCGTGGCGGAGGAGATGAGCCGACGCTTTCCGGATAATCAGACCGTGCACCGGCTGCGCGCGGATCAGGCATGGATGCGCGGCGATTGGGACGCCTCGACCCGCCACATCGAGGCGGCGGTGGCGAACGCCAAACGCCCGACGGATCGATCCTCCGGGTTCAGCCTGCTGGTCGGCGAGCGTTGGATGCGCGGCCGCTTCATCGAATCGCTCGACGCCCGGCGGAGGGGGCGTACGGTCGACGAGGCGCGCGGTGCGGAGAGCGGCGCGACGGTGATCGACAGTCTTGGAGTGTCGCTGATCGATGTGAATTTCCGCGGCCGCAGAGCCGAAGGTGTGGCCCGCCTGGCTCGCATCGGTGGTCCAGCGGCGCTCGACACGGTGCCGGCGGAACGACGCGAGTATTCGCCGATGCTCTACGCGTACGCCCTCGCCGGCATGCCGACGGAAGCTGCCGCAGTGCTGGATCGGATGGAGCGGCAGGCGCCCGACACGATGCAACGACGCCAGCGGAAGGTGGAACTCGCCTACGCGCGCGCCGAAGTGGCGTTGGTGCGCAAGGATGCCCCCGCCGCGCTGCGCTGGGCTGATTCGACGCGTACCCGCGGCGATGGCACCTCCGCCTACTGCCTGCCCTGCACCGAGATCCTGCGTGCCCGGATCTACGACACGCAGGAGCAGCCCGACTCGGTGCTCCAGATCCTCGATCGGTATCTCGACCAGAACGAACCATCACGTGTCGAGACGAACGAAGCGGACTTCCTGTTTCTTCCGTGGGCGCTCAAGCGCAGCGGCGAGTTGCACGCGGCGGCGGGGCATGTGCGCAAGGCCGTGGATCGCTACGAGTCGCTGATCACACTGTGGAACAAGGCCGATGCTGACATGCAGCCGACCGTGCGCGACTTGCGCGCGCGCGTATCCAGCCTGCGCGAACGGCTGCCGCGCTGACACGATCGCTGCCGCAGCAGAACGGCGCTGCTGCCGGATGGCGCGGGACCGCTCCGCATATGCGCTTGCCGGAACTCGAGCACGACCGCAGGACGAGCTCCGTCTCACGGCCGCGGCAGTCAACGCCGATCCCGACGCCTCTCCGCGACTTGATCGCTCAATGAGCCAGTTCTGCCGCGAATCCAGCCTTACCCATCGTGCACGATCGACTTCGCGATCGATCCACCTTCATCTTCAGCACGAGGTCCTGCAATGTTCACACGCTCACACCCGGGTCCACGTCGGTTGCTGCTGGCCGCATCCACGCTGGTCGTTGCCGCCTGTCAGTCCGCCGACACCGTTCCCACCGAAAGCCAGCAGGCGCTCGCCACCGGATCAGCCTCGCATCTGCACCCCGGCAGCGATGCCAAACCGACGAGCGATCAGCTCAAGGTCATCGCCCGGGTCCGCGAGGCCACCGTTCGGTTCCACGATGTCGAGGCGGCGGTCCTCGCCGGATATGACCTCCAGTTTCCGGCGGGCTGCGCCGCGTCGCCTGACGGTGCGCAAGGGTATCACTTTCTCAATCGGAGGCTTGCCGCCGACGCCGTCACCGATCCGCTCACTCCGGAGCTGCTGATGTACGAGCCCGGGCCGAACGGTCGTCTGGAACTCGTCGGCGTGGACTACATCATTCCGTACGATCAGCTGCCGGCCAGCACGCGTCCCAAGCCGATGCTGCCCGGAGTGAAGGTGGAAATGATGAACAATGATCCGCTCGAGGTGTGGGCCCTGCACATCTGGTCGCGTCGTCCCAATCCCAGGGGAATGTTCGCCGCCTGGAATCCCAGCGTGAGCTGTCAGAACCAGAACGTCGCCAGACTGCCGCAGTTGCAGGACTGACGACGGCGACGGTCCCCGGTGCCCTCGATGCGGTGTGGTGCGCCGGATGAGCCGCCCACGGCGTGATCCCCGCCTTTTATTGTGATGCGCCATCGCCAGTGCCGCCCGCCGATCGGGGCGGCACTGGCTCTCAGGCGTTCGCCCCACGAGTTTCGTGGCGGGGCAGCACCGAACCCGAAACACGGATTGGCACGCGCCATGGTTGACGAAACGACGCACGAACAGGGCGACCTGACACGAATGCTGCACCGCGCTGCCGTGGGCGAGCGCGAGGCATTGCATCAGGTGCTGGCGCTCCTGAACGAGTCGATGCGGCGCATCGCACGGCGACAGCTGGTTGGCGAGGGGGTCGGGCACACCCTCGAAACTGATGGCCTGGTGCACGAGGCCTGGCTCCGGCTCGAGGGGCTGGACCGCGTACAATGGCGCGACCGGCAGCACCTGCTGGCCGTCGCGGCGCGTACGATGCGGCGCGTGCTGATCGACTACGCCGAGCAGCGTCGTGCGAAGAAGCGTGGCGGCGGGGAGGTGGCGGTGGGCCTCGAGGTGGTGGACGCTACCGCCGCCGCCGTCGACGATCATGCGGACGAGCTGCATGCGCTCGACGAGGCGCTGCAGCGCCTCAGCGAACTCAATCACCGGCAGGCTCAGGTGGTGGAGTGTCGATTCTTCGTCGGGCTGAGCGTGGAGGAGACGGCCGAGGCGCTCGAGCTCTCACCCGCCACGGTGAAACGCGACTGGACGACAGCGCGCGCGTGGCTCAACCGCGAGCTGAGCCAGTGAGCACGCATCGCCCGCACGGCCCGACATCACCCGCACCCGATGCGGTCGCCCGATATGCGCAGGTGGAGGAGTGCTTCCAGCATGCGGTGGGCCTCGATGGTGATGCGCGTCGCGAGTGGCTCGCGGCGGCATGCCCCGACGCCAGTATCCGTCACGACGTCGAAGCGCTCCTTCAGGCGCACGGCACACGGGGTGCGCTGGATCGTCTGGTCGAGGGTGTGATGGCCCCGATCCTGCCACGACGCGATGCGGTGACACACCCGGCGGCCGCGCTGCCGTCGCACTCACGGTACCGCATCATCGAGCGACTGGGCGCGGGCGGCATGGGTGTCGTGTACCGGGCGCGTGACGAACGGCTCGACCGCGACATCGCGCTCAAGTTCCTCTCGCCATTCCTGACGACCGACGAGGTGGCCAAGCGGCGCTTCCTCGTGGAGGCGCGCGCGGCCGCCGCCATCGAGCACCCGAACATCTGCACCGTGCACGAGATCGGCGATACCGACGACGGGCAGCTTTATATCGTGATGTCGTGCTACGACGGCGAGACCCTCGACCGGCGCATCGCACGCGGGCCCCTGCCGCTGGATGAGGCACTGCGCATCGCTGGCGAGATGACGCGCGGCCTTGGCAAGGCGCACGACCGCGGCATCGTGCATCGTGACATCAAGCCGGCCAACGTGATGATCACCACCGACGGCCTGGTGAAGATCCTCGACTTCGGCATTGCGAAGCTCACCGACGGGACGGCGACGCAGACCGTCGGTGCGATCGGCACGGTGGCGTACATGAGTCCCGAGCAGGCGTTTGGCGAAATCGTGGATCACCGCACCGACCTCTGGTCGCTGGGGGTGGTGCTGTACGAGATGCTCACCGGGGTACGGCCGTTCCGCGGCCCCGGCGACAAGGCGGTGCTCGTCTCGGCGCTGTCGTCCGACCCGGACCCGGTGCATGCGCTGCGTCCCGGCATTCCTCCGTCGGTGGACGCAGTGATCCGCCGCGCACTCTCGAAGCGCGCGCAGGACCGCTACGCGAACGCGGCCGAGCTGCTTGCGGCGCTGCAGGCGTGTGCGCCTCGCGCGCCGTCGTTCGAGGGTGGCGCGCCGGTCTCCTCCGGCGCGGTGCAGAGCGTGGCGGATGACGACAGCGCGGCGCGGCGGAAGTCGGCCCTCGCACGCGGCGGTGAGCGTCGACAGGTGACCGTCGTGGCATGCACGATCGACGGACAGGAGCCGTTGTTCGAGCATCTCTCCCTCGAAGAGGCCGACCAGGTGCTGGCCGACCTGCGCGGCGCGGCCGACGCCGTGGCGACGCAGTTCGGCGGCATCGTGAACCACTTCTCGGGCGATGAGCTCGTGATGCTCTTCGGCGTGCCGGTTGCGCACGAAGAGGATGCGCTGCACGGCGTGCGTGCCGCGCTGGCGCTGCGCACGCGGGTCACCGAGCTCGCGTCCGCGCTCGATCCACGCCTCGGCGCCGGCCTTCGCCTGCGAGCGGGCATGCACGTGGGGCCGGTGGTCGCGCAGCAGCTGCGCGGCGGTGATCGGCACTTCCGCATCACGGGCGCGGCGGCCGACGTGGCGGCGCGCCTCACGTCGGCCGCCGAGGCGGGCACGATCCTGCTCAGCCCCGAGACACGCCGCCTCGTCGCCCCGTTCGTGCAGAGCGAGCCCGCGCGTGCCGTCTCGATGCACGGTGATGCGGAACCGATCACCCCGCATCGCGTGCTGCGCGTCTCCGACGTGCGGTCGCGGCTCGAGGGCGCGGCGCTTGCCGGCCTGACTCCTTTCGTCGGTCGCGAACGCGAACGGGCGTTGCTCGCGGAGCACTGCGCCTCAGCCACCAGCGGCGCGGGGCGCGTGACGGTGCTGATCGGCGAGGCGGGCGCCGGAAAGAGCCGCCTGCTCCACGAGTTGCGCGTCATCGCGGCCCGGGCGGAGATGCGAGTGCTGGAGGGCCGCTGCGATGCGAATGGCGGCACGACACCATTCCTGCCCTTCATCGACGCCGTGCAGAACACCTTCGGCATGCTCGAAGGCGGCACCCAGTCGGAGCGGCACGAAGCGGTCGTGGCATCGGCGCGCGCGGTGGACCCCGCACTCGAGGACTACCTCCCGCTCTACCTCGCGCTGCTGGCGGTGCCGAGCGAGGCGCACCCGGTGCCTGAGCACCTGCGCGGCGAAGCGTTTCAGGAGGCGATGCTCGAGGCGATGGCGGTGCTGTTCACGCTCAGTGCGCGCACCATGCCCACGCTGCTCCTGCTCGAGGACTGGCATTGGGCCGACGACGCCTCCCGCGGGGCGCTGCGCCAGCTGGTGGAGATCGTCGCCGCGTTTCCGCTGATGCTGGTCGTGACCAGCCGTCCCGACGCCAGCACGGACTGGGGTAGCGCCGAACACCAGCACCTGATGCACCTCGCCCCGCTCGATCCGGCGGCCTGCTCGGCCATCGCGCGTGCCGTGCTCGGCGCCGATCGCGTGGCACCAGAGCTCGCGGCACGACTGCACGAGCGCACGGGCGGCAATCCCTTCTTCCTCGAAGAGGTGTGCGAGGCGTTGCGCGAGGAGGGGGCGCTGGCGGTGACGGACGGCGTCGTGGCGGCGGCCGGCGACTCGGCAGCGCTGCACGTGCCCGAGACGGTGCAGGGCGTGCTCCGCACCCGCATCGACCGACTCCAGGGCGACGCCCGCGACGTGCTGCGAATGGCGGCCGTCATCGGTCGGGAGTTCACGCGTGGAATCCTCGAGGACGTGGTGGACGGCGGCGAGCTTACCGGCGCGCTGGAGTTGCTCAAGGCTTCCGGCCTGGTTCAGCAGACCGGCATGGTGCCGGAGCCGGCGTATCGTTTCAAGCATGCACTGACGCAGGAGGTGGCGTACGACAGCCTCCTCGAGCACCAGCGTGCCTCGCTGCACGCCCTCGTCGGTGGGTCGATCGAGCGGCGGCACGCCGCGCGCCTCGACGAGCACGCCGAGCGCCTCGCGTATCACTTCAGCCGCGCCGAGCTGTGGTCGCAGGGTGTGCACTACGGACTACTCGCCGCCGACAGGGCGATGGGGCTGAGCCAGAACGGCGAGGCACTGAATACCCTGGAGCGCGTGGAAACCTGGGTGTTGCGTCTGCCCGAGAATGCCGCGCGGCGCGACCTGCTCGCCGACGTGATGCTGCGTCAGGAGCGGCTGAGCGAGATGCTCGGCTTGCGCGACCGGCAGCTCGAGATCGTGGATACGCTGATCACCATGCTCGCGCCGTTCGGGCCTTCTGAGAAGCTGGTGCAGGTGTACCTGCGTCAGGGTGATGCGTTCACGCTGCTGAACCGCTTCGAGGCCGCCGAACGTTCGCTGCAGACGGCGTTGCGGATCGCCACCGAGCGCGAGGACCGGCTCGGCGAGCGCAGCGCGCTGCGCAGCATCGCGTTTCTCCGGAGCCACGAGGGGCGGCACGCCGATGCGCTGGCGAAGATCGAGGAGGTCCTCGTGATCGGCCGCGCCATCGGCGACACGCGCTCGGAGGCGGGAGACCTGGCGACGATGGGCAACGTGCTGCGCAACCTGGGACAGCCGGAGCGTGCGCTGGAAGTGCTGGAGGCCGCGCTGGAGCGCACCGAGATCAGCGCCAACGGTGTGCGCTATGGGTATCTGCTGAACGTGGTCGGCACCGTGCACCGCGACCTCGGCCATCTGGACGAGGCGCTGGAATACTACCGCCGCACGGCGGCGTACATGACACTGCCGCACTATGCGTCGTTCACGCTGCCAGCAGTGGCGCACATCCAGCTGCAGCTGGGACAGGTAGAGCAGGCACTCGCGACCGCGCGTGAGGCAGTGGAAATGAACGGCAAGGCACGCTATGCCGATGGCTCTGCCGCAGCCAATCGGACACTGGGCGAGCTTCTGGTGGGCCTCGGCCGCCACGCCGAGGCGCTCCCGTACCTGCACGAAGCCGCGTCGCTGTATGCGCAACTGCAGCACCGGGACAATGAGATTTTGATGCAGCGCCGCCTCGCCAGTGTGTACGAACTGCTCGGGCAGGCCGCCGACGCGCACACATTCTGGACGCAGCTCCACGGGCTGTACCTCGGCCGGATGGATCTGTCGCAGGCCGCAGAGGCGGCGGAGGGCATGGCACGCACGGGCCGACAACTCTCAGGTAGTGCGCAACAGTCGATCGCCCAGTACGAGGAGGCGATCAGCCTTTCCGTCCGTCAGGGCGATCGCGCGCGCGAGCTGTCGGTGCGCAACTCGCTGGGCATCGTGCATTGGGAGAGAGGCGCGTACGCCGATGCGGTGCGTCAATACGAGGCCGCATTGCGCATCTGCCGCGAGACGGGTGACCACGTGCATGAAGGACTGATCCTCAACAGCCTTGGTGCATCGCTGCACCGGCTGCAGCGCTGGGACGAGGCCCGCACCGTTCTCGCAGACGCAGTGCGCGTGACGTCGGCGGCCGGTGAGCGGCAGTTGCACGCGTATGCGCTCGGGTTGCTGGGCGAGGTCTGCCTGGCCGTGGGCCGGTTTGGCGATGCACGCACACACGTCGAGGCATCGCTCGGCATCCGCCAGCTGTTGCAGGATCGCCGCGGCGAAGGGTGGATGCTCGAGCGGCTGGCCAGGATTCACATCGCGCAGGGTGACACCCCTGCCACCACCGACGCCGCGCGGCTCGCGGCCAACATCGCATGCGAGATCAGCGACACGGCACTGCAGGCCGCGGTCGCTCTGCTGGACGTCGTTTTCGCACCATCCCCCTTCCCCACCACCTGAACGCCCATGCCCCGCTACATCATCGAACGCAACGTCGGGTCGCTGACCCCCGAGCAACTCCACGCCGCCGGCCGCATGTCCAACGCCGTCCTCGCCGAGATGTCGGACGTGGTCTGGATCAAGAGCTACGTCTCCGACGCAGAGGGAAAGATCTACTGCGAGTACAGCGCTCCGAACATGGACGCGATCCTGGAGCATGCCCGCCGCAGCGGCATCCCCGCCAACAAGATTTCAGAAGTGTCGCTGGAGATCAGTCCGGCGATGTTCATGTGACGCCATGCACGTCGTGCGCGGGGATTGAGGCGCGCACGACGCACGGGAGTTGCGATTGCGAGCATGGACTCCGACCGATCAAGGGGTCAGAGTCCTTGATCCGAGTCCTTGCACCATCATGGGGTCCGATCAAGGGGTCAGAGTCCTTGATCCACCATCATGGGGTCAGAGTCCTTGATCCGAGTCCTTGAAACGTCGATCAAGGACTCTGACCCCATGCTGACCGAGTCCTTGAAACGTCGATCAAGGACTCTGACCCCATGCTCGACCGACCCCATGCTCGACCCCATGCTCGCCGAATCCCGCTGCTCCACTGCGACGGAGGAAGTTCATGCCGGATGATGTGCGTGTACGAATCAGTCGTGTCTGCGTATCGGCGCTACTGGCGTTCGTTGCTGGCGCGTGCGGCGGCGACGGTGGAGCGCTGGAGGCAGAAAGCAGGCTCGTGATCAAGCTCTCCTCATCACGAAGCGCCACGTCGTTGCGGATGCGCGCTGATTCGCCGCATTTCAGCGCGAGCGCGGCGTGTGCGGCGGCACCCATAATCGCGTCGCTGACGCTGCCTGCCTGTCAGGGCGCGGATACGATTTCCGACCAGGAAATTGACAAGGCTTCGGGAATGGCGAACGAAGCGACACTGTCCCGTCGCATCGACGACCTCGCCGCCGATTCCATGTTGGGACGAGGCCCGGGGCAGCGTGGCGATACCCTCACGGTTGCCTATCTGGAAAGGGAAATGGCCCGCATTGGACTGTCTCCCGCAAGCAAGAACGGCTTTCGCCAACCCGTGACGCTCTTTCGCACGCGGGCAACCGGCCGCGCGAGTTTTCGCGCAAACGGACTGACCGTCGCACTCGATACCGCAGCCATCGTTCTGGCCGCAACCGCACCTGGTGACTTCAGCACGCTGGATGCGCCAGTGGTGCTGGTTGGATTCGGCATCATTGCGCCCGAACACGACTGGGATGACTATCGCCACATCGACTTGCGCGGAAAAGTCGCGTTGATCCTCGACGGTGAGCCCGGAAGCGTGAGCCGGAAGCGCTTCGGTACGCGCGGCTACACGAGCCCGCACGGCAACGTCATCCTCAAGGCGCGTCACGCGCTGGCGCGTGGCGCTGCAGCGGTGATCTTCATTCGATTGGGGAGTGATGCCGTGCATCGCGCGCGGCGCCTGCGGTTGCAGGATCAGGAATTGACCGGTGATGTTCCCGAGATCACCCCCGAGTCACCAATAACGCTGCATCTTGCGAGCTCCGCCGGCGAACTCCTGGCGCAGGCTGCAGGCACGACGCTCAGCGCGTGGCGTGTTGCAGCCAACGATGCATCCACTGGCCCGCGGGAATTGCCGCTGCGCCTCGATGCGTCGATTCACACCGAGGCGCGGCGCTTTGTCAGCCACAACCTCGTTGGCGTCATCCGTGGCAGCGATCCGGCACTGCGCAACGAATGCGTCGTGTATCTTGCCCACTGGGATGCGTATGGCATCGGTCCCGCCGTCCGCGGCGACTCCATCTACAACGGAGCGCTCGACGATGCCGCCGGCGTCTCGGAAATGCTGCACATCGCGGAAGTCGTGCGCGCACTGCCACGCGCACCGCGTCGTACCATGGTGTTCGTTGCAACGACCGCTGAAGAGCGTGGCATGCGTGGTGCCGAGGCCTATGCCGCACGACCCGTGTGCCCATTGCCACGCACCGCGCTCGCCATTGGCATGGACTGGTCGTGGACCTGGGGACTGACCGACACCCTCGTCAGCAATGGCATCGGCTATTCAACCGTCGATTCTCTCGCCGCACGTGTTGCCACACGGCTGGGGAAGACGTTCGCGCCGGGCTTGGGTGAGTACTGGTTGCTCTCCGATCATGCGGCACTGGCATTGCGCGGCGTGCCGGCCTGGTTTGGTGGACTCGATGGTGAGGTGACCGGCAAACCGAAGGGATGGGCTTTGCGACAACTTGCCCTGACGCGGACGCATGGGCCCGATGACGATCGCAAACCGACGTGGGATCTCTCGGGGGCCGTGTTCGAAGTCAAGTTCCTTGCCGAGCTCGGCATTCGGGCTGCGGAGAGCGCCACCCGACCGGTGTGGACCGTGGAAAGCGAGTTCAAGCGCGCGTCTGAAGCGGCACGCGGTGAGGCCACCCCTCCCATTCGCCGCCGCCAGGATCGCCGAGCATGGGGTCGAGTCCATGGGTTTCCACCGAGCATGGCTCGCAGCAACGACCCGACCTGGCGACCCCACCAGTGCACCTGGGCGCGTGACTCTCGCCGTTGCAGGACTGTCTCACGCGTGACACTTCGAGATCTTGATGACATCTCAGTGCATCAACTTCGCAATGCCGGCGGTCGAGTGTTGCAAGGCGCTGCACCCCGACCTGAGCGCCGCGCTCGGTGACAGCGGTTCTCGAGCGAAATCCGCACCACGGCGCACGTGCAGCAACCGCACAGTCTGCCGCTGCCCGACAGCGGTGGGGCGATCACCCTCGTGCAATTGGGAACGGCCAGATTCGTGCTTTGACGATGATCGCCCGCACCGATCTGCTCGCCGGCCCCGCCGCGCGCGCTCCTTTCGGTGCGGGCTACCGCGCCGCGAGCAACCGGCCGCAGGACGATGTGTCGGCAAACGGCCAGCAGTCCCTGATGATTCGCGAGACGTCGTCCACGTCGGCGGAGTACGTGGAGAAATGGCACGCAGAACTTCTGGCCAGGTCTCGGCAGTCGTCCTACTCGCCGGCGCCGTACGCCCGGATGTAGTCCACTTCCAAACGGAACGGCCC
>CAYMQV010000154.1:0-11521 GCA_964392395.1 uncultured Gemmatimonadaceae bacterium
ACACGCAGGTCGAGCCGGATCTGTTCGTGCTGGCGCGAGGGTCACACCACCCTGCCAGTGGCTTCTCCAAATGCACCGAGCACAGCAGCATGATTCCCGTGCCCGCCCAACGACGTTGCTGCCGCCGGAAGACCGGGAACGTCAGATTTCGTGACATCGTCAACCCCCGTGGCTGCCATCGCAGTGGAGCTGTCACTCACCGCCAAGGTTTGGGGTGACTCGCCCTGGCTGACCCGGGGTGCCGCGCACCTGAGGCGGTGAACAGGTTGCGTCATACTGGTCCTTCACCGGAGTCTGCAATGCTACGTCCGGCCGTCATCTTCGCACTGTCGCTGGCGGTCGCGCCGTCCATCGCGGTCGCCCAGTCTCTGTCGATCACGTCGGCCATCGCCACCGGAGACTGCAACGGCACGTCGTTCAATCAATCGGCGGATGCGTCGGGCAAGTACGTCGCCGCGGAATGGGCGGTCGCCGGCCAGTTTCCGATCGGCGTCAATCGTGGACGCGCCCGCTGCGCACTCTGGTGCAACGTCGCCGTCGCGCAAGGCTACAAGATTCTGCTCGGTGGCGGATCCGGGCTCGCGACCCGCGTGGGTATCGCACAGATGACGCACCTGCGCCTGAACGGCGGGACGTCTGCCATGCTCGTCGAGTCCTCCATCTCGATCGACAACGCCGGCGCGGCGACTGCGGCGGCGACAATCAACGGTGGACCCACGACCAGCATGAATCTGATGCTCGATCGCCCGACAGGCTCCGCGGCCTCCGAAAGCGCGTGCTCGACCGCGGCGAAAAACACCTTCCAGCTGAGCGCGATCGTGGACGCTGCGACCGCGTCCAACTATGTGATTCCGTGGCCGCCGGAGCCCTACGCGCAGCGCGAAACGGCATCGATGGGCGGCGTCAGGCTGTTCTACAGCGTGATTCCGTGTGCTCCGTCGCGTTCCGTGGGCGTCGACGTCCCGGTGGTCAAGCCCTGACGGGCAAGGCTCGCATCTGCCTACGCGTTACCGGCGTCACCGCGCCATTTCGAGGCCCGCTTCCGACGCGCCCTCCTCCATCGCGAGATTCGATTGCCGGCATGAACCCTCAGCTCCGCGACGCCGACTGGCACCAGGCCGTCAACACGCGCGATCCCGCGTTCGACGGTGTCTTCCTTGTCGCGATCACATCGACGCGGATCTACTGCCGAGCAGTGTGCCCGTCCCGCCTCGCCAAGCCTGAGAACCGCCGGTTCTTCATTTGAGGCTCTTCGAGATTTCACGCGCGGCAGACTTCACTTCTGCCCGCCCCCGCCCGGCAACGCATCATTCGCCATCCACCACTGCTTCGGCAACGCCTTCGCCCGCGGCCAGACCTCGGCCAACGTGCTGCCTTCGTAGAGCCGCCCGTTCTTCATCACCCAGCGAATGGTGTTCGTGTTGCGGATGTCATCCAGCGGATTGGCGTCGAGCACCAGCAGGTCCGCCAGTTTCCCCGCCTCGATCGACCCGAGATTCGCCTGCAGTCCGATCGCCTCGGCGCCGAAGATCGTGCCGACCCGCAACGCGTCCATCGGCTTCATGCCACCGCTGGCGATGCTCCACAGCTCCCAGTGCACGCCCAGCCCCTGCAGCTGCCCGTGTCCGCCGAGTCCAACCCGACCACCGGCTTCGACCACCTTCTTCGCCTGCTCGGCAAACAGCTTGTAGGAGTACTCGCTGTCACGAAACCACTGCGGACGACGCAGCCCGCGACGCTCGAGTTCCGAGAAGGGCGTGAAGTGGGTGAGCTTCGCATCGGCGAAGATGTCGTAGTGTTCATACCACCAGTTCTCGGCCCACGGTCCGCCGTACTGGACGAGCAGCGTCGGTGTCCAGGTCGTGCCACTCTGCGCAAACAGGCCGATCGCGTCCTTGTACATCGGCGCGATGGGCAGCGTGTGTTCGATGCCCGCGTAACCGTCCATCGCTTCGGTCATGTTCTTCTTGAAATCCAGGCCGCCCTCGAGGGTGGGCGTGATCTGCTGTGCCCGCGCAGCCATCGCGATCCATTGCCGCTGGCGACGGTCGCCGGCCATGTACTGCTTGATCGTTTGCGTCTGATAGAACTCCGAGTACCGACGCATCACGTCCTTCGCATCATCGGCGCTCGTCACGTCGTCCTGAATGAAGATGCCGGGGCCGGTGGTGTAGATGCGTGGGCCGATGATCTGGCCCACGTCCACCGCATCGCCGTAGGAGATCACATCCGACGTGGACGTCTGCGGATCGCGCGTCGTGGTCACGCCGTAAGCGAGGTTGGCGGTGTACATGTAGGGCTGCGGCGAATGCACGCCCCACTGCGGCCACATGTGGGCGTGAATGTCCATCAGTCCGGGCATGATCGTCTTGCCGCTGACATCGATGATTTTCGCCCCGGCAGGAACCGTGACACTTCCCTGTTCTCCCACGCCCGCGATTCGGTTGCTGGTCACGACGACATCGCCGCGCGCGACCACCAGATCACCCTTCATGGTGATGATGCGGGCTCCACGCAGCACCACGCTGCCCACGGGGCGATCCTTCGGCGCGGTGATGGTGACGTCGATACGCGATGCGTCGTACACGGGTCTGTTCGCGCCAGCGTTGCCGCCCGCAGCATTGCCGCCTGCTGCGCGCCCGTCGCCGCGCGACGGCGGGGCCTTGGCAGTCGAATCGACGGCCAGCGAGTCGGCGCGCACCAGGTCGTACTGAAAGAACGATCGGCCGAGCGAGTAGAAGACCGCCTTCGAATCAGTGTTCCAGCCGATGAAGTCCCCGCCGATCCGCGACAGCCGTCGGAACGGAAGCGCCCCTCCAACCGGCTGCTGTACCGAGATCGTGGGCGTGGTCCCACCCGTCATCGGCAGCGGTACGACGAACAACCGGTTGTCGACCTGAGCCAGCACCCGATTGCCGTCCGGTGCGACCTGCAGTTCGCTGGCCTGGCGCGGTCGCGCGGTCGGACCGGCGTTCGGTGCCTGAAAACCGGTGACCTTCAGGTGCGCCCTGCGATCGGTGCCGTCCCAACGCATCGAGACCAGCCCATCGGCACTTTCGTAGATCCAGATTCGGGTACTATCGGTGGTGAAGTGTGGTCGACCGGCGTTGGTGAGCGACGTGATGAAGGTCGAAGCTCCGCCATTGGCCGGAATCCATACCAGATCGGTGATCACCAGGTTCGGGTTGATCTCATCGTTCACGATCACGCGCTGTGTGCGCGCCGCACGTGCGGCCACGATGCGCGTGCCTGTAGACGAGTACATGATGTCGTCGTAGAACGCCGACTGGGTCGTGAGCTTTTCCGGTCGTCCGCCCGCGGCGGGAAGACGCCAGATGTCCCCACCCTCCTCCGTCCACGACACGTACGCGATGTACTTGCCATCCGGCGACCACACCGGCTGATGTTCGCCATCGGTCGATGTGGTGAGCCGCCGCGGTGTGCCACTCGGCAGAGCCATCACCCACAGTCGGTCGAGTGCCGAGAAGGCGAGACGCTTGCCGTCGGGTGACGGACGCGCACCGCGAATCTGGCGCACGGTGAGCAGCGTGTCGTTGATGGGATATTCGAACTTCACCAGATCGCCGATCAGCTGGTCGACGTCGGCACTAAACGGAATGGCCGTCTGTCGGCCCGACGCAACGTCGAGACTCCAGATCTTGCCGTGATGGGCGAGGATGATGGTCTTCGAGTCGCCGGTCCACGCGTAGCCCGGCAGCAGGTCGCGTGAGCCGCGCGATTCGATGTCGTCGCGCTGGATGTCATTCGAGAGCCAGCGCTCGTCGCCGCTGTCGAGTTCACGCAGCTTGAGCCCCGTCACCGACATCTGCCGCGAGCCGTATGCCAGATACTTCCCGTCAGGCGAGATGGCGGGCCGGAATGCCGTGCCCAGGTTGAGCGTGCGCGTGGCCAGACGCCCTGTCTGCCGGTCGTACATCACGACCTGTGTGGTTCCCATCATCTGGTTGTAACCGGCCGGTCCGGTGCGGGCGCCGGCGTAGATGTAGCGACCATCAGGCGAAACGCTGGCACCCATGAAGTTCGCCGGCGCCGCTCCACCCTCAGGCCCGCCGCCCGTCGCCGGTGGTGTGACGCCGGTGAGCCGCAGTCCGCTGCCACCACCGACGTGATAGAGCCACAGGTCGCCGCCTTTCGACGTCACGACATACTGCCCATCCGGCGTGAAGTCGGGCGAGACGAACGCTTGCGCGTTACCTCGGCTGAGCGGCCGCACGCGCTTGCCGTCTGGATCGACGAGCCAGAGGTTCTCGCTGCCGGAGCGATCGCTGACGAACACGATCGACTTGCCATCCGGTGCGAACCGCGGTTGGCCGTCGAAACCCGATCCGCTGGTGATCCGTGTCGCGGCACCACCGGTGACCGGGATCGTGTAGAGATCACCGAGCAGGTCGAAGACGACGGTCCGTCCGTCGGGCGACAGATCGAGGGACATCCATGTCCCTTCATCGGTGGTGAACTTCAGGGCCCGCGTCGGAATCAGCGGCAGCTCGGATTCAGGGGCGGTGCGTCGGGTGGTGTCGCCGGTTGCCTGGGCGCCGAGTGTGCCTGCGAGCGAGAGAATCGCGAGCAGCGAGACAGCGCCGCTGACGGCATGGGCGAGCATCATGGTCACTCCGGGGGGTGAGGTCGTCCGGGAGGAGATACCGGCTGGAGCGCCTTGCGGCAAGAGCACCCGCGCACGCGACGCGTGTCGGAACGCGGAGAGGCCGATGACTGGTCATGGGCAGTGACGTGCACCATTCTTTGCCGTCGGTGGCGCGGGCGAGCCACTACCGCACCCTTCTGCCATCCAGACCATGCGTACAGGAATCAAGCCGCTCGCGGCCGCGCTCTTCCTCTTCCTGAGCAGCGCCGCGTTCCAACCGGTAGACGACGAGGTCGACCTGATGATGGTCGCCAGAATCCGGGAGGAAGGATTGCGCCGATCACAGGTCATGGAGTTCGAGGGCTACATCGCCGACGTACTCGGTGCTCGACTCACGAATTCACGCGACATGCAACGCGCCCAGCGCTGGGTGCAGGGTGAGATGACTCGCATCGGACTGGTGAATGTCGCGGCCGAACCGTACATGGAGTACGGCGTGACCTGGGACAACGACTATGTCTCGCTGCACCTGCTCGAACCTGACTACACGCCGATGGTGGGCTATCCGATCGCACATACCGCGAGCACAAACGGTCGGCAGGTGGCGGAAGCGGTGATCGTCGATCTGGTCTCGCGCCAGGATCTCGCGACGCATCGCGGCACACTGAAGGGCAAGGCGGTGCTGGTGACGCCGCCGGTGCCGATCGACCTTGCTGCGCTCGCACGCGGAGTGCCGCGACTCACGGAGAAGGACCTCGAGATCATCGAGCGTACGGTGGTCGTCCCGCCACGGGCACCAGCACCACGTATCATCCCCAACGCAGACCTGCTCACTGCCGAAGAAAAGGTCGCCTTCTACGCCGCAGAAGGTGTGACCGCGGTCCTGCAAAGCGAGAGCGGGTGGCTCGGTGCGGTACGCGGCTTCTCACGTCCGGGCGCGCGCGGCGACCAGTGGTCCCGGGCGGGAGTGCTCGCGTCGCCAGCAATCGTCGCCATCACGCCGGAGCACTACAACCGGATGTACCGCATCCTCAAGCGCGGTATTCCGGTGAAGGTCGAAATCGAAGTACGAAACACGATCGGTGAGCGCGTTGAAAAAGCCGCCAACATCATCGGCGAAATTCCCGGTACCGATCGCGCCGACGAGGTGGTGATGATCGGCGCTCACCTCGACACCTGGCACGCCAGCCCCAATGCAAGCGACAATACGTCGGGAGTCGCGGTGATGCTCGAAGCGGCACGAATCCTCAAGGCAATCGGGGCCAGACCGCGCCGCACGATTCGGATCGCGCTCTGGTCGGGTGAAGAGCAAGGGTTGTTCGGCTCGCGTGCATACGTGCGCCAGCACTTCGGCAATGCGAACGACTCGACCATCGGCCTGAAGCCGGCCGCCGAGAAATTTTCAGCCTACTTCAATCAGGATTACGGCGCCGGCCAGTATCGCGGGATCTACCTGCAAGGGAATGAACGCGCCCGCTCGCAACTGACCACGTGGATGGCCCCCTTCCGCGATCTCGGGATGACGGTGGTCTCGAACCAGAGCCTCGGCAGCACGGACCATGTCGCCTTCGACGAGGCTGGACTACCGGGGTTCCAGTTCCTGCAGGATCATATCCCTGGTACGGGTGGCCACACCAATCTGGACTTCTACGATACGATCCAGGCAGAGGACCTGATGAAGAATGCGGTGATCGTCGCATCATTCGCGTATCACGCCGCGATGGCGACGGATCGCATGCCACGAAAGGCGGGGCGGTAACGTGGAGGCCGAGACCGACAGTTCGATTCATCGCGCTTCGGCGCCCACCGCAGCATCCAGTACAGTGTCGCCGTTTCAGGGCGCTGTCTGAGCGTCCTGTCGCGACAGGTGGCTCGCGTTGTATGATACAACTGGCCGACTCCGCACGAGCTGTCTTCCCATGGACCCTCCGCCCATGTCGCTCATCCCTCGTCACGCCGCTCTCGGCTCGTTTGCGACCGCGATCCTGCTCTCAGGTCCAGTATCGCTTCTTGCGCAGGGCTCGTTCCCCGATCGCTGCGGCACCGGTCTGCCAGCCAATGAGAAGGCTGGCTATACGCCGCTGCCGCGAGGCGATGTCTTCTGTCCGCTGGTGGCCGATCCGAAAGCGCCGCACTCGTTCGTATCGCTGCTGCAGGAACGGTCCGGCAGCGGGCCAGTCCAGCCCAACAGCAATCTCGCATCCGTCGGCATCGGCGACATGTTCGGCCTCGGCCGTTGGTCAGGGTCGCGTCCCGGTGACGGTGTGCAGTTGTCGCTGTCGGCCGCGGTGTTCGCACAGTTCGATCTGGAAGCCCCATCGTATGATCTGCTGAATGCCGACTATGTCATCGGCATACCGCTCACGATTCGCCGGGGGCGCGGTTCGATGCGCGTGCGCGTCTATCACCAGAGTTCACATCTGGGGGATGAGTACCTGCTTCGCGAACCGCCGGCCCGACGCGACCGCGAGAACCTCTCGTTCGAGTCAGTCGAAGCGTTGCTCTCGCTCGATGCCGGAGCACTGCGATTCTACGGCGGTGGCGAGCGGCTGATCAACCGCGATCCGGCCGACCTGGCGGGAACGATCGTGCATGGTGGCGTCGAGTTCAGGCCGATGACATGGATCGTTCCACTCGGCGGGCTGGGCGGATTCCGCTTCCTTGCCGCGACGGACGTCAAGACTTCGGAGGAGCATGACTGGAAACCCAGTGTGAGCGCGCGCGCGGGCCTCGAGTACGATCGGGCGCGCGGCACGCAGCCACCGGGTCGGCGTTGGGGGATCTTTGCCGAGTACTACGAAGGGCCGTCGCCGTATGGGCAGTTCTTTCGGGAACGGGTGCAGTACGCGGGTGTTGGCGTGCACTTCGGGGGGTTCTGAACGCCGGAAGGTCTTGTCACCGCCGTTTGCCCTTCCGCCGGCCTGGTCCCGCATCCACCAACGTCACCACATACGCCGCCACCGCAAATCGACCGGCATCTGCCAACGGTTGGTGTGGCATCACCCCGAAACGCGCCACCTCGTCCCTCGGCAACAGGCTCTTCTCAGCGGTCGGGCCGGCGAGCCACTCAGCTATGCGCGTGGAGGCGGACGCGCGCGGGCCGAGCCGTTCGACATACCGCTGCGCGATGCGCGACATCGCGGGTCCACCCTGCAGCGGCGGGGAGACGGTATGGCAGCCCCGACAGGTCGACTCGAAGATCGTCTTCCCGCGGGCGATCGTGTTGACCGCAGCACGTGCTGCCTGCGCCGAGAGCGCGTGCGTCGCGGTCGTCAGCGCTGCGAGCCAGGCAAGCACAACGAAGGACCCACGATTCGAACGCATCCACTCTTCCTGCGAAAGAGGAAAGGCAACGAGATGTCATTCAAGCATCGTGAGTCGTGCTGAGCCACACCACACACGATCCTGGCGTCACGGACTTCCGTGGGTCACGATCCGTTCACGGCGCAGCCGTTGCCACCAGTGAGTCCGACGTCGCCCCGAAGATCGGATCGAAATCGAATCCGAACAGCCGGGGATTCGCGCCGATCACCGCAGCCGACACCACCCGGAACACATAGTTGTACGTCTCGTCTGGAATGTCCTTCCGATGCTTCGCCATCAACGCCCAGAAGTTGCGATCGCTCGGCGACTCCGGCATCGTCCTGATGAGCTTGAGCAGCCGGGTCTCGCCCATGTTGTACGACGCCATCACCAGCAATCCCGAGGCCTGTGCATCGGTCGTGTACAGGTCTTCGAGATACCGCGCGGCCGCCGTCGAGGCCTTTGCCACGTTGTGACGATCGTCTGCGGGATCGAACGTGCGTTCGCCCTGCAACGGCCCGAGCTTCAATCCATACATCTTCGCCGTCGGGGGAATGAACTGCCACAGCCCCTTCGGCACGCCGAAGCGCGTCTGTGGCCCGATCGCCCTGGGATTCAGTCGGCTCTCCTGCAGCGCGAGATAGAAGAACTCGCGCGGCAGGTGGTGCTGCAGCATGATTCCACCGATCAGCGGCGCCATGTCCTTCGCCGCCGCACGCGACAGGAACGGCCGGATGTCCTCGGTCTTCCATTTCGCGATGTACTTGCGCACTTCATCGACGAAATCCCGTGGCACCGTTGCCTCCGACTCTCCCAGCCGGTGCACGGTCCGATAAATCAGCTGCACATCGGCGGGCGTCCGGCTGTTGTAAATGCCGAGTGTCTTGAGCAGGTCGTCATACTGCCGCTCGAGTCGCGCGCGACGCTCCTGGATCGACTTGTCCGGACCGCTTTTCGCCTCGAGGCGTCGCAGATCCAGGTCGAGCGACTTGATCGTGCTGAAGACGGCGCCAGCGGAGGCACGCAGCGCGTCGACGCGACGTGCCTGCCAGATGGCCATGGCACCGGCGGCGGCGGCGACCCCGATGAGGATGCCGACCGCAACACGATAGTGCCGCACGCGCTTCAGCCAGGTGTTGGTCTCCGTGACGCGTCGCTCCTGCACGGCCACCCGCAGCAACTGGGTGTGCGGCGACATGTTCTCCGGCTCCTTGGCACCGAAATACCGATCGACGATGTCGCTCGGCTGCACCTTCAGCGTGCCGTCACCTGCGGCGAGACTGGGAATCGTCAGGTACACCTTCGGACCGCCATGTCCGAGCGAGACCGTGGTCGCGAGACCGACACGTGCGCTCGCCACCGACTTCCCGTCGATGTATGTGCCGTTGGAGCTGCCAAGATCGACGACGTCCCAGCCGTCAGCCGTGCGCCGCAACTCGAGGTGCTCGCCGCTGACCACCGCTTCGTTCACCACGATGGCGTTGGTTGCAGCGCGACCAAGTCGGACCGTCTCCGTGAAACGAAGTGGTTCGGTGCGTCCTGACACGACGACGTGTATCTCGTGTGACATGTGACTCCACTGCGCGGGACCCGCCCATGCGCGCCTGCTGCTCGCACGTGCTTGACACAACCGGAAGAGGGGGGACCTTCGGAACACTGCCCCGACACCGATTCCTGATGAGCCAACAGCATGGGGTGCGGACTGGCGAAGGGCAAGCCGTCTGTGTCTGAGGGTGCACGCAGCGGGAGAGCCGTGCGCCGTCACCCCCGCATTACACCGCAGGATCAGCACACCGGAGGCGCCGCCCCCTGCTCCGCTGTCGCCGGATCACCGGTGCTGGCAATCTCGATGAATCGACCGCCCGAGAGACGTTCGCCACGCCGGTGCATCACGTAGGCCCGAATCGGTTCCCCGGCGGCGAACTGCCCTTTCAGCATCATCAGGCCGGTACAGTGGAAGCGGTGGCAGATATCGGCACGGAGTTCCGGCGCGAGCGTGCAGCCGCGTACACCCTGGTACACACATCCATGTGTCATCGTCTGTTCACCGATGTGCTGCATGTGGTGCACCACGACAGCGTCATCGTCCGCCGCGGGGAATCGCTGCAGATACGCAGTCATCGAGTCAACCGAGAGAAATGCATGATCTCCACCTTCCCGGCAACACTGTCCCCGGCAGGCTGCACACCCTGCCAGCAGCAGTTGCGATTCGGCGCGTTGTGCGGCGGTCGGCGCACCAATAACCGGCGCGGCCTCCACGACGAAGGGCGCCTTCGACGTGGCAAGATGCTCCCGGGCCTCGGCGAGACAGGCGCGCAGGTGTGCCTCGTGCGACGTGCGCCGCCGAGGTGTGAGCCGCGACGCGCGATCGAGGTTTCTGGGCAGCAACGCCGCCTTGTAGGTGTCCTGCTCGTCGCGCGACATGCCGCGCTGCGCTGCAGCGCGCGTACGGCGTCGCTGCAGGCTGACGAGCAGCGCCGCCTTGCGGGCTGACTCTTTCTCGCGTCGTCCCCGAAGGACTTCCTCTCGGCACAGTGCGCTCTCGCAGTGCCCGCGGGCAAGCTGCGGAGTCGTCAGCGGCCGGGTGCACTCCGGGCACTTGCTCGCCGCCGGCAGGGCAAGGTGTCGCCCCGCGCAAACCGGGGAGCGGCACAGCACGCCTTCCAGCGGTCGCCAGGCGGCGAGCGCTGCACTGCACATGACGCACGCGGTGACCGTCGCCTTGATCGAATCCTTCATCGAGAGAATGGGATGGGGGGCAACCCTGCGTCCGACTGCCTGTGCTGCGCGCGTGACACGTGCTCCTCTGGCTGGGTGGTGCGCAGCGGCGAAGCCCTGCCACAGAGCAATAGATACGGTCGGGGCCGCATTCGGGCAATCCAGCCGCCGCGGTTGCAAACACCCGGCCCGTACCCCACTCTCATGCGTCAATCCTCGTCACCCTGTCTGGAGACTGTATGAAGCCGTTGCTCGTCGCATTTGTGGCAGCGTCACTGCCCGCGACCATTCTTGCCCAGCCCGCGCCCGCCGGGCCTCCGGCAAATCCCATCACGGCGTCGTTCGGCACCCGGACGCTGGCGCTCGAACGCAACGTCGCACAGGCGTTCGATTCCATTCCGGCCGCCAAGTTCGGATACAAGCCAACGCCGGCGCAGCTCACGATCGGCTACATCGCGCAACATGTGGCCGCCGACAACTATTTCTTCTGTAACAACTACGGGGCGATGAAGGCCACTGTCGACCCGAAGGACACCACCACGCCTGACTCCGTGAAGGCCACCTGGCCGAAGGAGGAGCTGGTGACAAAAATGAAGGCGTCATTCGCGTTCTGTCAGAGCGCGTTCGCGCAACTCACCGATGCCTCGCTGGCCGACCAGATCTCGATCACCTTCAATGGCAACACGCGGACCTCGACGCGCGCCAACATGGTGCTCGGCCACGCGCTCGACATGGCGGATCACTACAGTCAGCTGTCGAACTACATGCGGCTGAATGGCATTCTGCCGCCGACGGCACTGCCACGGCCGCCCCGCCCGGGAAACTGACCTCGTCCTTCCCGTCGTCCATCGCACCGGGCGGTGTGGTGGACGACGGTCGGACGCCTACCGCTAG
>CAYMQV010000155.1:0-11503 GCA_964392395.1 uncultured Gemmatimonadaceae bacterium
GTGGAGGGACACGAGGGTACGCTGATCGTCGGGATGCTGGGTGATGCTCCAGTCTTCTGCCTGGCCGGTCGGTTTCATCTGTACGAAGGCCACCCGGCGGCGGTCGCGGTGTTTCCCGTGCGGCTGGTCCATGCGCTGGGTGCGCGCACGCTGATCGTCTCGAATGCCGCCGGCGGTGTGCGTCGCAGCTTTTCGCCCGGCACCCTGATGCGCATCGACGATCACATCAACCTGATGAACCGGCATGCGCTGGCAGGACCGGTGCAGCCAGGTGAGCCGCGGTTCCCCGACATGTCCGCGCCGTATGACCGCGCACTCGGAGCGCAGCTGGACGACACCGCGCGGAGCATGGGCCTGCGGCTCGACGTCGGTGTGTACTGCGGCCTGCTCGGGCCAACCTACGAGACGCCAGCCGAAGTCCGCATGCTGGAGAAACTCGGCGCGGATGCCGTCGGCATGAGCACCGTGCCTGAGGTCATTGCCGCGCGCACACTCGGGATGCGGTGCGTTGGCGTCAGCCTGATTACGAACGTGGCGGCCGGTTACACGGCAGCATTGCTGAACCATGCCGAAGTGCTGCACGAGTCGAAGGATGCGGCAGGACGCTTCCAGACGTTGATCACCCGTTTCGTCGCGACACTCTGATTGCCCCGGGCGTGATGATCCGGCGGCTGCGCCGCATTCCGCCCATCCACGTCGGCGCTGAGGTCGTGCGCTGATGCGATCCGTCGTGCAGCGATCCAGCTCGACAGATCTTCCGGAGACGCTTTGACTCTCCTGAGCGTGGCGCGCGATCTCCAGCGCCGGAAGGCGCGCGAACGGAGTGGGCGCTTTGTGGCGGAAGGCGTTCGCACCGTCGCGGAGTTGCTGAAGAGCGGTCTGCCGATCGAGGGGCTACTGGTGGCCCAGACGGCCGGCGAGTCACCGCGGATCGTCGAACTGCTCGAACAGGCGGCGCACCGCCGGGTGCCGATACTCTCGGTTCAGGAAGGTGATTTTGCCTCGGCGGCCGGAACCGAGGCGCCGCAGGGCATTCTGGCGGTCGCAGCCGTGCCGGAATTCAGCTTGGCCAACCTACCGGACTCCGGGGTGCGGCTGTTGGTGCTGGATGCCGTACAAGACCCGGGGAACGTCGGTACGATCCTGCGCACTGCTGCCGCGCTCGGTGTCACGGCGACCCTGGCCTTGCCGGGAACAGTTGACCTTTGGAACGCCAAAGTCGTCCGTAGCGCGATGGGCAGTCACTTCGTTCACCCCACGTTCAGCTGGACCGTCGATGCGCTTGCCTCGTTCCTGGCGGAACGCGGGATTCCCCTCTGGGGCGCGGACGCGGCCGGGACACCGCTCCCGGAGGTCGAGGTGCCCTCGCAGTGGGCCCTCACCGTGGGCAACGAAGGGGCTGGACTCTCTCCTGCCGTGCAATCGCTGGTCGCGGGCACTGTCGCGCTGCCGATCAGCCCGACGGTCGAGTCACTCAACGTGGCGGTCGCAACCGGTATCCTTCTGTTCGCTTTTCGCTGAGCCCTGTGGACGCCTCCGTCTTCACGATCATCACCTACGCACTCTTCGGCGCCTGCTTCGGCTCGTTCCTGAATGTGTGTGTCTCGCGGTGGCCGGCCGGGCTGTCCGTGGTGCGTCCTGCCAGCCGCTGCCCCAAGTGCGAGCGCGAAATTCGTTGGCACGAAAACGTGCCGGTCTTCGGCTGGCTCCGACTCGGCGGCAAGTGCGCCGGCTGCGCGCTGCCGATCTCGATCGAGTATCCGCTGGTCGAGATCACCGTCGCACTGCTCTGGGCCGGCTCGGCGTTCCTCGCCGGCTGGGGCCTCGACGCGCTGCGTCTGGCGACCTTCGCCACGATCATGTTCGGCATCACTCTGACCGACGCCAAGCACTATGTGATCCCTGACGGCTTTACCGTCTTCGGGTTCCTGTTCGTCCTGCTGACCAGCGTGGTCGCTTTTTTCAACGGGAGCACCGAACAGTGGTTCGCACCGCCGATCGAAGCGATCTACGGTGCCTGCGCCGGCGCGGGATTCATCGCGATCATTGGCTGGCTTGGTGAGGTTGCGCTGAAGAAGGAGGCGATGGGTTTTGGCGATGCGACGTTGATGGCCGTCGTTGGTGCAGCCATCGGACCGACGCGGGCCATCGTCACGGTCTTCATGGCGGCGGCACTCGGCGCCACGGCGTTTCTGTGCGTGGTCTATCCGATCGCATACGCGCGCGCCAGAAAACAGGGACGCGAATTCGAGCCGCCACTGGTCCCCTTCGGCGTCTTCCTCGCGCCGGCGGCGGTGGTGATGCTGCTCGCGGGTCACGCGTTGCTCGATTGGGGCAGTACGTTCCTCGGCGTGCCGCTGCGCTGATTCCGATCCCGTTTCCCCGACCCAGACATCGTGCGTCGTTTCATTGCCGTCATCCTCGCCGCGCTCTCCCTTGCCGCCTGCGATCGCAAACCGCTTCCGAAAGCGGGCGACCTGCAGGGTGAAGTCGATGCGCTGGTGCCGAAGGTCGAGGATGCGGCCGGGTTGAAGTTCAAGCAGGCGCCAAAGGTCGCATCGCAGTCCCAGGCCGACGTGCAGGCGTTTCTGATCGCGCAGTTCGCGCGCCCGGATGTGCGTCGCGATCTGGACTTCAAGGTCGCGGTCTGGAAGCGGCTCGGTGTCGTGGCGGATTCGGTCGATGTGGTCGCCGTGCTGACGCGACTGCTCACCGAGCAGGTGGTGGGCTTCTACGATCCCAGGCGCAAGACGCTGTTCGTGGTCGAGGGCCGGCCGGGCGTCGAACGTGAAACGGTGATCCGCCACGAATTGACGCACGCGTTGCAGGACCAATACGTGAATCTGGATTCGATGCAGAACATCCAGGGCGACGACGACAGGGTCGGTGCCGCGCAGGCGGTCTTCGAAGGCCACGCCACCGTGATGATGATCGGCAGTGCGGCTCGCACCATCGCGTGGGACAAGGCCCGCGAAAGCATCCGCGAGGCGCGGGCCGCGAATCCCGCCTTCAGTGCGGCGCCGGCCTTCCTGGCAGAGGGGCTGCTCTTTCCGTACATCGGCGGCGCAGAGTTCGTCCGCACTGCGATGGGCGACGGTGCCTCCAGCGCACAGTTGCTGGCCGAGCTGCCAACCAGCACCTCACAGGTGTTGCACAAGGAACAGTGGGGTGCGAAGGGTAACGCGGCGGAGGTGGTCCGTTTCACGCCGACCGGCGGCGCGACGATTCGCTATCAGAACAGTCTGGGCGAGTTCGAGACGCGACTGGCTCTGTCTGAACTCCTCGGCGATGTTGCTCGCGGTTCGGCTGCCGCGCGTGGCCATGACGGCGATCGCTATGCCCTGCTTGGCATGCCCGGCGGCGATGGGTTCGCCTGGGTGGTAGTCTGGGATACCGCGCTCGACGCGGAAGAATTCGCCGAGGCCTTCGCTGATGCGTCGGCCCGCCGATACGGAGCACGGGTCGTCTCCACCAGCGGGCGCCGCGAGATCACCGCCGCGGGGCGTCGGGTCACCGTCCGCACCGACAAGATCGACGGGCGTGATCTGACGATCGTCGAGGATCTGCCGGCGGCGACGAAATCCCCGGTCGTGCCTGTTTCCGCCATCACGATTCGGGCTCGCTGACGCCAGATGCTGTCAGGGCGACCCCGACGCCCATCCGCCGTCGAGCGGTAGCGCACTCCCTCGGGGCGAGGCTAATTCATCCGAGGCGAACTGTGCCGCACGGCAACGCTGGCGGCGAGGTTTCGTACGCCGGAACCTCCGATGCTCGCGCCAATTCTTCATATTTCTCTGTATGACTGCTGCATCGAATGACATCATGGCCAAGGTCGAAGTGCTGGCCGACCTCGAGCCTCTCGTCGACGAATTGATGGTTTCGCACGAAGCCAAGCGCGTCCTCTGGTTTCCGAGTGAATTGCTGGCGCCGGAACCAGGCACGGACCCCGACGTCTTCGTGGGCCAGCTGCGCGAACGCTGCAAAGGCATCTCGACGCCGGCGCGTGTCGCCCTGGCGCTGAACCTTCTCACTGAGGAAGGGTTGCCGCACTTTCATCGCCTGCTGGCGGTGTATCTCGGCAACGAGTCGTTCTGGCACAAGTGGACCAATCTGTGGACCGCCGAGGAGGACCGACACGGCGCCGTACTGCATGACTACATGCATGACAGCCGGATTCTCGACAATCCGGTGCTCGAGAAGATGCAGTTCGAGTATCTCAAGGCGGGCTTCGCGCCGGCCTGGGATCGCGATCCGTATCGCGTGTTCGTCTACACATCGCTGCAGGAGCGCGCGACGCAGGTCAGCCACGCCAACACCGGCAAGCTGGCGAGCGTCACCGAGCCATTGATCGGTGAGGTGCTGTCGAATGTCGCCAAGGAAGAGGCACGTCACTATACGTTCTACCGGGCGATCTTCAAGGCGGTGCTGGAGCGCGATCCGAACAGCGCCCTGCTGTCTGCGGCAGAGATCATGCCGTCGATCGAAATGCCCGGCGTCAGCATGCCGCATTTCCGCGACATGGCCGATGTCATTCGCCGGGCCGGTATCTACGGGCCGCGTGACTATCTCAGGATCGTCGAGGAACTGATCAAGTTCTGGGCGATCGAGGCGGTGACGGGCCTGGACGAAATGGGGCGCAAGGCGCAGGAAAAGATCGTGGCCGTGCCGGCGCGCCTGCTGCGCGTGGCGGACATGATGGAGACACGGAGCAGGGCGAAGACCTTCTCGTTCGACGTGGCATTCGCCCGTGAATTTGCGATGGACTGACGCGGTGGCGGTCGAGGCACCGTCCGTCGGTGGCCCTCCGCCAGCAGCGAAACTTTTCCTGACGGAGCATGATCGAATGACCCATTCATGGCACGGGGCGCTGGTGCTTGGCGCATTGCTGCTTGGCGCCGCCGCCGGCTGCAAGGATGACCCGGCGGCGGTTATCACCGATCCCGGGGTCACGGAGTCGGGTTTGAACTTTCAGCTCGCGGGCGCGACGTTGACGTCGGTCCCGAATGCGCTGCCGACCGCCGACGCGTCGTTCAGCGCCCCCGTGGTACGGGTCGATCGCAGCCCGACGTCGACGGTACCTGCCACGATTTCGATCAGCGCGGTGGAGCCGTTCCAGACGGTGCTGGTGCAACCGAACGGGAGCTCGTCGTACGTGCGCATCTTTCTTCCGGCGCAGACGCAGCTCATCGGCGTGAACGTGCTGATCCGGGCGGCTGGCTCGCCCACGGTCGCCACCTCCCTCACGATCGCCGTCGGCAGTGGGACGCGCACTTCGCGCACGTCGGTCCTCTCGCTCCTGTCACTGGGCAATTGAGTCGCACCCATCGCATGAAACGAGTCCGCGACGCGATCAGATGCTCGGCGCGCCTGGCTGTGTTCGCGCTGCTTTCCGCGACGACCGCGCGCGCGCAGTCGACAACCAGGGGCACACTGTTCGTCGTCGGCGGTGGACCACAGCCCGCCGCGCTGGTCGAGGAGTTCGTCCGCCTGGCCGGAGGACGCGGTACGGCGAAGATCGCGGTGTTCGCGATGGCGAGCAGTGACGGACTCGCCGGCGGCGAGGAGAAGGCGGCTGGGCTCCGCGCACTCGGGGCGACGGCCGTCAACATCTGGATCACCCACGCACAAGCGTCAACTGATTCCGTGGCCCGGTTACTGGATGGCATGACGGGGATCTGGTTCGGCGGTGGTGATCAGGTGCGTCTCGCCGATGTGCTGCGCGGCACACCGACATTGCAGGCCATCCGGGCGCGTTTTGCCGCCGGCGCCGTCGTTGGTGGCACGTCAGCCGGCGCCGCGGCCCTCTCCTCGCCGATGATCACCGGCGACGAACGTCGGCCAGGTGGCGATCGGCGACCGTCGGACTCCACTGACAACTGGCTGACCATCGATCGCGATGACGTGATCACGGCCGACGGTTTCGGGTTCATGACCGAGGCGATCGTCGATCAGCATTTCGTGCGTCGCAAGCGCCACAACCGGTTGATCAGCCTCGTACTCGAGAGCCCGCAACGCCTTGGCGTTGGTATCGACGAGTCGACCGCGCTGGTGATCGGCCCGGATGGAATCTGGCGCGTGCTGGGCGCGAGCGTGGTGGTCATCTACGACGCCCGCAGCGCAGCGATCACCGCCGCCAGCTCCCGGCTTGGCGCCAGCGGCATCACGATGCATGTGCTGCCGTCCGGCAGCAGTTTCGCGCCGCGCCGCGGCGCCGCGAAGCTGCCCTGACTTCGTAGGTGGAAAGTGCGACTGTGGGGAGTGATGCTAGACAATTAATGGCGTACGGCGCAGCCTTCCACGTGTTTCCGAGGCGGCGACACATCTTCAGCGCAGAGGGTCGTATGGGTGTCGGCACAGTTGAGGATCTGCGCGCGATGATCGAGGCGGACGGAGATTGCAAACTCCCAGCCGAATCATACGAGTTTTACATTACCGCCAATTCGGCCGCGTGGGAGAAGAAGCCCGCGCTCGTTGGCACTGGGCATTGTGTTCCACTCGTACAGGAGGCTGCAGGCGCTCCCGTCACATCGATGTGGCTGAAAGGTCCGAAAGTGAAGGGAAACAGCAAGATTCCCGAGGGCACTGTCATCGCGACCTTCAGCAAAGCGGACAAGTACGAGAACGCCGCCACGGGAAACCATGCGGCACTCTTCCTTTCGGTATCCGAGAAGGGCATTCTGGTCGTGGATCAGTGGAAAGCCAAAGAGCCTGCCAAGCCAAGCCGGCGCATCCTCAAGTTCAAGGGCGGTAGCGGGTCGGCAAGCAACGATGGGGATCAGTTCTCCGTCGTGGTCACTAAGAAGGTCATCACGGCCGCCAGCAAACAGGGAACGGGCTGGTTCAGCAAGGTGACCTGACTTGAGTGCGTCGCACACCAACTCGGCACCCTGAACTCAGGGCAGCGCGCGAATCGCCTGCGAGATGAAGAACGTGCCGACGCCGATCACGGCACCCAGGGCGAATCCGAACTTGATGATGAGGTTCAGCTCCCGCTGCGTCACGCCGCGCACGATCTCTTCCACACGTTCAGTACTGAACTCGTTGACCTTTCGTTCGATCAGTGCCGGCACGTCGAACTTCTGCACCAGCGCAGGCAGCGACGTGACGATCCACTCCCACAGCGCCGGTGCGAGCACAGCCGCCAGGCGCTCATTGGCCTGAGGGGGCAGCCAGCGCGCCGGTACACCGATCGGGGCATCCAACGCCTTCTGCACCACGCGCGTCGCGGTGTCGCGCACGAACTGCTGCGTCGCGTCCCCGCGCATGGCCTCGAGCACCCAGCCGGCGATCGTGTCATCGGTCACGCCGCTCAGCAGATCATCGATGCGTCGATGCGCGACGCCTTCGAGCGCCGACTCGATCCGGCCGGCGACGAAGCGCTGGGTCGAGTCAGACCGCAGCAGCGACAGGGCGCCTTTCGAGAGCCCCTCGGCGAGCGAATGGACGCGGGCTGCGTCGGGTGCACCGACGATGTCGCCGAGCGGCTTCCGCAGCAGCGACTCCACGCCATCGCGAACCGCCTTCGTGACCTGATCGCGAATTGCCGGCTCGCGCAACAACGCCGACAGTTCATCGACCCCTTCACCACCGAGGGCGTCGAGCGCCTTCTCCAGCGCACGTTCGGTCACCAGAAAACGCGCCAGCACCCGCTCGTGAAAGCGCAGGTCGGTCACGAACTTCGCGACCACACCCTGCAGTGTGCGCTTGACCGTCTCACGGCTCTCGGGTTGGGCAAGCCAGGCGCCCAGCCGATCGACAGCTACGGGAATGTAGGCGTCGACGGCCTTGTCGAGCATGGCGCTCAACTCGGCCGGCATCGATTGCATCAACGGCTCGTCGCGCGTCAGCAGCGTTTCCGCCTGCATGCGCACCGAACTCGCCACCGCATCGGCGACGGTGTCGCTGTGCGACAGCGTCAGGGCAAGCGCACGCCCCTGCTCGACGATCGCAGCGCGACGTGCGGCCGGGAACACGTCAGCCAGTGTCTGATCGCCAATGGCGGCGCGAAGGTGGGCGACGAATGCGACGATCGTCGGTCGCGCCTCATCACTCTCGGCCCAGCCCTCGACCCGCTCCGCGACCATCGTTCCGATCGCCTGGAGCGCCGACTCCAGCTCCGCACTCATGGTCTCGGGTACCAGACTGCGAAGTGAGCCTCGCTCGGTCTCGAGCAACGACTGCACGACGCCGGCCACCCGCTCGTTGAACGCATCCCGTATCCCGCCGTGCGTCAACTCCTGCAGCATGTCCTGCGGCGTCAGCAGCTTTTCGCCAACGACCTTCCCGATGCTGGCGGCCAGGCGCGCCTTGTTCTTTGGAATGGCGCCCTGGACACCGAGAAACGGCTTGTGGGGGTTGAACAACATCCACACCGCCACGGTGTCGGTCAGGCCGCCGGCGAGGCTGTGCAATACGACGTTGAGCGCGAACTCGCGCAAAAGGTGTGGAGCCATTGTGCTGGAGTCTACGCACAACGCGCCGCGGGTGTGTCACGCGGCGCGCGGTCAGTGCCTGGCGGCGGGCGGGACTACGGCGCGCCCCGTCCGGCGACAGCCGCCCGATCGGGGAAGGGTAGGACGACCTGCGCACCGTCTTCCTCGTCATCAGCGGCCATCACCGCGATGCTTGGCGGATCCAGTGGCAGCATCGCCCGATCGAGCACTTCATCCATCGTCTGCACGAAGGTGAACGTCATGCGCTCACGGACTTCGGCCGGGATGTCGCGGATGTCCTTCGCATTGCCCTGCGGCACGATGACCTCGCGCAATCCGGCACGATAAGCCGCCAGGACCTTCTCCTTCAATCCACCGATCTCCAGCGCCTTGCCGCGCAGCGTCACCTCACCAGTCATGGCCATGTCGCGACGGACCCGACGGCCGCTCAGCACACTCGCAATGGCCAGCGTCACCGCCAGCCCGGCGCTCGGACCGTCCTTCGGGATCGCGCCTGCCGGAAAATGGATGTGAAGATCCGTCTCGCGGAATTCCTCTTCGGCGATCTGCAGCAGGGCGCTGCGCGAGCGCACGTAGGAGTACGCAGCGTCCACCGACTCGCGCATCACTTCGCCGAGCTGCCCGGTGACGGTCATGCGCCCCGTGCCCGGCATCTTGAGCGCCTCGATCAGCATCAGCTCACCGCCATTCGGCGTCCACGCCAATCCGGTCACCACACCGACTTCAGGCTCCTGTTCGGTTTCCTCCGCTGCGAACTGCGGCACACCGAGCAATTCTTCCGCCTTCTGCGGCGTGATGGTCCATGGTTCCATCTCCCCCTCCGCCTTGCGTCGCGCCCGCTTGCGAAGCACCGCGGCCACCTGCCGTTCGAAGTTCCGAAGCCCCGCTTCACGGCTGTAGCGGGCTGCGATGAACTGCAGTGCTTCGTCGGTGAAGACCGCGTCCTCTTCGGTCAGGCCATGCTCGGTGCAGAGCTTGGGCAGCAGGTACCGCCACGCGATCTGCACCTTCTCTTCCGACGTGTAGCCGGCGATGCGGATCACTTCGAGCCGATCGCGCAATGCGGCCGGGATGTCGTACAGGTTGTTGGCCGTACAGATGAAGAGCACCGAACTCAGGTCGAACGGCAGGTTCAGGTAGTGATCGACGAACGACTTGTTCTGTGACGGGTCGAGCACCTCGAGCATCGCGGCGGTGGGATCCCCGGTGGCGCCGCCGGTGCCCATCTTGTCGATCTCGTCGATCATCACCACCGGATCGCGCACGCCGGTGCGCCGCAGCGCCTGGATCAGCAGCCCGGGCATCGCCGCGACATAGGTGCGGCGGTGACCACGCACCTCCGCCTCGTCACGCACGCCACCGACCGAAATGCGGTGGAACTCACGCCCGATCGAGGTGGCGATGGCTTCGCCCAGTGAGGTTTTGCCGGTGCCTGGTGGGCCAACGAAACAGAGGATCGGGCCGGCTGGATCGCCACCGCGCAGCTTGCGCACGGCGAGATACTCGATGATCCGCTCCTTCGCTTCGCCGAGGCCGTAGTGGCGCGTGTCGAGCGCGGTCGACACGCGCTCGAGCGAAATGTCCCGGTCACCGGACTTCTTCGACCAAGGGAGCGACAGCACCCAGTCGAGATACGTCCGCAGCACCTGATACTCGCTGCTCGCTGGCGACAGCATGCGGAGGCGTTCGCACTCGCGCCGCGCCTCGAGGGAGACCTTCTCCGGCAGGTGCGCTTCGTCGATCCGGCGCAGCAGTTCGGTGCTCTCGCGCTCGCCGGGATCGGTCTCGCCAAGCTCCGTCTGGATGGCACGCAGTTGCTGCCGGAGAAAGAACTCGCGCTGATGCTGCTCGATTTTCACTTCCGTCGTCTTCTTCACATCCTCCATCACGCGCGCGCGGGCGACTTCCCGCTCGAGTCGGCCGAGGATGAAGCGGAGGCGATCGCCAACGTCGAGCTTCTGCAGCACGTCATCCTTGTCGGCGATCTTGAAGTTCAGGTTGGTGGCGGCGAGATCCGCAAAACGGCCCGGATCGGACACGTTCATTCGCAGGATCGCCGGGATTTCCGCCGGAATGCGATCGACCAGACTGGCGAGCGTTTCCGTCGCGCTGACGATGCGCGTGACGAGCTCCTCGACTTCAAAGGCGGCTGGCAGCACATCCCAGGCCGGCGACACGGCGGCCACGACGAACGGCGCCGACTGATCGATGCGCTGGATGGTGATGCGGCGCAGGCCCTGCAGCGTGATCTGGACCGTGTCGCCCGGCAGGTTGATGCGCTCGTGGACCCGTGCGGCCACGCCGATCTTGCCCACGAAATCCTGCGCATCCGGCGCGTCGTCGAGCTCTCCGCCTGCCACCACCAGCGCCACCACAACGCCCGGTTCATCGAACGCACGCAACAACGCCAGATTTTCCGGACTGCCCATCTGCACGGCGATGGTGCCGAGGGGGTAGACCATCGTCGAACGCAGCGCCATCAACGGGAGCGATGGCGGCAATTCGGCGCGAAGGATCTCGTCCCGTCGTTGGGAGTGAGTCATCGGTTTCAAACAAAGGGTAAGCACGGTCTCATTTTGCCGTTTCTGGCAAGACGCTAACAATCGCGGACACCCACACGCTTCGCCAGCCATCCGGCGGCGAATTTCGCGGGTTGCTTCGACTCACAGTATCGGCGCGTGGGTGGTGGTGTTGATCGCCTCGGTCATGCCGAGGCACAGACCGTTGCATCGGCGTGGGATCCGGGTGTTGGTGCCAGGCAGCGAGCTGGGCAATTGCCGCCGATCAGCGATTTCCTTTCGGACCTGACGCCTGTTGACGGCGTGGGGTGTGTGACGTCACCGGGCTGGGCCGTAAAGACGTGATGATGTGGCGCTCGTGGCGCGACGCAATGCGGTCACGTAGGACGTAGCCGGGTAACCGAGGATCAATTTTCAGGGCTGCGGCGACGCAGCTGGTCTCGTCCGTTCGCAACTGGGGACGGAGTTCGTCAGCTCGTGGGGACGGAGTTGCTGAGCTCATGGGGACAGAGTTGCTGAGTTCAGGAACTC
>CAYMQV010000156.1:0-11479 GCA_964392395.1 uncultured Gemmatimonadaceae bacterium
GGGAGGTGGCGTGGTGGGGAGAGAGACGATACCGAACAAAAACCGAAAATCAAGGAAGGCGACAGTGATGGCGGGGTGAGGATTTCGGTGACAGGTGCGCGGAATTGGTGACGCTTGTTTGGCCCGACGGTGGTATGGTCTGGCGTCGAGGCTCAACCGAGGAAATCGCCCATGTCATATGAAGTAGCTTCTGGTAGCTACATTTCGCAGATGCGTACCGTCGGACTCAAAGTCCTGAAGAACCGTCTCAGCGAGTACATCCGGTTGGTCGCTGCCGGTGAGACGATTCTGGTGACGGACCGGGATCGTGTCGTGGCGGAATTGCGTCCGCCCACGGTGTCGCATCCGCTGCTGGCGGATGCGGCGCTTGCCGACATGGTGCGGGAGGGTGTGCTGTCACTTCCGACGGTTGTCCGGGAGGGGCCGCCGCCACGTCTGCCGGTGGCACCGCTGCACGACATTCTGGCGGAGCTGGATGAGAGTCGCCGCGACCGATGATCTATCTGGACACGTCGGTCGCGTTGGCGCATCTGCTGGCTGAAGCGCGTGCACCAGAGAACGGCTTGTGGGACGCGGTGCTGGTGAGCAGCCGACTGCTGGAGTACGAGATATGGAACCGGCTGCATGCCCGCGGGCTCATGGCATCGCATGGTGTTGCGGCCCGTGCGCTGATGCAGCGTGTTGCCGTACTGGAGTTGACACCGGTTGTCCTCAGGCGCGCGTTGTCACCATTTCCGGTGCCGGTCCGGACGCTGGATGGATTGCATCTGGCATCCCTGCTGTACCTGCGCGAGCAGGGGCAGTCGGTGTCGCTGGCGACGTATGACCATCGGATGCGTGATGCGGCGCAGGCGCTGCGGATCGAGCTGCAGGCGTGGTGATTGCGCCATCGGTGCGTCGTGGAGGGGTCTCTCTGACCACACGCAATCCGACGCGCGGGAAAGAGATCAGGACGACCCGGCCGTGTGTGGCGGCGTCACCCGATGAGTTGAATGCACACGTGACACGTTCATCGTGGCACCGCTGATAGCGGGGGATCACAGCGGAGCGAAACAAGGCGACCGGTGTTTTACTTCCGCGTTGCCCGTTCGCACCCGACCTCCACACCCCAGTCCATGTCCCGACGGCAGACCGCCGCGCTATTCGTGCTCGCCGCACTGCCCGGCGCGCTGACCCATGCGCAGACGCGCCCCGCTCCGCGCCCGGTCACCGATACCTCGATCTTCGCGCCTTTCGTCCTGCCGACCGCCAACGAGTTCCGCAGCGGCAGCGGTGCACCGGGGTACAAGTACTGGCAGAACCGCGCCGACTACACCCTCCGCACCACGCTCGACACCACGGCCACCAGTGTGTCGACGGAGATGACGCTCCGCTATACCAACAACTCGCCCGACACGCTCCGCTTTCTCTGGCTGCAGACCGAACAGAACGCCTTCAAGGCGAAGTCGCTCAACAGTTTCATCTTCTCCGAGGACTCCCGTTTCGGCGCTCGCGGTTTCGAGGGCGGCTACGTCTTCACCCGCGTCGAGCAGCGACTCGGTACACCAGCGGTCGGCCGTCGCGCGAAGCTCGTGACGCGTGTGAACGAGACGGTGACCAAGGTGGACCTGGCCGAGCCGCTGGCACCCGGCCGGAGTGCCACGATCGAGATGGCATACAGCTTCAAGGTGCCGGAGCATGGCGCCGATCGCATGGGTCGCGAAGGATCACTGTACGAGATTGCGCAGTGGTATCCTCGCGTGGCGGTGTACGACGATGTGCGCGGCTGGAACATCGAACCCTATCTGGGCCAGGGCGAATTTTATCTCGACTTCGGTGACTACACCCTCGAGATCACGGTGCCGGCGGGGTACATCGTTGCGGCAACGGGCGCGTTGACCAATGCCGCTGACGTGCTGCCAGCGGCGCAGCTGGCACGTCTGGCGGCCGCGCTGAAATCCGACACGGTGATTCGCGTGATCACAGCGGCGGAGCTGGCATCAGGCACCGCTCGGCCAAGGAAGACTGGAATGCTCACCTGGAAGTTCTCAGCGAAGAACGTGCGCGATGCCGTGTGGGCGGCGAGCCCGGAGTTTCAGTGGGACGCGACGAGCTGGAAGGGGATCTATGCATTCGCGTACTATCGGCCCAGCGCGGCGTCGAACTGGCACGATGCGGCCGATATGTCGCGGATGTCGATTCAGGAATACTCGGAGCGGTGGTTCCAGTATCCCTGGCCGCACATCTCTGCGATTGAAGGGCCGATCAGCGGTATGGAGTACCCGATGATCGCGATGGAGAACAAGGGCGAGGATGTATACGACCTGTTCAACGTCGTGACGCATGAAATCGGGCACATGTGGTTTCCGATGATCGTGGCCAGCAACGAACGCGCCTACATGTGGCAGGACGAAGGCTTCAACACGTTCATCAACACGTTCTCGGAAGCGCGTCGGTATCCGTCGAAAGGCGATCAGATGGAGCGTGCGTCGCAGGAACGGGGTACTGTCGAGCAGGTGATGCGGGCTGGGATCGAGGGCCCGATCGTGACCTCGCCGGACCGGATCGATCCGCGACTGCTCGGCGTATCGGCGTATGTGAAGCCGAGTGTGGGGCTGCAGCTGTTGCGGCAGGAGATTCTGGGCCCTGAGGCGTTTGACGATGCGTTCCGGACGTACATCAGACGATGGGCGTACAAGCATCCGACACCGGCTGATTTCTTCCGCACGATGGAAGATGCGGGTGGGCGGCGCCTCGACTGGTTCTGGCGCGGGTGGTTCGTCGAAAACGCCCGCTACGATCAGGCGGTGGACACGGTCGTCACGCGGCAGACTGGTGATACGAGCAATGTGATCGTGGCGTTCGGTAATCGCGAGCGCGGTGTGTTGCCGATTCGGGCGCGGTTCACATTCAGCGATGGCAGCACCGAGAACTACAGCTATCCCGCTGAAGTGTGGAGCACGAATTCGGTGCGCTATGTGCGACGGTACGAGTTTGTCGGCAAGACGCTGGCGCGAGTGGAGGTCGATCCAGAGAGTCGGATGCCCGACATCACTCGCGCCAACAACGTCTGGAAATCGCCCGCTCAGGGATCAGCGAAGCAAGTGCTGCCCTGAACCATCACGCGCTCGCCCTGTGCTCCCCGCATGCTCGACATCGGCATGCGGTGAGCCGGGTGAGCGGTTCACCGCACGGTCACATCGATCGCTGCGGTTTCGATGGCGTGTCCAACGCGACGCACCTGAACCAACACGCGGTAGGTGCCGGCTGACGGGAATGCGACAGGGAACCGAACGTCGCCCTGCCCGGCGATGGTTGCGACTCCGCCGTGCATCGGCATCGCCGCCATGTCCATGACTGCGGGCTGTGAATCGCCGTGCATCACGGTGTCACCTTTCTCGCGTCGCGCCAGCCGATCCTGCGCTGCCATCGAGCTGGTGCCCATCGGATGCAGGTGCATGAACACTGCACCATCGGTGCGCAGCAGCATCGCGTGGCCGGCCATACCCAGCCACGGCGCCAGGGGAGCGGGATTTCCATCGGCGCTGGTGATGCGAGCGTGAATCACGACATCCTTGCCCGCGACCGGTGTGCCTTCGACTGCAATCGCGAAGCGTGCGTTGTCGGTAAGCGTCGCGGGCGTGGTGTTCACCGTGGCGGGACTGAGTGACCACGCATCATCACCGTCGCTGTTGGGAGTACTGTTGCCGCCGCCGACCGCGACCGTGTCGACAAAGGTCCGTGTGGCACCGCTCTCGTGCACCACATCGGCGAAGAGCCAGTACGTGCCAGCGGGAAGTTCGGGTACGCCGGTGGTGAAGGTGCGCTCGTTGCGCCGAACGGGATGCAGATGCGCGACGGCGCCGCGCCCACCGGCCTGCACGAGGAACATGTGCATCAACTTGCCGTGGTCGGGCATCAGCGGCGTGAACGTCTGTCGGCCACGACGCTGCGGTGCACCGGGGACGGTGAATCTCCAGACGCTGTCCACGACTTCGAGTGTGAGTGTGCGCGGCCCTGTGGTGGTCACCGTGGTCTTCACGTCCAGCGGCCGATCGAGCGACCGACGATAGTCCTGTTCGACGGCGTTCCACCAATTCCAGCCGCCAAAGACCAGCGTGCATGCGATGAGCGCCGCAAACCCTGCGGCGAGACGTGCGCGACGGAAACGCGGTTGGTCCGGTACCGTGCCTGCGGGCAACGTGCTCTCGCGTGATGCAGCACCGGCAACGCTTGCCAGCCCGAACACGAGGAACGCGCCGAGCGCCGCCAGTACCCACCCAAGCCAGTTGGGCATGCCGAGTGTGGCCGTCGCAGCGCTGGTGTACGGCACGATGAATGTGCCGCTGCCGGCGGGACCGCTGGCAGCTATGTGCAGCGCGTACGAACCGCTGCTCATGATCCAGACCTGCGTCTGGAAGGTGCCCGGTTCACCGGGGACAGCCACCGCACTCTCCGGCGCGGGTGCTCCTTTCGTTCCGTAGCGCCAGAGCGCAGGCTGCAGTGTGACCGTCGTTGGCATGGCGGATGCGGTGGTGGTGCGGACCACCACATCCACCAGCCCGGGGATCACCGGCGGTGGGCGCACCAGTACGCGCAATCCGTACGGGCCAGCGTTCCCGTCCTGTACGACGATCGTGTTGCCGAGATGCGCGCTGCTCGTGAGCCACACGCATGTAATGGCACAGAGCGTCGCGATGCGATTCCGGAAGCTCATCGCTTGACCTCACGCAGCCACGAACCCCACCAGAGGCCGATGCGCGATGTGATGATCGTGACCGGGACTGCGACAGTGAGCATGCCTCGGAGCGTCGCGCCCACGCTGCCATCCTCATTCGAGAATTCGCGTGGGCCAACGAGCCACTCGGGCGGAACCTGGTAGTCGCCGTAGCCGGCACCGAAGAACGGATGACGACCAATCTCCGTCGCCTGCAGCGACGCGAACGGCCACTGTGCTGCAGCGAGCGCCGTCACGACCACCAGCCCGAGGACGATGGCGGTGAGCCAGTCGCTGCGCTTCGCCATGCGTCGCAACACGAGGTCGATCATGAATGCTGGCGCGACGAGGAGCAGCGGAAAGTCGAGCGGCACCAACTCCGTCAGCGGATGGCCGATCGGCCCGAGTTTCGGCGTGGCGGGAAAGAGCGGCAGAATCCAGACCTGCGCCGCCATGATCGCCATGTAAAACAGCGCTGTGACTGTGGCCGGCCACCGCAACTTCGACGCCCGTGACGCGGCGACCAGACACACCGCGATCACACCACCGGTGACTGTGTAGAATCCCGCCGAATGCGCGCGCTGGTTGTACGTGAGCTGCGAGATCGCGATCATCGCGAGCGTGAGCAGCACGCCACCGGCGAACGCGACGACGGTCGCGCGCGCGGCGGAATAGCCCTCGGTGTTCTGCGCCGAGGCGGCCATGACCTGCGCACCGATCAGAATGCCGAGCAGTCCGGCCAGCAGCACCACGTGCGGCGGACTGAGGATCTCGACATCGAGGCCGTAGGCGTTGTGCCACCAGTCGTCGAACGGCGCCGACGTGAGCATCGCGAACGCGCCCCAGATGCAGATCCAGCCGCCGATCGGACCGGTGAAGAATTTCCAGATGCGCACACCGTCATTCCGGTGCTGATCGCGTTCCCAGATCGAATTGGCGAGCACGCGCCAGCCGCAGGAGAGGCCCGCCAGCGTGCCGCCGAAATAGATCATCATGTGCGCCGGCGTCCAGAACGTGTCGCGGCCGATGCTGCGGTGCCAGGAGATGTCCCAGATCAGGCCGATCAGCAGGCTGGTGGCACCGACGATGACGGCGGTGAGGTGGAGCGGGATGGCTCCGGCTGGCGCCTCGGAACGGGCGGCGGTCGGCGAGAGAATCGAAGTGGCCATGGGCGCAGGGCAGGGTGAGAGGCGGCGGAGCGCAAGCGTCGAATTCGCATCAGAAAAAGCTACATCAAACCGGTTCTGCGGGTTCCAGCCTCCAGTCGCTTTCCACGGCTGGTCGCGGCTGTGGCCTGGGATCCCCGGAGGAGTGTGGAAGAATGGTGGGAGGCCCGACAATTCGACGCACGACGGCTGGTGGCTGGGCCGTGGGTAGGTGCACCGACGTGATTCGATGGGCTCGCAACGCGCGGTCACCTTCCGCGTCGTCGAATGTCGCACCGATCACGCCCCTGACACCAGGCAGCCTCGGCACGCGTACGATGACCATCCGGCAGACAGAGAGAAGGTCGATGGATCCAGGACAGGTGGCGATGATCGTCACGGTGAGCCTCATCGCGGTTGTCGCGATGGTCAAGCTGCTTGCAGACGCCGTCATCCGCTGGCGCGAACTCCGCGGCAGCAACGCGACGACTCAAGTCGAGCGTCGGCTGGAGCGCATTGAACTGGCACTCGAATCGATCGCGGTGGAGATCGAGCGGAGCGGGGAAGCGCAACGGTTCGCCGCGCGGCTGTCACCGCCGCTGCCCGACGTCATGCCGGCGCTGCCGGAGGCGACACTGAAACGTGTCGTCCGGATTACGACGCCGCACTGAGTCACACTCCGCCGACTGCCGGGCGGGGCGACATCGTTACACGAGGAAGCCGTCCTGCAGCCAGATGACGCGCTACTCGCCGTAGGGAACGATCAGGGCTTTCACCACCGCACGTGAGGCAACTGCCGCCAGCGCCTCGTTCGCCTGCGCCAATGAGAAACGGGCCGAGATCCCCTCGTCCCACGGCAAGTCACGTCCTTGGTCCGCCAGCACCTGCAGCGCGCGATGGAAGTGCGAGTAGTCACATCCCCAGCAGCCGATGAGCTCTGCATGCTTGCGATTCAGCTGGTGATGCGGATTGAAGTCGGCGGGACCGCCGTCAGTGTACTGCCCAGCGACGAGCACACGTCCTCCGTCGCGCACCAGATCGAGCCCCTGGGTGACGGCCGTGGGAACACCGGCCGCTTCGATCACGATGTCCACCCCGCGGCCACCGGTCAGCGCGCGCACGGCCAGTGCGCGATCGTCGGCCGGCATGTCGAGGCTCAACGTGTGCGTCGCGCCCATGCGCCGCGCAAAGTCGAGCCGCGAGTCCGGCCCGCCAATGGCGATGATCGGAGCCGCGCCGCTCAATCCGGCCAGTGCAATCGCCGCCTGCCCAACCGGCCCGACACCGAGCACCACCACCGAACTGCCGAGGCGCACACCCGCACGTTCGACCGCATGTATTGCCGTGACCAGGCCGCAACCACCGGCGATGAAGCGAATCGGGTCGACACCCTCCGGAATGCGCAGGAGCTTCACGCCAGGCTTCATCCAGATCTGCTCCGCCCACCCGCCGAGCGGGCCGTCGGCCACGCCATACGTGATGCCGTACACCTTGCGGTGCGCGCAGCGTGTGGTCTGCTTGGTCACGAGGCATTCGTAGCACGCGCCACAGGTCTCGTGCACGTCGAGAAAGGTGACCAGGTCACCTTCGCGGAACGGTTGCCCCTCGATGTCGGTGACCGTGCCACGGAGTGACTCGATGTGGCCGACCGAGACATGGCCGGGAATGATCGGGTACGGCACACCGCCAAGCCGGCCTGCGTGCAGATGGACGTCAGTGCCACAGACTTCCGAATAGAGCGTGCGCAGCATTGCAGCGCCTGACTCGAGCGCTGGGGTCGGCAGTTCACGCAACTCGATCGGCACGTGTGGCGCGACCATGACTGCGGCGCGAATGCTGGTCATCTGGGACCCTCGTCCGGTTCGAGAGGTGCGTCTGTCGGCGCCACGCCGGTGCGGCGGCTCGAGCCGTGGAATCTGATGGCGTGCGCGGCAGAGCGCTGCTTGTTCGTGCCAGCCTCAGGACGCTGCGCCCTCTTGATCCCCCACGATCCCCGGAAAGAACGCATTTGTCGTTGCCGTCGCAGTGGCTTCGCGAACGGCGTCAGCGCCGTGTCAATCCCGTGTGGCCGCACTCGCGCGCACGCGGTGGGGCCGACTGCCGGTCTTCCCGAAGCTCGAAGGGGCCGTGATGCCTCAGTCGCGCACGCCGAGCCACTCGCGCACGCGGCTCGCGATCCGTTCGGCCGATGGCGGATCGAAGTTCGAGAGGATGATCAGGTCATACTCGCCAGGCAGATCGCCCTCGATGATGGCATTCACGCCTGGCGAACCCCCCGCTATGCCGATTCCAGGTGGCGGACCCGCGGCGATCCTCTTGCTGCGCAGTGCCGCCATGAATCGCTTCAGGTCGCCGAGCGTGGTGTAGCCACCGCCTGCGGACGTTCCGCGGTCGGGAAGGATGCCGGTGTTGTCACGCAGTGGCTCGATGGTTGCCGCACCGGCGCCGCCACGCGTGTACCCGATCGCCATCCGCGCCGGGAGTGAATCATTGACGAAGTGTCCGCTGCGCGTCATGCCGGCCGGCGTGTAGATGTGCCGTTGAATGTATGTGTAGTAGTCCTCACCCGAGACGCGTTCGATGAGCCCGCCGAGGACGACGTAGCCGGCATTCGAATACTGATTGCGTGAGCCCGGCGTGAAGGCGAGCGGTGTATTCGCGATCGCCGCGAGGACCTGTCGGTTGTGGCGAATCTGGCCCGGTGTGGCGAGGCCCGGCAGCGCAAAGATGTTGCCGCTGATGCCTGAGGTGTGCTCCAGGATCTGGCGCAGCGTGACCTTCCGTGCGACGTCGGCGTTCGGATAGTCGGGCCACGCTTTCGCCAGCGAGGAATCGAGATTCAGCTTGCCATCGGCGGCGAGTTGCCGGATCGCGATCGTGGTAAAGAGTTTGTTGATCGAGCCGATGTTGAACCCGGTCTCGAGTGTGTTCGGTGTGTGGCGCGTGCGTTCTGCTTCGCCGTAGGCGCGCTCGAAGACTGCGGCGCCACGCTTCGAGAGTGACACGACGCCGGAGAACTGACCGGCTTTCGCCAGGCTGTCGACCAACGTTCGCAATCGTGCCACCAGCGCACTGCGAGCGAGTGTCGCTGCCGGTTGCGCCGCACCAACGGGTTTCGGATCGGCATGCACCGCGACCGGCTGCAGCCCGAACATCTCGGCGGTGCCGTTCGCGTTCAGTTCCAGCTCCAACCGGACCTGCACACCGGTCTTCCGTTCGCGAAGCATCGCTTCGAGCGAATTCTCGTCGCTGCGGACGACGCCATCGATCGAAAAGCCGCCCGTGCGTCGTGCGAGGCCAAGTTGCCGGTTGGTGCGCAGCAGCAGATCGCCTTCAGGATCGTACCGGGTCAGCCATGCCTTGATGCCCGCGGAATCGGCAGCGACCATGACGGCAAGGTACGCGCGCACAGCATCACTGGCGCGGCCGGGAGGGAGCGTGGGCGCGAGGCCCTGCGCCACACTCGGGCTCCATGCTGGCGCCAGAAGTGTAGCGAGCAGGAGCCCGAGATATCGGGAGCGGTGTGGGAAGGGCACAGGCGACATGGTGGCGGTGAGTGGGGCAGGCCCCGGGTCACCCGGAAGTCCAGCCCGGCGTTACGGCTTCGCGGCCTTGGTCACGATCTCGATCACCCCGTTGGCGGCGCGGGGATCGGAGTATTTCGTGGTCGCAGCCACGCCCTTGATCACGTTCACTGCCACGATCTGATCCGGCGAGAGCGTGTTCATGGCGTTCGATTCGCGCAGTACGCCGTCAATGACGACGAGGCCGGTGAAGGTGCGCGGCCTGCTCGTGGTATCTGCTACCACGCGCGCGCTGTTCGCGCCGGCGTCTTTGGCCACTGCGTCGGCCGTGAGCGTCACCAAATCGCCGGGCGTGACGACGGTGACGGTCGCTGACGTATCAGTGCGGACGTAGGTGTAGCGCGGCCTGAGTGAATCCGCGGTCGCTCCACCGCCGCGCGTCACGATCCGCACCTCACCGCCGCTCTGCGTCCCCTTCTGCAGCACATTGACGCTCGCGATCACGTCGGCCCCGAGCTTCTCTGCGTCGGCCTTGGTCACTTCCGCGCCGTTGACGAAGTACACGACCTTCGCCGTATCGATCAGCGCCACACGCCCGGCCGCCGCCGTCGCGCTCGACGCCGTCATGTTGTCCATTTCTTCCGCGGTCGGCAGCTTTGCCTCGCACGCCGCGAGCAGCGCGAGTGATGCGAATGCACCGGTGGCGAGCAGGCGGACGAGAGGATATTTCAGGCGCTTCGGGGTCATGGCAACAATTCTCCGTTCGAGATGAGTTCGGGCGCAGGAAAAGGCAGGTAATGCCGCACCGAACCCGGTGCGATGATCCGCGAGGTCGATCAGGAGCGCGCCGTAGTCACGGGCATTTGCACCGCGCTGCAGCACTCGTCGGTCGCAATCCAGTTCAATCGCCAGGCGCAGCCGGCTGGCCATCCACCACACCGCCGGATGCCATGGCAACAGAATCACCGCGACCTGTGCCGCGGCCAGCAGCAATGGATCGTGCTGACGCACATGCTCCAGCTCATGATCCAGCACGAGTTGCTGTTCGTGATCAGTCCGCGAGAGCAGCCACTGCGGTACGACGATCTCCGCGCTGGTGACACCGATCACGGCTGGGCCGGTGTCGTGTGCAATGCGCACCGAGGTGCCGCGCACGATGCCGATCGGCCACTGCGCACGCCGTCGCTGGTAGCGCACGTGCACCGCAATACATGCCACCAGCAGCGCCAGGCTCGCGACGATCCACAGCGTCAGCAATCCACGCTCGACCCCGTCGGGCATCACACGGTGCCACGTTGCCCAGGCCGACTGGACCTGCGCGCCGAGCAGTGATGTCGCGGCGGACCAGCTCGCACGAGCCAACGTGAAGAGATCGTCTGCCCGATTCGGCGACAGCGCATTGGGTGCGACCGCCGTCGTGGACCATTCGCGGGTGTCGACTGTGCGTGTTGCAAGCCGCATCGGGGCAATCGCACCGAGAGCGAGCGTCATGCCCATCGCTGTCGCCCACACCCAGCGCGTTTGTCGACGTGCGATCCTGAGTGCGGCTTCGGCACCAAACGCGGCCACCGCCAGCAGCCCGCCGAGCAGCCCGAGCTGCGCCACCCACCAGATGATCATGACGCGTCTCCCAGGCGCTCGGCCAACAATCGCCGCATCCGTTCCAGCTCGGTGCGGCTGAGCTTTTCGTCCGCGACGAAGTGTGCGAAGAGCTTTTCCGCGGACCCATGGAAGATGGATTCACGAACCCGCGCCAGCGCGCTGTCGCCCGCCTTCGCTGCCGCCACCAGCGCGCGATAGCGGTACGCGCGCCCTTCGGCTTCGTGGGTGACGTACCCTTTTTCCTCGAGCGTCTGCAGTGCCGACAGCACCGTGGTGTACGCGAGCGGCTCCTCGAGCGCATCCTTCACCTCGGCCACCGTTGCACCGCCGGTGCGCCAGAGAATGCTCATGACGGCCAGTTCGCGGGGCGGGAAGTAGAGCGGATCGTCCATGTCGGCACCTTGGCTACGGGTTCTTCCGTAGTATGGAGGGCAGGGGGTTCGTTTGTCAACTGGTTTTCCCGTAGACGGTGGGTTTGTGTGCGTCTCGGGGGCCTCCGCGCGGGGGAGGGC
>CAYMQV010000157.1:0-11376 GCA_964392395.1 uncultured Gemmatimonadaceae bacterium
GTCATAGTTGCTGCTTCAGCGGGTCGTGGACGCCCGCGGTGCACGCCGTTGTGCGAGTGCGTCGCGCCGTGCCTGTGCCCGATCCTGACCGGCGGCCGTCGCCGCGCCGCCTTCGTCACCGTGCGCCGCCGACTCGAGATACTTCGCCAACGAGGCGATGGTCGGGTGTTCGAACATCTGCACGAGTGAAAGCGGCACGCCGAGTGCCGCGCGCAGTCTGCTGTTCGCCTGCATCATCAGCAGCGAGTTCGCGCCGAGGTCGAAGAAGTTGTCGCTGGTGCCAAGTTGCGCGTGGCCAAGCAGCTCCTGCCAGACGGTCGAGATCTTTCGCTCGAGGTCGTTGCTCGGCGGGGCAAAGGCAATGCGGGGCACTGCCGTACCGTGCGACAGGACCGGTGCCGGCAATGCCTTGCGATCGATCTTGCCGTTCGGTGTCAATGGCATCGTGTCGAGCACCACGATTTCAGCGGGCACCATGTAATCCGGCAGTGCCGCAGCGAGGCGGGCGGTCAGTTGACCGGCCAGCTCCGTCGCGGCACTCTGCGAGCGCGGCTCGCGAATCACGGCGCGATCCGACACAGGTGTCACCACAAGCTCGCGATTGATGACTGGTCGCTGGTCCCAGCCATCGCCCCGAGGAGCAAAGACCGCGTCGAAGCGTTCAGGCGAGCCCGCCGTCGGCTTGAGCTTCACCTCGAAGCGTGCGCCGAGCGCGTATACATCGGCTGGATCGAGCCCGGATTCGGATGCAAGCGTAGCCTGGATATCAGCGAAGGTGCGGTGTGCGGCACCCGATGGCTTCTGCAGCAGCTCGGCGGCGCGTACTTCGCGAACGACGCGGGCGTTCTTCAGTCCAGTCAAGCGGATGCCCGACGGCGCCGCCTGCACTGCGTCGCGCACCGCGGACAGCGTCGTCAGGCCAGACGCATCGATCACCCGCAGGCCGAGGGGTGTTGGCCGCACTCCCATGTGCGCTGGCGATGCCTTCCGCAGCACGACGTCATAGCGGAAGCTCGACATCTCGTTGGTGGCCTTGGTGTGCTTCAGCTCCACGCTGATCCCATCCACCGAGGGCTCTCCGGATGCGAAATCCTCGAAGAACTGCGGATCGATCACCATCTCGCTCTCTCGCGCCAGCCGCTTGTCGACGGCCGACGCCACGGCCTCGAGCGAGACTGAAGACTCGGTGCGGGCGAGCACGACGGCGGTATGGAACGCATTCAGCAGGGCCAGGCTGCGTACGTCACCGATGAAGAGGGCCCCGCCAGGTGCGAGTTTCGAGATTGCCTGTCGCAGCACCTGCCGCAGATACTCGGCGGTGGGGAGGTACTGGATGACGGAGTTGATCACGACAACATCAAAACCGCCGTCGGGAATCGCGCTGAGGTCGTGCGCCGGACTCTCGACGAGCGAGACATTCGTGAGCGACTTCTCTTCGAGTCCACGACGGATGTTGGCAAGTGCGGGTGCCGCGTAGTCTACGCCAGTGTACGCCTCACAATCGGGGGCAAGCCGGAAGAGCAGCAATCCGGTGCCGCAACCGATCGACAGAATTCGTTTCGGCTTCAGTTCACGAATGCGCCCGACGGTATGGTCGACCCATTCCTTCATCTCCGCGTCTGGCAGCTTGTCGCCGGTGACGCTCGACGACCAGCCGGCCACGTTGAACGCGACGTCTTCGACGTCCGCGCTTCCTTCGGTGTAGGCCTGCCCCCAGATATCGCGCCAGTACTCGGTGCGCTCGGCGGCGTTGCCGCGCGGGCTGTCACGACGGGTCGAGACGTAGCCGATCAGGCGCTTGTCACCCGTCGTGTCTTCTCGCGGCACAACGACCGCCTGATCGACGTCAGGATGCATCAACAGTGCGTTTTCGATTTCGCCAAGTTCGATGCGATACCCACGTATCTTCAGCTGATGATCGAGTCGTCCGGCGAAGGTGAGCGTGCCGTTCGACTGCCAGCGCGCCAGATCACCGGTGCGATAGAGCCGCGTCGGATTTCCAGTGCGATCGATCGTGCGGGTGACGAAGCGCTCGGCGGTGAGGTCGGGGCGCTCGTGGTAGCCGCGCACGACTCCCGCGCCACCGATGCACAATTCGCCGAGTGCTCCTGGAGGACTGAGTCGGTCAAGACGGTCGAGCAGGACGACCTGCGTGTTGGCGATCGGGCTGCCGATGCTGACCGGTATACCGCGGCGGATCTGCGAGGTGGTCGACCAGACCGTCGTTTCCGTAGGGCCATACATGTTGAGCAGGCGTCCCGCGGGCATCATCGCGAGGAATCGTTCCGCGAGGACCTCGGGCAACGCCTCACCGCCGAGCATCAGGCAGTGCAAGCCAGCGAATGCGGCGCTGTTCTCGGCATCGAGCAGCAGGACCTGCGCCAGCGATGGTGTGCACTGCAGATGGGTCACCGAGTGCTTCTGCAGCTGCACGCTGATCGGGAAGTCGTCGGCGGTGGAAGCCGCAGCGGGCGCATTGCTGAGTTCGCGCAGTCGATTGAGGCCCTCCAGACTCGCGAGCACGGTGTCTTCGTCAACGCCGAAGTCGACCAGACAGGCCACCTCATCCACGCCGATGTCCTTCAGCGTGTCGATCATCTCGGCGCAGCTCTCCGGCGTTCCGAAGAGTCCGTGCGTCTTGAAGTACCGTTCGAACGCCATCGCCATCAGTGCGTTCTCGTCTTCCGCCGACAGGTCGTCCATGCCTGACTGGTCGGCGCGTGGTGCCTCGACACCCTTCCGCGCGAAGGCAGGGAACTCCCACCGCGCCTGCTTCACGAGATCGGTCGAGGTACGGAGGTAGCTCATGAACGGGCCGCGCACGACGCTCTTCACCGTGTCGAGATCGTCACCGACAAAGGTGTGCATCATCAGCGTGACGTGACCGTTGCCCGCATGTCCAGCCTTCTGGCGGGCCGCACGGTATGCGGCGATCCGCTCTTTCAGATCCGCCACGCTTTGGCCGAGCATGTTGGTGAGCATGTTGGCCCCCATTGCACCGGCTGATTCAAACGTCGCCGTGCTGCCCGCCGCCGAGACCCAGAACTGCGGCTCCGCCTGTACCGGGCGGGGCAGGATGCTCACCTGAATCTCCTGGCCGTTGCCATTCTTCACCAAGACAGACTCGCCACGCCAGAGCCGCTTGATCGTTTCCATGCCCTTGTACATGAACTCCTTCCGCGTCTCGTAATTCTGTGGAGCGAGCGCGAAGTCGTTTGCATGCCAGCCGGATGCGAAGGAAAGTCCGACACGGCCATTCGAGAGGTTGTCGACAACCGACCACTCTTCTGCCACGCGAATCGGGTCGTGCAATGGCAGGACCACGCTGCCGGCGCGGATCTGCACATTCGTGGTGATCGCAGCGATGGCGGCGCTGGTGACGGACGGATTGGGATACAATCCACCGAAGGCGTGAAAATGCCGCTCCGGTGTCCAGATGGCCTTGAACCCGTGGGTGTCGGCGTAGCGCGCGCCGTCGAGCAGGAGTCGATAGCGCCCGGTGCCGGACTTGCCGGCATCGGCGGCAAAGTAGAAGAGACTGAACTCGAGTGGCTGCGTGTTGCGTGAGGCCGTGCGTCGATTCACCGACGCCTTGCTCGACTCATCCTGAACCACGACCTTGAAGCCGCGGCCAAGCGTCCAGAACAACTCGAGCACGGAGATGTCGAACGAGATACTGGTCACGGCGAGCCAGACCCCGGGCGCGGTGCCGAGGCGTTCGTCCATGCCGACGAAGAAATTCGCGACGTTCCGGTGCTCGATCATGACACCCTTCGGCCTGCCGGTGGAGCCGGAGGTGAAGATCATGTACGCGAGGCTCGACGGCGTGGCGGAGCACACAACGGCTGTCTCACTGGCGCCGGTTCGCAGCTCGGGACCATCCAGTGCGAGCGTCTCCGGCCTGGGATGCGGGAGGCGCTCGGCCAGCGATTCCTGCGTCAGGATCACACGCGGAATGCAGTCCTCGAGCATCATGGTGATGCGCGCTTCCGGATAGCCCGGGTCGAGTGGAACGTACGCACCGCCGGCCTTGAGGGTGCCGAGCAGAGCGACCAGCAGGTCGATGCCGCGCTCCATGTAGATCCCGACCAGCACATCAGGCCCGACGCCTCGCTGCTGCAGCTGTTCGGCAACGAAGTTCGCCCGGGCGTTCAGCGCGGCGTAGGTGATCTCGTCGCTGCGGTGGACCAGCGCAATCGCGTCCGGCCGTTGGCGCACCTGTTCCTCGAAGAACTGATGGACGAGCGTTGCCGGCACTGGTGTGTGGGTGGCGTTCCAGCCAATCAGCTGCGCGTGTTCGGCGGCAGGAATGCGGTCCAGACCACCCACCGTCGCGTCACGCTGCGTGGCGAATGCCTCGAGCGTCGACGCGAGCCGCTCGATCATCGCGGTGGCGATGTTGTGATCGATGAGGGCCGGGTAGGTGCTCAGCTTCAGCTCGAGGGCCGGTCCATCGTACGCGTAGAGCGTCAGCGCATAGTTCGTCTGTTCGATCCACTCATATCGACGCTGACTCCAGGCGCCATCCTGCGGAAGGCGCGCGCTGAACTCCACGTCGTTGAAGACGATGATGGAGTCGAACAGCGACTCGCCCCTCGGGATATCCGCCACGGATTGCACATCGAGCAGTGCGGTCTGCTCAAAGGCTCGCAGTGCAACCTGATCGGCACGGATGCCCTGCAGCAGCCCGGTGAGCGGCTGCGCCGGATCGATGTGGACACGCAGCGGGAGCGTGTTGATGAACATGCCGAGCACCTCGTCGGCATTGGGAATCGTCGCACTGCGACCGCGGCGCACCACCCCGATGACCACATCACTGTCACCGCCGGAAAAATCGGATACGATCAGGCTCCAGGCGGCCTGGACCAGTGTGTTCATGGTCACGCCGACATCGGAGGCCATCGCCCGCAATGCCGCCGTCGTTGCCGCCGTGAGCGCGGTTGGCACGTCGACCAGCTGCCGGTCGGCCGGTTCGTGCGCGGGTTCGACAGTCGACCGGTTGAGAATGAGGTTTCGCGACTCGAAACCGCGCAGGCGGTCGGCGAAGAATGCCTTCGCGCTTTCCCGTCGCTTCTCGAGTTCGGGTGTCAGCCAGGTGATGAAGTCCGCATATGCCGGTCTCGGAGCAAGACTGGCGACACGGCCGGCGCGTCGGGCGTCATACGCGGCATACAGATCCTGCACGATCCTGGCAAACGAGCCGCCGTCCAGCAGAATGTGCGGGAAGGTCCACACCCACCGATGGTGCGCATCGCCGAGCCGGAAGATCGCCACACGAAACAGTGGGCTTTGGGCCAGATCAAAGCCGCGGAACCGATCGTCGCGCAGGTACCCGTCGATTTTCGCCTGCTGCTCGAATTCAGGCACACCGAGCAGGCTGGTCTCGACGATGTCGACCGCCACGCCAGGCAGGATGACCTGCCGCGGTTCGGCCTCGCCATCCCAGCGAAACTGCGTGCGGAGGATCGGGTGCGCCGCGGCGACATCCTCCCACGCTGCGCGGAACGCCGCGAAATCAATTGGCTCGGTCGCTGTTACGACGAGTTGCTGGATGTCGACTCCGCTGTGCGGCGACTGGACATGATGGAACAGCATGCCCTGCTGCACTGGTGTAAGCGGGTATCCAACGCTGACTGACGAACTCACGACGGCTCCTGGAGCGAACTGGTGAACTTTGGTGAGGTGGCGCTGAGACGCCCGGCGGTGTCAGGACGGCTGAACCATCGGACGGTTTCGGGCAAGACGCAACAGCGGGTCACCCTCAGAGCGAGGGCGACCTTCACGTCAGATAGACGCACAAACTGGCTGCCCGTATCACCGCAGCGGCTCTACTGTTCAGGTCGGCCGCACCCTGGCGATTGGCCTTTACAATTGAAGCGTGATTCTGCCGCTCACGCGACTGGGCGTCCGCACCCGGCGCCGGCCCGCTGGTCGCCGTTCGGGCAGGCCGTCAGAGGTTACGGCGGGTGAGTTCGCCTACGGCATAATGCGCCGCGCGCGCCGTCAGTGCCATGTACGAAAGCGACGGATTCTGGCAGGCCGTCGAGACCATGCAGGCACCGTCGGTGACGAAGACGTTGGGCGCATCCCAGACCTGATTGTGCTTGTTCAAGACGGAGGACCTGGGATCACGCCCCATGCGGGCCGTCCCCATCTCGTGGATGCCCTGGCCGGGAGCGTAGCCATAGTCAAATGTTTTCACGTCCTTGACGCCGGCCGCCGACAACATCTCGGCCATGTCGTTCATCATGTCGACACGCATCAGCCGCTCGTTCTCGCCGATCTCGCAATCGATCTTCAGCACCGGCAGGCCCCACTTGTCCTTTTGCGTCTCATCGAGTGCGACGTGATTGGCGTGGTTGGGAAGCATCTCACCAAACGCGGTGCCGCCGATGGTCCACTGACCTGGTGTCGCCATCGTGTCCTTGAAGTCGCCACCGATGCCCAGTTCCGCCACCGCGCGCGACCAGTTCTGACGGCTGGCGCCACCCTCGTAGCCGAAGCCGCGAAGATAGTTGCGCTTGTCGCCCATGAGGTTGCGATATCGCGGGATGTACGAGGGATTGGGGCGCTGGCCGAACTGATTCTCGTCCTCGAGGCCATCCACTCTCCCCTCGGCGCCCAGGCGGAAATGATGGTCCATGAGGTTGTGCCCGAGTTCGCCCGAACTGCTGCCAAGCCCCCCGGGCCAGATGTCGGTGGCCGACCGGAGGAGCAACCAGGTGGAGTTGAGCGTCGACGCGCAGAGGAAGATCACGCGCGCGTTGTATTCCGTCGCGGCGTTGGTGACGGCGTCGATGACCCGGACACCGGACGCACGCTTGGTGTTCTTGTCGTAGACGACTTCGCTCACGATGGAATGTGGCTTGAGCGTGAGCCGTCCCGTCTTCATGGCGGCCGGCAGCGTCGATGACTGCGTGCTGAAGTAGGCGCCGTAGGGACAGCCAAGCCAGCAGGCATCGCGCGACTGGCAGGCACCACGACCTGGTAGCGCTCGGGTGAGATTTGCCGTGCGGCTCGAAATCATGCGACGCTTGCCATCGTAGAGACCTGCGAGCTTGCCGGCGAACATCTCCTCGACGCAATTGAGCGGCATCACCGGCTGGAACTCACCATCAGGAAGTTGCGGCAGGCGTTCGATCGAACCGGCGATTCCCGCGAACTGTTCGACGTAGCTGTACCACGGGGCGATGTCCGCGTAGCGAATCGGCCAGTCGATGGCGATGCCGTCCTTCGCGTTGGCCTCGTAGTCGATGTCGCTGAAGCGGAAGCTGCAACGGCCCCACACTAGCGAGCGGCCACCAACCTGATAGCCACGATACCAGTCGAATCGCTTCACTTCGGTGTAGGGCGACTCCTGTTCGTCGACCCAGAAGTCAGGGTTTTTCTCGTTGAGCGCAAACCGACTGCGTTCGAGCACGGGCCGGGCGGCGCGCATCGCTCGCGTACTGCCTCCGCGATGCGGATACTCCCAGGGCCCCTTGGTGGCATTCGGATAGTCCTTGACATGCTCCACGTTGCGGCCGCGCTCGAGGAGGAGCACGCGGAGACCCTTCTCCGTCAGCTCCTTGGCGGCCCAGCCACCGGCGATGCCGGAGCCGACGACGATTGCATCCCAGGTTTCCGGCACGGGCACCTCCACGATGGTGTTGTGCGCGGTGCTGCCGCGCGATGCGTCCGAGTGAACTTGGCGCCCGACGGGCTCCGGCGCCATCTTCCAATCAACACGTTCTTCCTCACTCCTCTCGTGCATCCCGATGCGCTGTCCTGCGGTCATTTCGAGCCTCGCCGTGCTGCTCCTCGCCGTACCCGGGTGCGAGCGGCCCGCGGCGCCGCCAGCGGCCGCGGCGACGATCAGCCGCGATTCCGCCATCGCGCGCCAGCGAGCATCCGATTCAGTGTTTCGAAACGATTTTGCGAATTTCGCCCGCTACCGGGATGCCAATCGTGCACTCGGCGCGCCGGCTGCCGGCGAGCGCAGGGTGGTCTTCGTGGGAAACTCGATTACCGAGGGGTGGGTGCAGTATTTCCCCTCGATGTTTCCGGGCAGGCCGTACATCGGTCGTGGAATCGGTGGACAAACGACGCCCCAGATGGTGGTGCGCTTCCATGCCGACGTCGTGTCACTGAAACCGGCGGTGGTGGTGATTCTGGCCGGCACGAATGACATCGCCGGGAATACGGGACCGTCCACCAATGCGATGATCCAGGACAACATCGCCGCGATGACGAACATCGCGCAGGCGAACCGGATTCGCGTGGTGTTGTCGTCGATTCTTCCGGTGTACGATTATCCGTGGCGGCCCGGGCTCGCGCCGGCGCCTCGCATCGTGGCAATCAATGCGTGGATGAAGGCCTACGCGGCGCGCGTCGGCGCCACTTACGTGGATTACCACACTGCGATGAAGGATGATCGCGACGGCTTGCGCGCCGGCCTTGGCGACGATGGCGTCCATCCGAATGACGCAGGGTATCGCATCATGGCCGCGCTGGTGGTGCCGGCCATCGCGGCGGCGGTCGCGCGTCGCTGACAGCACGACACGGACTCCTCGGCCACTCACTCTCACTCAGCTCACTCGATTCATGCACCGTCGCAGACTGCTCGTCATGAACGTGCTCGTTGCCGCCATCGCCCTGGCCGGTTGTGTGACGGTCGGCTATACCGGCCCTCGGCCCACCACGGCGGTCATCAACGCCCGCATCTGGACCGGCGTCAGCGGCAAGCCGTGGGCCGAGGCGCTGGCGGTCGACAGCGCGGGAAGGATCTCGGCGCTTGGCACGACCGCACAGATCGCCGGCATCGGCGCGATCACGGTGATCGATGCCCGGGGGCAGATGGTGGTGCCGGGCTTCATCGACTCGCACGTGCACTTCGTCGATGGTGGCTTCGGGCTGGCGTCGGTGCAGCTGCGGGATGCACGCACCAAGGGCGAGTTCATCATCCGCATTCGCGACTACGCACGCACGCTCCCGAAGGGTGCCTGGATCACCAACGGCGACTGGGATCACATGAACTGGGGCGGTGAGTTGCCGCGCCGCGACTGGATCGACTCCGTGACGCCGGACAATCCCGTCTGGATCAACCGCCTCGATGGTCACATGAATCTCGCCAACACGCTGGCGCTGACTGCCGCCGGAGTGACGCGCAGCGTGAAGGACGTGCCCGGGGGCGAAGTCGTTCGCGATGCGTCGGGCGAACTGACTGGTGTGCTGAAGGACAATGCGCAGGACCTGGTGACGCTGAAGCTGCCCACGCCGCCGGCGGCGGTCGAGGATCGCGCCCTGGATGCAGCGATGGCGTATGTGTCGTCATATGGTGTGACCAGCGTGCACAACGTCGGGTCGTGGAACGACCTGGCGATCTTCGGGCGGGCCCACGCCACGCCACGACAGAAGACGCGGATCTACGCCGCGACGCCACTGGCCGAGTGGATGCGCCTGCGTGACACGGTGGCGGTGCATGGACGGGGCGACGACTGGCTGCGGATCGGCGGATTGAAGGGATTCGCGGATGGATCGCTTGGATCGCACACGGCGGCAATGTTCGAGGGGTTCACCGACAAGCCAGCGGACAAGGGATTCTTCGTCACGCCGCCAGAGAGCCTGTACGCCCGCACCCTCGGTGCCGACAAGGCGGGACTGCAGGTGATGGTGCATGCGATCGGTGATCGTGCGATTGCCACGCAGCTCGACATCTTCGCGCGGGTGGCGAGGGAGAACGGGCCGCGTGATCGTCGTTTTCGCATTGAACACGCGCAGCACATCGGACCGAACGACGTGGGGCGATTCGCGAAACTCGGTGTGATACCATCGATGCAGCCATATCACGCCATCGACGACGGACGCTTTGCGGACAATCTCATCGGCCCGGTGCGCGCCTCACGTACCTATGCGTTCCGTTCGTTGCTGGATGCGAAGGCGGCGGTGGCGTTTGGCTCTGACTGGTTCGTCGCTCCGCCGCGACCACTGGAAGGAATCTACGCGGCCGTGACGCGGCGGACGCTCGATGACAAGAACCCGAACGGTTGGGTGCCGGCGCAGAAGATCACGGTCGAGGAGGCGCTGCGCGCGTACACGTACGGTGGCGCGTACGCGGCCTTCGACGAGGGGAACCGTGGGACGCTGGCGATTGGCATGCTGGCGGATTTTGCGATCCTCGAGCGCGACATCACGGCGATTCCAGCTGAGCAGATTCGCGATGTCAAGGTGATGCGCACCGTCGTCGGGGGGCGGACGGTGTTCGAGCGGAAGTGAGGCGCCACGCACGCACGCTGATACTTATCGCCAGAGCGTAATTTGAGGCACGCTCACGCGATGAGTTGCGGCCTGATCGGTGCCGAACCAGAGCTGGCACGGTACTGGGTCGATGGTCACGTGCCGGATCGTGTTGGGTCCAAGGTGGTTGGAAGGAATCTTTTCGCCGAGCGTTCTCGTGCACGGCGCATTGCATGCACCGCCGAATGCCGCGCGCCAGTCAAATATTGACACTGCGGCAGCCTCAGGAGGCGTCGTTTGCCGAGGGTACATGCGGACCGGACTCGCGATTGCGCCGTCGGTGCATGATGATTCGCGCGATCGAGAGGCAGGTGTACGTGGTGCCCAGTGCTCCGGCGGTACCGAGAAACAGAAAAATAGTCGATGGAGGGGAAGGATCGTCTCCGAGTCCAAGAAGAACAGCCAAGAGCAAGAAGGCGGCGAACGCAACAGGCATCACGGCCATTAAGCCGCGCATCAGCTTCGTATCAATGATGTCTTCATTCGGGGGGGGCAAGGCTCCTCCAAGGAGAAATCAGGTAACTATGAAGTCAGAACGCTGAGCAGTAATCAAATCGACTGACTGCGTGAACGTGACGGAGGCCACGAATACTGCATCGGCGCACTGAGCATCTGTACGCTCACGTCCGAAGCACGCTCCGCGCATGCTACTACACGATACTGCTATTTTGTTGCCGATGCGGTTGGAATTGCGCAGGTCAGCCTTGGCCGTCCTCCACCCCCAAGACAATCGCGCGAGACACGAGCCGCCTGGTTGGTCACAGCCTTGTTCGCCAGATAGATCCCCGACACAGCGCCCACCAAAGCCACGCCGGCGCCCCACATGGCATTTCCCGTCGCAGCAATACCTGTGCCGCCCGAAGTGACCACGAAGATTGTGGCAGGAATGAGTACGGCGGCGGCGCCGATGGCGGTAAGGCCACCGACAAACACCACATTATCTCTTACCTCTCGCGACAAATTGTAGTCCGTCGTGGCATCGGCGCAGGCAGTCGTTATCTGCGCACCTGCCATCGGAGGGGCAAGTAGATTGAATATTCGCGTAGCGCACGTTGTGGCGAAGGCAACCGCTGCGCCTCGTCTCCTGCCCAGCACGAAGTG
>CAYMQV010000158.1:0-11254 GCA_964392395.1 uncultured Gemmatimonadaceae bacterium
CATCCTGCTCGCGGTCACCTGCCTGATGGGGCTCACGAGCAATCTGGCCAGCGCCGCCGTGGCGACGCTCGCGCACTGGCAAGCCCCGACGTCGCTGAGCTGGACGACGTTTCTGCGCGGCCGTGGTCTGGATGGTCTGTGGCTGGCGCTGGTGGCATTCTGTGCCTGCCACGCGCTGGTGGCGATTGCGGTGGCCCTCCAGCACGAACAGGCGCGTGGCCGCGCGGCGCTCCACCTCGCCCGGGAAACACAGCTGCGCGCCCTGCGCTATCAGCTGCACCCGCACTTCCTCTACAACACACTGAACGCGATCTCCGCCCTGGTCGCTGACCAGCGCCCGGGCCAGGCACAGCTGATGATTGCGAAACTCGGCAGCTTTCTTCGGGCAACACTGGAGGATGCGGATACGGATGTGGTCACCCTTGCCGATGAACTGGCGCTGCTGGATAGCTATCTCGACATCGAGAAGGCCAGATTCGGCGATCGCCTCGTTCTGCGAGTGTCACTGGGCGAGCAGACGCTGTCGGCGCTGATCCCGCGCCTGCTGCTGCAGCCGCTGGTCGAGAATGCAATCCGGCATGGGATTGCGCATCTGACGGAACCGGGACGATTGTCGATTGACGTCCAGCGCGATGCGGATCAGCTGTGGATCGTGATTCGAAATGACGGCCCGTCGATTGCGCCTGAGCACGTCAGCGGGATCGGTACAGGGCTCCGGAATGTCGAGGAGCGGCTGCGTGCATCGTACCCGGGGGCCTACACGTTCGACGCGGACGCGCAGCCGAGCGGAGGGTTTGCCGCGTCGATCAGGATTCCCTGCCGCACGACACCCCCAGTCGTGGCTGAGCAGGCGGCATGACCCTGCGCGCCCTGATCATCGATGACGAGCCACTAGCGCGGGCCGGCGTGACAAGTCGGCTGCGGGGCGTCGGGGACATCGAGGTGGCAGGCGAATTTGCCGATGGTCGCTCCGCGCTGGCAGGCATACGCAGTTTGCGCCCCGATGTCGTGTTCGTGGATGTGCAGATGCCAGGAATGTCGGGGCTCGACATGCTCGCAGCGCTGCCATCGCCAGAGCGGCCGATCGCTATTCTGCTCACTGCATACGAGGTATTTGCAGTTCGCGCGTTTGAACTGAACGTGATTGACTATCTGCTCAAGCCGATCGACGAGGTGCGCTTCGCCGAGTCGCTCGATCGTGCGCGGCAGGTGTGGCGGCAGCGACACGGTGTGCCGGCAGTCGCCGACACTGGCAGCGCGTGGGCCGCCAGACCATCGTCGTATCCGGCGCGATTCAGTGTACGCATCGGTCCGCGCGCGGTCTTCATCGAGGTTGATCGCGTGAATGTGATCGAAGCCGACGGTGACTACGCCGCGCTCCACGTCGATACGACACGTTATCTGCTGAGAGAGTCGTTGCAGCGTCTCACTACGCAGCTCGATCCGCGCCAATTCGTACGAATTCACCGATCGATGATCGTGCGGATTTCGCACATCGCCGAGATGCAGCCACTCTCCAATCGCGACGCGATGCTGCGCCTCCGTGATGGACGGCCTGTGCGCGCCAGTCGAACGTACATCGCGGGTCTGCTCGATGCCTTGTGCGGTCAGGCCCGTGAGCCATCACGCTGATTCCACCGCGTCGCCGCGTGGCACACACTCTTCGGCGCATCGGGCGTTCCGTGGGATCAGGCGGCTGATAGTGTGATCCAGGGGGCGGAGATGCCGCCCGGGTTGACTCTTGAAACGAAGGTGATTCCGATGACCAGAAAAACCGATTCCGGTCGCGCTGGCTTGCCGCGCCGTACTGCCAACCTTGCCAGACCAGTCCAGCTGGCGGTGCTGGGCGCAGCCCTCGTCGCATGGTCGCTCGTCGCGATCGCACAACCCGGGCACGGCAGCGATACAGTCCTCCAGCGTGCGATGCGCTCCGGGCTTCGCCCGTCGTTGCTGCCCGTGGGCAGCGCTGCTCCGCAGTGGTCTCTGCTCGAGCGAATGGCGCGGCACAAGGTACCCGGCGTTGCCGTTGCTCTGGTACGCAACGGCGTCGTCGTCGCGGCCGAAGGGTTCGGGGTGCGAACGGCCGGCACTCAGGATTCCGTCGATGAGAATACGCTGTTCAATGTCGGCTCCGTCAGCAAGATCGTCACCGCGGTCACCGCCCTTCGCCTGGTGGCAGCCGGTACGATGGAGCTGGACCGGGATATCAACCACTATCTGACGACGTGGAAGGTACCGCCGCTGCCTGCGAGCCCGCGGGCAGTCGTCACGCTGCGAATGCTTCTGTCGCATACATCGGGGCTCAGCGTCTCTGGCTTCGCGGACTTTGCTCCAATCGGAGCCGTTCCGACGATGCTGCAGACACTCAATGGCGAAGCGCCGGCGAAGAACGAACCGATTCGCCTGCTTCGTGCACCCGGCCTCCTCAACGAGTACTCAGGTGGCGGTTTCACCGTCGCACAGTTCGCGATCGAGTCGGTGATGCGGCAACAACTGCAGGAGGTGACCCTCCGTCAGGTGTTCGAACCTGTCGGCATGCGTCGCAGCACGTTCAGCGACCCAGCCGCCGGGACGCTCAACATCGCGAAGGCGCACGATGCCAACGGAGAAGTCACTGCGGCACCACGAGGCTGGGAACGCTTCCCGCAGGACGGCGCGTCGGGGCTGTGGACGACCGCGAACGACCTCGCGGCGTTCGTGGGTGCGATCCTCAGGAGTTACCGTGGGAGCGGCACGTTGCTGCCGAAGTCGACGGCGGTGGCCATGCTCACGGAAGTTTCTCCGAGCTGGCATGGCCTCGGCCCACGTCTGGACGGTGCGGGCATGACCCGTGTTTTCCACCACGGCGGCTCGAATGACAGCTACCATGCCTGGATCGAAGGGTATCCTGAAACTGGCGATGGCTTCGTCGTGCTGACCAACGGTGCCAACGGCGCTCGTTTGCGCACGGAAATCCGCAACGCGCTCTCCGATGCGATCGGACACGGCGTGAACCCGCCGTTGCGCACGATCGCGCTCGATCCTTCGACCGTACGACTGGCGGATTTCGCCGGAGAATACCGGCTTGACACCAATATTCCGGTCGACCTCCGCCGATCACTGACGGATGGGATGAATTTTGCGACGGTCCGGATCGTGCGTGCCGCCGAGCAGCTCTCGGTGGTTCTTCCCGATGAAACCGGGGCATTGCTGCCACTGACACCATCGCGCTTCGTCGCGCCGACAGTGTTCGGGACGCAGATGGAGTTCCACCGCGATCCGCATGGCCTGGTGCGCGCGATGACCGTTGAGCGGGGCGCGGCCCGCGCGTACTACCGACGGGTGCGTGGGTCATGAGCACCCGTCGGCGGTAGTGGTGGCGGGCACCGTCATCAGATCCGTTTCGCCCGCCACGCCCCGCGCCTGAACATCACAAAACTCACCGCCGCCAGCACCGAGTAGGCGGCGGTGATCGACGCAAAGATCGCATGAAAGCCAAGCGGTGAGTAGCGTGCCAGCGCCCACGCCAGTGGAATCTCGAATACCCAGAACACACCGATGTTGATTCGGGTCGGCGTGGCGGTGTCGCCAGCACCGTTGAACGACTGCGTCAACACCATACCGAACGCAAACATGGGAAAGCCGAGTGCCATCAGTCGCAGTCCGTCGACGGCCACGGTGGAGACGGCCGGATCACTGGTGAACCCGCGCACGATCGCCGGCGCGAAGACACCAAAGATCAGCCCCATCAGGCCGAGGAATGCGACGTTGTAGCGCGCAGCCGTCCACACCGCCTGCTCAGCTCGATCCGGATCCTTCGCGCCAAGTGCCTGTCCGACCATCGTGGCCGCCGCATTGCCAAGGCCCCACGCCGGCAGCATCGCGAACATCACCATGCGGACGGCGATGGTGTAGCCCGCCATGGCGGCGCTGCCGAAGACCGCCATGAACCGCACCAGAACGATCCAGCTCAAGCTGCCGACCAGCACCTGGAAGGTGCCGTTCACCGACAGTCGCAACATGCTCAGCATCGTCTGCGGCTCGATGACGAGATGCGCACGCCGCACGCGCAGATTACCGCTGCCCCGCACCAGCCGCGACATCGCGTACAACAAACCGGTACCCCGTCCGATGGTCGTCGCGACGGCCGCGCCGGTGACACCGAGTTCCGGGAATGGACCAATGCCGAAAATCAGCATGGGCCCCAGGGCGATGTTGATGCCGTTGGCCAGCCACATGACACGCATCGAGACGGCCGCGTCGCCGGCGCCGCGGAAGGTGGCGTTGACCACGAACAGCAGAAACGCGGTCGCACTGCCGCCGAGCATCACACGGGTGAACATCGTGCCCGTGGCGAGGACGTCGTCGCCGGCCCCCATGAATCGCAGCAGCGTGGGCGCCATGAGCGCGCCGGTGATCGCGACGGCGGTGGCAATCAGCGCGCCGAGCAGAATCGCCTGGACTGCCGCGCGCCCTGCGCCGTCGGCGTCCTTTTCGCCGATCCGACGGGCGACGACCGCCGTGCCTGAGATCGAGAGCCCCATCGCAAGGGTGTAGACCACGATCATCATCGATTCCGTGAGGCCGACCGTGGCGACGGCGGCCGCGCCCAGTCTCGCCACGAAGAACACGTCGGAGAGCGCGAACAGGCTCTCCATCACCATCTCCAGCACCATCGGAATCGCGAGCAAAAAGATTGCCTGCCCGATGGGGCCGGTGGTGTAGTCGTGCTGTTTGCCTCGCAGCGCATCACGTACGTCGCCGATGATCCGGCTGCGGGTGGACGGCGCTGGCGCGGTGCTGCGTGTGGTATCGGTCATGTGGACTCTCGTCGTGCCGGAATGAAAAACGCCCCGTCTGCGAATCGAGGCAGGCGGGGCGTCGGAAGGACGAGGAGCGGCGAGATGCTCGCGGCTGCTACCCGATACGCGCTGCGTCGATGATCCTGTGCGAAACGACGACCATCATCGCCGGCGTGACCGGGACGACGGACATCGGATATCGCAGAGCGAGGGAAATCATCGGCGCACCTTGGGCATCGGGCGGTTGCATGCAGCGCAGCACGTGACCGGAGCCAGATGCGCGAAGACAACCGTACTCGGATCGAGTGAATCGGTCAAGCGGACGGTGACGAACCGCTGAGACTCCAGGGCCGCCCGGTGTCGCCTTCAGGTACGGTGTCGCCCCATCAGGCCCGCTGGTGCCGCATCAGGTACGTTCCGTCGCGGTGGGTGGCCGATCCGGCGCGAGCGTCCCGAGTGTCCGGTGTCGGGGTGATCGCACCGGTGCGGCTGGTCAGCGCTACCGGCAGGCACGTCGATCGGCTCCGGTGATTCGAAAGCGGTGCCGTTTCCCTTTTCGGTTCGGAGTACATGCCATGATGATCAACGGCTCGCGCCCTTTGCGGCAATCGCGACTGTTCCAGCTCTGCGCTGCGCTGCTGATCCCGGGTGCCATCGGCCTCGCGTCGGCTCCGCTGGGCGCACAATCGGTGCAGTACCAAACGCCCTCGCGTGCAGCGTATCGGGCACAGCGCGATACCGGACCGATTGCAAGAGCGCAGGCGGCACTCGATGCCGATCGGCGCAATGTGCAGAAGTTCATCGCCCTGGCGGTGTCGCAATCGGGGGCGCGGCAGTTTCGTGAAGCGATTGCGACACTGACGCGCGGGCTCGTCGTCGCGCCGAACGATGTGATGCTGCTGCGCTGGCGTGGTCACCGCTACATCTCGGTGCGCGAGTTCGCCAAGGCACGCGCCGACCTGACGCGTGGCTTGGCGCTCGACAGCACCAACTACGGCATTTTGTTCCACTCCGGTGTGCTGCGGTTCATCGAGCAGGACTTTTCCGGTGCGGCAGAGATGTTCGCCCGCGCCCAGCCACGTGCGCCTGATGGTGGTGAGCGTGCGGGAAGCACGGACTGGCTCTGGATGTCGTTGTCGCGGTCGGGTCGGGCCGCTGACGCACAAGCCATGCTGGCTCGGCGACCCGATTCGCTGCCCGCACCGCCGGGATATGCGTACGTCACACGTCTGCGTCTCTACCGCGGTGAGCTGACGCCGGAGACACTCTTCGCGCCAGGTGATACCGCCGATGTGCAGGTGGCCACGCTCAACTATGGTCTGGGCAACTGGTACATGGTTCGCGGTGATACGGTGAAGGCCCGTGCGTCGTTCGAACGCGCCGTGGCGTCAGGTGGCTGGCCGGGCTTCGGCTTCATCGTGTCGGAAGCGGAGCTGGCGCGGTTGAATCGCAGGTAGCGCCGCGCTGCTGCAACCGCCACGCGCCACCGGACGCGAAGCGGTTACGGTGCGTTCGGCTTCTGTCGCCGCGGCATCACGCCACCAGTGCCACGCCGCGTCCAGACCACCACCACACCGCACCCGTTGTCGATGGTGAGGAACTCCGGCGGCACGAGGTTGGGACGCGGGTACACTTCCATTGCGGCGATGTCGGCGAGATTCACGTAGTCATCGATTCCGGCGTTGGCACTGGCCGACGGTGGTACGCGCAAGCCATCCACGACGATGTTGGCCACGCAATACGAACCATCGGTGCCCGCCACCCGTCGCATCAGAATCTCCTGCCCGTTGCCAGTCGCGGCCTTGCTGACCGTGACTCCCGCCATGCCGCGCACCGCATCGGTGACGAACAGCGTGGAACGCTCGCGAATGGTGGCCGCGTCCATGATGGTGCCGACACCTGAATTCATGCGACGCTCGATGGCGCGGACCTCCGGCACGAGCTGCTTGCCGGCCACCACGCGCACCGTGTCGAGCTGCACCCGCTGCACCGCCAGACGCAGAATGATCGCCGTCGGTTCGCCATCGCGAAGGCGGACAGGCATTCGGTACGGCTGATAGCCAATGGCGCGGGCTTCGATGCTCTGGGTACCGGAGCCGGCGTCGGCAATGGCAAAGGCGCCGGTGGCCGCGGTACGCACCTGCGAGCCGCTGCCCAGCACACGGACCACCGCATTCACCAGCGGTCGGCCGTCGAGGGTGCGCACGAAGCCGCGGACGGTGGCACGTCCGCGGCGGATGGTGGATGTCGGTGTGGCGCTCACCACCGAGTCATTCCTGACGACGACCCGTTCGACGGTGCCGACCGAGAAATCCTGAACCGCATAGCCCATCTCCGGGATGGAGACTTCGACGGCTCCCGTCGTATCAGCGCCGCTCCAGGCGTAGCCGCGCATCGAACTGCCGGTCGGCACGCCGCACATGGCATAACGGCCGCTGGAATCAGTGCGTGCGCTGAGTCGACGCATTTCGGTGGCCATGCGGCCCTTCTGCAGCACCCACTCCGGCCACTCGACCAGGACGGCGGCGCCGAGCAGCGGTGCGTCATCATCAGCGCGGCGGATCTCGCCGACGAGCAGTCCGACGTCGGCTGCCAATGCGCCGCGACAGGTACTGGCCATCATGGTTCGCGGTGACGCCGTCGCCAGCGGCAGGGCAATCTCACCGGGTTCGGTGACATCGATCCGGAGAATGCCAGGCTCGACGCGCAGCGAGTCGAGCAACGGATGCAGAAACGTTGCCAGCCAACTGCCGTTGTCGACGGAGTCGAACGCAAAGCGACCGAGATCGTCGGACGTCGCGCTCCGGCCGATGGCGGGGTTCTCGGCGCGAACCATGCGGATCGTGGCGGCACTGATCGGGCGCATGGTGATGCTGTCGAAGACGGTGCCGCTGATGCGAGCGACCGTCAGTGGCCTGGTCGGCCGCTGGACGGCAGCTTGTGGCGTGCCGGGGCGCGGCGGGCGCAGTTGTGCGGTCGCCGGCGTCGATGCCACCAACAGCAGCAGCGCGGTCAGGAGCCCGCTCGAGCGCGCGATCGGCGTGCTGCGGCTCATTGCGTCATTCCCACGACAGCGCCTTCGGCAAAGGTGCCTCCTGCGCCCAGCGTCACCGCCTGCGCGCTGATTCGCGGTGTTGCGAGAAGAGCAACTGCGGCGGCCGGCGATGCGATGCGCATGGAGGATCTACGAGCTCGGGGGCAGTTCGTGCCGGAGACACCGGTCACGAATCGGTGAAGAATAGTACCGATCCAGCAACCTGGTTGGTTCCGTATACCTGGCGGCGGCGGCAGGGGCCTACGTCTTGCCGTCATCCCTCCCGTCCCTGAGCTTCGCCATACCATGCCTCTCGACATCGACCGGCTGCGGCAATTCGCCATGCGCCGACAGTTTCCCGCGCCCACGACGCTCGGCCGCGCAATCGGCCGGCTGGGGTTCGTGCAGGCAGACCCCATCCGGGCGCCCGCCCGCGCACAGGACCTGACCCTGCGCCATCGCGTGACGGGGTATCGGGCCGGTGACCTCGAACGGCGCTACGCCCGCCTCGGCATCGAGGAAGACGTCTTCGTCAACTACGGGTTCGTCACGCGCGACCTACACGCGCTGCTGCATCCGCGCACGCCACGCACCAAATGGTCAGCGGCTGAACAGAAGCGCGCGCAGCAGATCCTCGAGTTCGTGCAGGCGCGTGGCGTGGTGCACCCGCGTGACGTGGACGCGCATTTTGTCCACGGCAAGGCGCTCAACTGGTTTGGTGGACAGTCGAACATCACCACCCAGGTGCTGGATGCGATGCACTATCGTGGCCTCGTTCGTGTTGCCCGACGGGAAGGTGGCACCCGGCTGTATATGGCGCGGGTGCAGGGCCCCGCACCCGAGGACAGTGTGGCGGCAATGGATACGCTGGTGGATGTGATCGTGGCCAAGTACGCACCGCTCACCGGCGGCATGCTGAGTGGCCTCGTGCAGCGGCTGCGTCATGGGGCGCCGCAGTGGACCACTGCACGCGCCGCTGCCGTTGCGAGGGCGAGGGAGCGGTTGCCGCACGCAAAGGTGGACGGCGTCGACTGGTTCTGGCCCGATGGCGAGGCGCTGCCGGTCCAGCGGATCATTCCACGCGATGCCGTCCGCCTGCTGGCGCCATTCGATCCATTCGTGTGGGACCGGGCCCGGTTCGAACTGTTCAACGGCTGGGCCTATCGATTCGAGGCGTACACGCCAGCGCCGAAGCGCATCCGTGGCTACTACTCACTGCCGCTGGCGTGGCGGGACCGTGTGATCGGGTGGGCGAACCTGTCGGTGCGTGACGGGCTCCTCGTGCCGGAACTTGGCTTCGTGGCCGGAGGGGCGCCCAACGATCCGGCGTTCCGGACTGCGCTCGAGGCGGAACTGGCGCAATTCAGCGGCTTCATGGGTCTCTGATCACTCCGGGCGATAGCTTGCCGGCAGCGTGGAGCTGTCCGTCACCGCGCGATGCCAGGGGACCGCCACCGGAAACCATCACGTGCTGCTCATCTACGGTGCCAACGGGTATACGGGCCAACTGATCGTCGAGGAGTGCCTGCGGCGCGGCATCCGGCCGATCGTTGCGGGTCGCCGCGCGGAAACGCTGGCGCCGTTTGCCACGACACGCGACCTCGAGGTGCGCGTCGCAGCGCTGGATGATGCGGCGGCGATGCAGCGCGCACTGCGTGGCGTACAGGTGGTACTCCACGCGGCTGGTCCGTTCTTTCGTACCAGCTCGCCGATGCTGCGCGCCTGTCTGGCGGCGAGGGTGCACTATCTGGACATCACCGGTGAGATCGCGGTGTTCGAAGCGTGCCGTGCGCAGCATGCGGCCGCGACCGCGGCTGGGATCGTGGTGATGCCCGGCGTCGGATTCGACGTCGTGCCGACCGATTGCCTGGCGGCACGCCTGGCGGAAAAGCTGCCTGGCGCCGCGCTGCTCGAACTGGCGTTCGCCGGTGGTGGTGGATTCAGTCGTGGCACGCTCAAAACGATGGTGCTGGGCTCGGGTGAGGGCGGCGCGATCCGGAAGGACGGTCGCATCACGCGGGTGCCTGCTGGCTGGAAGACGCAGCGAATTCCGTTCCGGGACAAGCCGCGATTCGCCGTCACGATTCCGTGGGGCGACGTCTCGACGGCCCACTGGTCCACGAAGATCCCGAACATTCACACCTATCTCGCCATGCCGCAGAACGCGGTACGGTCGATGGGGATGATGCGCCTGGTGAGTCCATTGCTCGCAGTGCCGTTCATTCGGCAGTTCGTCGAATCGCAGATCGATCAGCGTGTGGACGGACCGAGTGCTGCGGTGCGGGCGACCGCCGTGATGCAGGTGTGGGGGCGGGTCACGCACGCCGACGGGCGAACGGTGCAGGGCACCGCGGTCACGCCGGAAGGGTATCGGCTGACCGCGATATCGGCGGTGGAGAGTGCGCACCGCGTCCTCTCCGCCGCGCCGTCGGCTGGATATCACACGCCGTCCAGCGCGTTTGGCTCGGGCTTTCTCGAGTCGTTGCCTGAATGCGACATCGTTCTGGGAGCATGAGCCGGGCAGTCTCCATGTTGCTGATCAGTGCATCGTGAACGGTATTCGCCGCATTTTCCGAGGAGAGTCTGATGCGCGACAAGGTGGTGCTGATCACGGGGCCGGCACGCGGCATTGGCGAAGCCGTGGCGCGGCGCCTCGTGGCGGCCGGCGCGCGCGTCGCACTGGTCGGCCTCGAAACCGGACGACTGGCGCAGCTGTCGCGCGAACTGGGATCGGCGTCGACGTGGTACTCCGCCGACGTGACGGATCAGTCGGCGCTCGATACCGCCGTCGCCGCCGCCGTGCAGCATTTTGGCCGACTCGACGTCGTGATCACCAATGCCGGCATCGCCAACATGGGGACGGTGTCGGTCGTGGACATCGAGGCGATGGCGCGGGTGATCAATGTGAACGTGATCGGCACCATGCGCACGATCAAGGCGGCGCTGCCGCACATCATCCACGCCAAGGGCTACGTGCTGATCGTGTCGTCGGCGGCCGCCTTCACTGCATTGCCGGGCATGTCCGCCTATGCGGCGTCGAAGGCAGCGGTGGAACAGCTGGCGAATGTGCTGCGGATCGAGATGCTGGCGCATGGCGTGGCGGTGGGCAGCGCGCACATGTCGTGGGTGGATACCGACATGGTGCGCGACGTGCAGCACGATCTGTCGAGCTTTCGCCGGACGCTGTCACTGCTTCCAGGGCCGTTCGGTGTGGTGACGTCACTCGAGACCTGCACGGCGGCCTTCGTGCGCGCCTGCGAGACGCGGGCGCGCACGGTGTTCGTGCCGGGGTCACTCGGGATCGCGTCGGCGTTGCGTCAGCTGCTCAACAGCGGGTTCCTGCAGCGGCTGATGCAGCCGAAGATGGCGCCGATGCTGCAGGATGCCGAGCGTGAGATGCAGGCGGTGGGGCGGGCGTTCGGTGCGACCAGTGTGGGGA